>LADM01000018.1 GCA_000961645.1 Gammaproteobacteria bacterium BRH_c0 | reverse complement strand
GGCTCTTGGTGCGAGCATTGCCCAGGCAGCCGATACCATCAAGGTAGGTGTGCTGCATTCACTGTCCGGCACCATGGCCATCAGTGAAACAACACTGAAAGACACCATCCTGATGATGGTGGAAGAGCAAAACAAAAAGGGTGGCCTGCTCGGCAAGCAACTCGAAGCCGTTGTTGTAGACCCGGCGTCCAACTGGCCGCTGTTTGCAGAAAAAACCCGCGAGCTGCTTGAAAAAGAAAAAGTGGATGTCATTTTTGGTTGCTGGACATCCGTATCCCGTAAATCCGTTCTGCCTGTTGTTGAAGAACTCAACGGCCTGCTCTTTTACCCGGTTCAGTACGAGGGTGAAGAGTCTTCCAAAAACGTGTTCTACACCGGTGCTGCACCCAACCAGCAAGCTATTCCCGCTGTTGATTACCTGATGAATCAGGGTGTCAAGCGCTGGGTTCTGGCGGGTACTGACTATGTGTATCCCCGCACCACCAACAAAATCCTCGAAGCCTACCTGAAAGCCAAAGGCGTCGCCGAAGCTGACATCATGATCAACTACACGCCCTTCGGTCACTCCGATTGGCAGAGCATTGTTGCCAGCATTAAAACCTTCGGCTCTGCCGGTAAAAAGACTGCAGTGGTTTCTACCATCAACGGTGATGCCAACGTGCCTTTCTACAAAGAGCTGGGCAACCAGGGCATTTCTTCTTCGGATATCCCCGTGGTTGCGTTCTCAGTGGGTGAAGAAGAACTATCCGGTATCGACACTGCGCCCCTGGTTGGCCACCTGGCTGCCTGGAACTACTTCATGAGTGTTGAAAACGACGCCAACGATGAGTTTATCGAAACCTGGCAGGCCTTTATCAAGAGTGAAGACCGCGTTACCAACGACCCGATGGAAGCCCACTATATCGGTTTCCAGATGTGGGCCGATGCGGTCACCAAGGCTGGCACTACTGAAACCGACGCAGTGGCCGATGCCATTATCGGTGTCACGGTTCCCAACCTGACCGGTGGCTACGCGGCGATGATGCCCAACCACCACATCACCAAGCCGGTGCTGATCGGTGAAATCCAGGACGATGGCCAGTTCGAAGTTGTATGGTCAACCTCTGGCACAGTAGCGGGCGATGCCTGGTCAGACTTCCTGCCCACCAGCAAGGACATCACCGCTGACTGGCAGGCGCCGCTTTCCTGCGGTAATTTCAATGTCAAAACCGGCAAGTGTTCAGGACAAAATTACGAGTAAGCCGTTACCCGTGACGAAAAATTACCAGTAAGCGATAGTTTTTCGCCTGACATAATACCCGGGCCTTCGGGCCCGGGTTTTTACGGACTGAATTATGCGTAACTTCAATAAAATAATGCTGGTGTTGTTGACCCTGTTTTGTGCCAACGCAGCCTTTGCCAACGACGCTTTGCAGCAGGCCCTGAGCGCGCTGCCCAAGGCCAGTTTTAGTGAAAAATCCCGGCTTTTTACACAGATTGCCGACAGTGGTGCCGACAACAGCCTGGAGATTTTGCAGGCGATCCAGAGCGGTGACCTGTATGGTCGCAAAAGTGACGGGCTGGTAGTATTTGGCCGCAAGGCGGATGGCGGTCTGGCCCTGCAGGATGCCGTCAGCGGTGAGGATCTCGGTGTTATCGGCAAGCGTAAAGTCAAAAAAATCACTATCAATAATTCTCTGAGAGGAGAGCTCAAGCAGCTTGTTGCAGGCTTTCAACTCAAAGCAGAAGAACCCTCGCGGCGCATTCGCGCAGCGGGCAGTATCGTCAACGATCCCTCTCCCGAGTTGTTGCCGCTGGTGGAGAAAGCGTTGACTGAAGAGACCGACAGCGCTGTGCGCGAGGCATTGGATGTTGCCCGTGCCGCCATTGTGGTGACCACCAAAGACAGCGATTCGAAAAGCCGCATAGCCGCTATCAGCGTGCTGGGTGAGGCCACCGACAGCAATGCCATCAATCTCGTCTCCAGATACACCCTCAAGGATGGTGACGGCAATTACATCGAAAAGGATCAGGCTTTGGTCGAGGCGGCGGAAACTGCCCTGGAAAAATTAACCACGCGAAAATCATTCTATGAGCTGATGCAAAATGTCTTTTTTGGCGTCAGCCTTGGTTCCGTACTGCTGCTCACTGCTGTTGGGCTAGCCATCACATTTGGTGTGATGGGCGTGATCAATATGGCCCACGGCGAGATGATCATGATCGGCGCCTACGCCACCTACACAGTGCAATTGCTGATGCCGGATCTGATCGGCCTGTCGATTGTGGTGGCCATTCCTGTTGCCTTTATCGTCTCGGGCCTGACCGGCGTGTTGATCGAGCGGCTGATAATCCGCCATCTCTATGGTCGGCCACTGGAAACCCTGCTCGCAACCTTTGGCTTGAGCCTGGTGTTGCAGCAGCTGGTGCGCAGTATCTATTCACCCCTCAATCGCAGCGTGATCACCCCGGATTGGATGAGCGGTTCGTGGGCAGTAAACGGTATGCTGTCCCTCACCTGGAACCGCCTGTACATCATTATTTTCAGCTTTATGGTGCTGTTTGCGCTGATCATGCTGATGAAAAAAACCAGCTTTGGTTTGCAAATGCGGGCTGTCACCCTGAATCGCAAAATGGCCAGCTCAATGGGTATCAAAACCGGCTGGATAGATGCGATGACTTTTGGCCTGGGTTCGGGTATTGCCGGTGTCGCCGGTGTTGCCTTGAGCCAGCTCACTAATGTGGGGCCCAACCTTGGTCAGGCCTATATTATCGATTCCTTTATGGTGGTGGTGTTCGGCGGGGTAGGCAATCTGTTTGGTACCCTGTTCGCAGCCATGTCACTGGGGCTTGCCAATAAATTTATGGAACCCATGGCGGGGGCGGTACTGGCCAAAATTCTGATCCTGGTCTTTATCATCCTGTTCATTCAAAAGTGGCCGCGCGGTCTGTTCGCCATTAAAGGCCGGTTTATAGAGGATTGATCATGGCGACCACCGATACTGTTTCAGGGACTGCTTTGTCAGGACCTATAGTCGTAAAACTGTTTGAAGAAAAATCCACCCGCTGGTTTTTGCTTGCCATCGCACTGCTGGTGTGTGTGATGCCAGTGCTGAACCTGCTGGTGCCAGCGGATTCCGCTTTTCATGTCTCCAACTACACCATCACCTTGCTGGGTAAATATCTGAGCTATGCTCTGCTGGCCCTGGCGGTGGATCTGATCTGGGGTTATTGCGGTATTCTCAGCCTTGGGCACGGTGCGTTTTTTGCCCTTGGCGGTTATGCGATGGGTATGTACCTGATGCGTCAGGTGGGTGATCGCGGCGTTTACGGCGATCCGCTGCTGCCGGATTTTATGGTGTTTCTCAACTGGCAGGAGCTGCCCTGGTTCTGGTACGGCTTTGACCAGTTCTGGTTTGCCGCCCTGATGGTGATGCTGGTGCCGGGCGTGCTGGCCTTTGTGTTTGGCTGGCTGGCGTTTCGCTCGCGGGTGACGGGGGTGTATCTGTCGATCATTACCCAGGCGCTCACTTACGCCCTGATGCTGGCGTTTTTCCGCAATGAAATGGGCTTTGGCGGCAACAACGGACTGACGGATTTCAAGGATCTGCTGGGGTTTGATCTGCAAAGCAATCTCACCCGCTGTGCACTGTTTGTGATTACCGGGCTGATTCTGGCCCTCGCCTACATTTTCTGCAAATGGTTGACACTGTCAAAATTTGGCCGGGTGCTGGTGGCGGTGCGCGATGCCGAGAGCCGCACGCGCTTTATGGGTTATCGGGTTGAGCACTACAAGCTGTTTGTGTTTGTGGCGTCGGCGGTTATCGCCGGTATTGCCGGTGCACTGTATGTGCCGCAAGTGGGCATTATCAATCCCGGTGAGTTTTCGCCGATCAATTCCATCGAAATTATTGTCTGGGTGGCCATTGGCGGTCGCGGCACACTGTACGGTGCGGTGATCGGGGCATTTTTGGTGAATTACGGTAAAACCTATTTCACCGGTGCCTTCCCCGATCTTTGGCTGTTCCTGCTGGGCGGACTGTTTGTGGTTACCACACTTTATTTACCCAAAGGGGTGAAGGGGTTGCTGGTGGACGGCAAGCTGGCGAAGTATTTTTCCCGGTCTGGCAGCGTCAGCAAGACTAGCACTGAGGGCGTGTAATCATGGTCACCAATATCTCGCTCCAGGAAAAAACAGTTCTTTATCTGAATGGTGTGTCGAAAAGTTTTGACGGTTTCAAGGCCATCAACAATCTCAACATGATGATCAAGCCCGGTGAGTTGCGCGCCATTATCGGCCCCAACGGCGCCGGGAAAACCACCATGATGGATATCATCACCGGCAAGACCCGCCCCGATTCCGGCGATGTCTATTTCAACAACGAAGTGGACCTGACCCGCCACAGCGAAGCGGAAATCGCCAATATGGGTATTGGCCGCAAGTTCCAGAAACCCACGGTGGTAGAAACCCTCAGCGTGTTCGAAAATCTTGAACTGGCACTCAAGGGCAAGCGTCGGGTGTGGGACAGCCTGTTCTTTACCCTTTCGGCACAGGGCCGTGCGCGCATTGACGACGTGTTCGAGATTATCGGTCTCGGCCCGCGCCGCTCCATATTGGCGGGGGCACTCGCCCACGGTGAAAAACAGCGCCTCGAAATTGGCATGCTGCTGGTGCAGAGTCCCGAGTTGCTGCTGATTGATGAGCCCGCGGCGGGGATGACCGATGAAGAGACAGCCCATCTTGCCGAGCTATTGAAAAGCATTGCCGGAACCCACTCGGTGGTAGTGGTTGAGCACGATATGGAATTTGTCCGTTCCCTCAATGCGACTGTGACGGTGCTCCATGAAGGGTCGGTGCTGGCGGAAGGTCCGCTCGACAAAGTGCAAAAAAACGAACGCGTCATCGAAGTGTACCTGGGGCGATAATCATGCTGGAAGTGAATCAAATCAGCCTTTTTTACGGTGCCAGCCAGGCGCTCAAGGACGTCAGCCTGGTGGCGGAAAAAGGCCGTGTCACCTGTATTCTCGGTCGCAACGGCGTGGGTAAAACGTCATTGCTGAACGCCATCGCCGGCCATCAGGCCATTGCTGCTGGCGAGATTCTCTGGGAAGGCAAGCCGATCAATCGTCTGGCGCCCTATGACCGTGCCCGCGCCGGTATCGCCTATGTCCCCCAGGGGCGTGAGATTTTTTCCCAGCTCACTGTGCTGGAAAACCTGAAAACAGGGTTCAATTGCCTGCCCCGCGCCGAACGCTTTATCGATAACGAAATCTATTTCCTGTTTCCCGTATTGAAGGAAATGCTGCACCGCCGCGGTGGCGACCTGTCCGGCGGCCAGCAACAGCAGCTGGCCATTGCCCGCGCGCTGGTAACCAATCCGCGTATGCTGCTGCTCGATGAACCCACCGAGGGTATCCAGCCGTCGATTATCAAGGATATCCAGCGAGTCATTGAAACCCTGCGCAAGCGCGGCGATATGGCTGTGGTGCTGGTGGAACAATACTTCGAATTCGCCCGCGATCTGGCCGACAGTTACGCAGTGATGGATCGCGGATCGGTGATCCTCTCCGGTGAAGGTGCCGAGATGGACGAGCAGCAGGTGCGCGGCATGATGAGTGTCTGAGCCTTGATTTAACCCCCCTGCTAAATATTGCTACAATCAGCCCCCCACCCAGCGTTGGAATCATCCATGAAAAAATCGTTTGCGCCGCTCGCATTTTGTCTGCTGGCCCTGTCGGTGGCGCTGCCCTCGACGGCCAGTGAATTAATTATCCCCGGCGGTAAAACCTACACTGTCACAGCTGACAATATGAGCATGAATGTGGACAAGCTGGTGATTGGTGACAAGGCCAGCATTCGCTTTGCCGAGGGTGTGACCCACTGGGAACTGCTGGCGAAGGATGCGACAGTTGGCCACGGTGTGGTTATCCACGCCGCAGGCAGCGCGGGTAGCGACGGCGCTGCGGGGCAATCCTACGAAGAGCCTGCGGATGCCTGTCGATCCGGCAAGAGTGGTACCAGTGGCGAAGCCGGTGCGCCCGGCGGGCGTGGCCTCGATATCTACCTGGGCCTGGATGCACGCAAGATCGGCGGGCTGCAGGTCATCGCCGATGGCGGTGACGGTGGCAATGGCGGTGCCGGTGGTCAGGGTCAGAAAGCGGGCAGGATTCTCAACTGCAATCCGGTCACCGGCGGCAATGGTGGCAGCGGGGGTACAGGTGGCGTGGGTGGTGACGGCGGCAACGTGGTTGTCAGCGTCAGCACGTTGGATGGCGACAAGGATATTGGCGCACTGATAGCCGGTGTGCGGGTGTCAGTCAAGCCGGGTAAAGGCGGCAAGGGTGGCGAAAGCGGTGAAGGTGGCGAAGGGTCCGATGGCCAGTACATCAACGCCAAAACCCTGGCAGGTACCCAAAAGTGGGTGTCGGGTGGTCGCAGTGGTCGCAGTGGTGCCGCAGGGGATGGCGGTGAGGCAGGCAACTACGGTCAGCTGTTTGTCGGCGGCCAGTTTACCGGCTTTCAGCCCATGAATACCCGCCAGGGCGGTTTTGATGGCTTTGATAACTTCCGTCCAGCCGCAACAACCAGCAACAACAATGACGCTGCCGAGAAGGAAATCCAGTTGCTCAGGGAGCAGCTCAAGACTTTGCAGGACAGAATGGAAAAACTCGAAAAAGAGTGATCGATACTGCCATCAACCCAAAGCGCCTGATTCAGGCGCTTTTTTTATGCCTGAAAGTAAAGTTCGCACCGATTTGGTGCGATCACCCCTGGTCATCAGGCTCTGTCCGGATTTGAAACTCGATATTTGTGCTAACTCTATGTAAAAAAAAGGAAAAATTGAGTTGGCACCGGTTTTGCTTATGTTCAGTGTGTTAGACAGATGTAGGTATTAAATCTGCGGGTTTGACACAACACAACAAATGTATCGAGGAGAGAAACCGATGAAATTGACCAGGAAAGTATTGAGCAATTCAGTGGCTGCTGTGGTGCTTGCAACGGCTGGCTTGGCTGTATCAAGTAATGCTGCTGCTGTGGAAGTTTCTGCTTCTGCCGCTGTAGCGAGCACCTATTTGTGGCGTGGTTATGACCTGGGGTCAGGTACCCCTGCAGTTTCAGGTGACATCAATGCCAGTGCTGGTGGCGCCTACGCTGGCGTCTGGGGTTCCTCAGGCGATACCGCAGCAGGTTCAGAATATGACCTGTATGCCGGTTACGGTGTTGAGCTGGGTGGTTTCTCCATCGACCTCAGCGTGTGGAACTACAACTACCCCACCGGCGCTGGCTACACCCCCGACGGTGAAACCGATTTCGGCGATCTGACCGATGTGGTATTGAGCCTGGGTTATGGTCCGTTCAGCTTTGCCTACTACGATAACGTCGCCGGTGCTGCCGGTTATGAGTACTACACTCTCGGCGCCGAGTTCGGCAAGTTCGCTGTTTTGCTGGGCAAACACGACAACGTCAGTGGCGATGACCCTGTTCACCTCAACCTGACCTACTCCTATAACGATAACCTGGCCTTCACCATCAGCCAGTTTATCGCTGACGAGACCGATGATGACGATTTGAAATTTGTTGCTTCCTACAGCATCCCCATCGGCGAATAAAACAGAGGCCTGACGCCGCCGGGCAGGTCACTGTCCGGAGGCAAAACCCAAATGATAGGAGAATCCTATGAAAATGATCACAGCGGTGATCAAACCCTTCAAGCTCGACGACGTGCGTGAAACCCTCGCTGGGATCGGTGTTCAGGGCGTCACGGTAACTGAGGTGAAAGGGTTTGGTCGTCAAAAAGGACATACAGAGCTTTATCGTGGTGCTGAATATGTTGTCGATTTTCTGCCCAAGGTAAAAATTGAAGTGGCGCTTCCGGAAAGCATGGTGGAAGGGGCGGTGGAAGCCATCCTCAACTCTGCTCGCACTGGCAAGATTGGTGATGGCAAGATTTTCATCTCCGACCTGCTGGAAGTTATTCGAATTCGCACCGGTGAAACCGGCGACGAAGCCATATAAGCACAATCACTCTATTGGGAGTTCACAATGGAAAACGATATCGTCAACCTGCAGTATGCCCTGGACACATTTTATTTTCTCGTGTCAGGCGCTCTGGTGATGTGGATGGCCGCAGGCTTTGCCATGCTGGAATCCGGCTTGGTGCGCGCCAAAAACACTACTGAAATTCTTACCAAAAACGTTTGCCTGTATGCGGTGGCCTGTACCATGTACCTGCTCACCGGCTACACCATCATGTATGGTGGCAGTGAAGGAGGCATTTTCCCTGATGCCTGGTTCGGCAACAGTATCGCCAATGCCACTACGGAAGAGGTTCTTGCCAGCGGTGGTGATACCTATTACTCCGGGGCTTCCGACTTCTTCTTCCAGGTCGTGTTCGTTGCCACGGCGATGTCCATCGTCTCGGGTGCAGTTGCCGAGCGTATGAAGCTGTGGGCATTCCTGGCCTTCGCTATCGTCATGACCGGTTTCATTTACCCCATGCAGGGTATGTGGAAATGGGGTGGCGGTTTCCTTGATGCTGCCGGTTTCCAGGATTTTGCCGGATCCGGTATCGTGCACCTTTGTGGTGCCACAGCAGCGCTGGCGGGCGTGCTCCTGCTCGGACCGCGGAAGGGCAAATACACCAAGGATGGCAAGGCGGTAGCGATTCCCGGCGCCAATATGCCTCTCGCCGCCCTGGGTATGTTTATCCTGTGGATGGGCTGGTTTGGCTTTAACGGCGGCTCCGAGCTGATGGTGTCCACTATCGACGAAGCCAATGCCGTCTCCACCGTGTTCGTCAACACCAACGCTGCGGCTTGCGGTGGCTTGCTGGCGGCACTGCTGACAGCTCACTTCCTGTTTGGCAAGGCTGACCTCACCATGGCAGTGAACGGCGCCCTGGCGGGTCTGGTGGCGATCACTGCCGAGCCTCTGAACTGGACTGCCATCCCGGCCACTCTGGTGGGTGCTGTTGGCGGTGTGCTGGTTGTCTTCGCGGTGATCTTCATGGACAAGATCAAGATCGATGATCCTGTCGGTGCCATCTCTGTCCACGGCGTAGTGGGTATCTGGGGTCTGTTGGCAGTCTGTCTGTCAAGCAACGCCGACGCCACTCTCGTTGGTCAGTTGCTGGGTATCGTCACCATCTTTGTCTGGGTCTTTGTGACCAGCCTGATTGTCTGGGCCATCCTGAAGGCTGTGATGGGTATCCGCGTCAGCGAGCAGGACGAGTACGATGGTGTGGATCTGTCCGAATGCGGTATGGAAGCTTATCCGGAATTTGTTTCTTCCAAGTAAGCGCGTCATGATCGACTGATATCAAAGGCCGGGGGGCAACCTCCGGCCTTTTTTATTCTAGTGTCTTTATCCTTCGCAATTTACGAATATCAGAGCGGCAACCAGGCTACATAGGCCCAGGGTCAGGTGTGGGCATCATTGCTTGTGGTAGTTTGCAGCCCCAAGTTGTTGTCGCAAATGATGCAATTCCACAGCAACCGGTGTATCTTCCCTAGGGCAAAAGTCTCTCCGTTTACGAGGTAATCATGAAACTGATCACGGCAATTATTAAACCCTTCAAAATGGATGATGTCCGCGAGGCTCTGGCCGAAGTGGGCGTACAGGGTATTACCGTCACCGAGGTCAAAGGCTTCGGGCGTCAAAAGGGTCACACCGAGCTTTATCGCGGCGCTGAGTATGTGGTGGATTTTCTGCCCAAGGTAAAACTGGAAATCGCCATCGACGACAGCATGGTTGATGGTGTGGTGGATGCCATCACCAAAGCAGCGAATACCGGCAAGATTGGCGACGGCAAGATTTTTATCTCGAGCCTGGAAGAAGTTATCCGTATCCGCACCGGTGAAACCGGTTCCGATGCCGTGTAGTTTCAGGGTAAAACCTGCCACATAAAAAAACGCCCCGAGTCGGGGCGTTTTTTTATGTGGCACATTGTGCCTGTCAGGGTTGGCTCAGTGGGGAATGATCAGCTCGAAAACCACCGCAATGGAGTCAGCAAAGGTGATTTCATCGTGCAGATACTGGCCGCCGCTACTGTCCGAGGCAAAGCGCGCCATTTCCATTTTCGGTGCCTGCATGGGGCGACTGCTTTGGTAGTTGATGGAGTAGATGGGCCCCAGCTGTGCCCCATAGGCTGCCGCCAGGCTCTCTGCCTTGGCTTTGGAATCAGCGATGGCGAGCTTGCGAGCTTCTTCACGATGTTTGTCCGCCGCGGATGATTCCAGTGCAATCTGGTTGATCTGGTTGATACCGCTCTCTACCGCAGCATCCAGCAGCGTATTCAAATCCGCCAGTTTGTGCAGGGTTACCACCACATCCCGCGAGGCCTGATAGCCGGAAAACACCGCCTTCTGATCCTGGTATTCAAAATTGGGATTGATGCGTAGGCTGGAGGCAATGATGTCCTTTTCCCGTAGGCCCATGGATTTGAGCTTGTCGAGCAGCACATTGACCCGGTTATCGACTTCGGATTTGGCGCTGCTGGCGGAGCGGTGAATGGTTTCCACCTGCATCCGCACGACGGCCTTGTCAGCCGCCACTTTGACCTCGCCTACGCCGGTAGTGGTGAGATTGCGCGGCAGCTGGTCGTTGTCAGCGGTCGCGGGCAGACCAATCAGGAAGGTGCTGCTGAGTAAAAGCACAACAAGAGATTTTTTCATGGCAGGGTTCCGCAGTGGTGAATGGTGGGACACAGCTCAGTCAGACAGCGCAAACAGAAGGAAATTCGCCAGGCCAGCATGGCAGTAATGACTCAGGATGCCGGGCCGGGCTTTTTGCGGGCGCGGGGGTGGGCGCTGTCATAGACCTTGGCCAGGTGCTGGAAATCCAGGTGGGTGTAAATCTGGGTGGTGGACAGGTTGGCATGTCCCAGCAGTTCCTGCACCGCACGCAGGTCGCCACTCGATTCCAGCAGATGGCTAGCGAAGGAGTGGCGCAGCATATGGGGATGAATGCGCGATTGCATCGACTGGCTGATGCTGAGTTTGTAAAAGCGATCCTGGATGCTGCGCGCGGCAAGCCGGGTGCCGCGCTGGCTGACAAACAGGGCGAGACAGCCTGCGGCAGCAATGCCCGACCTGACCGGCAGCCAGGCGCGGATAGCCGCAAGGGCGTGGGCGCCAATAGGTAGCTGACGCTCCTTGCCCCCCTTGCCGGTCACCCGCAGAGTGGCTTCGGCGAGGTCGAGGGCGGGCAGTTCAAGGTTGACCAGTTCTGACAGGCGCAAGCCGGAGGAGTAGAACAGCTCCAGCATGGCGTGGTCGCGCAGGTTGATCCACTCGTCCCCGGCCAGATCCACAAAGCGCGAGGCTTCATCCGCATCGAGGGTTTTGGGCAGCTGGCGCGGGCTTTTCGGCGCGCGCACACCGAGGGCCGGGTTGTGCGACAGCCATTTGCGGCGGATGGCGAAGTGGAAAAATGTGCGCAGGGATGACAGCCAGCGCTGCAGGCTGCGCCCTCCCAAACCCTGGCGGTGGAGTTGCGCCATGGCGCTGCGCACATGCTGGCTGTCGACCGATTGCAGCTGGCTGACGCTGTGCTCATCGCACCAGCTGGCAAAGCGGACGCAGTCGCGACCGTAATGTTGAAGGGTATGGGGTGAGAGATTCCTCTCTATCCGGAGGTGCTGGATAAAGGCCTGTATTTCTGTTTCGAACAATACTGCGGCCATAGGGTGTCCACTGAATGGATAATCTGCCTAGCCTATAAAAAGCGCGGAATCAGGCGCTGCAACACCTCGCCGATATAACTCAGGAAAAGCGTGCCACTGTTGGACTGATAGTAGCGCGAATCGGGATTGCCGAGGGCGAGAATACCGAAAGGACGCTCGCCGCCGAGCCGCACGGCGGCAACGGAGCCGACTTTATCGGCCTGTTCGGCAAACAAAAACCGGGTTTCATCGGGGCGCAGTACCCCGCACTGGGGGCGGCTGTTGCGCAGCAGCCCACCTATCTGGCTCAGGGCCTGTTCTTCCGCCACCACCCGTGCCGGGCCCTGTGCGGTGTCCTGGCTGTCAGCAAAGATCAGCAGGCTGCAGGAGGGTATCTCAAAATTCTCGCGCAGCTGGTCGTAGAGCACTTCCATCAGGCGCTGGAGGCTGTCTGCCTCAAGCAGGTGGAGGACCAGGGTTTTGGTTTTTTCAAACAGGTTGTCGTTGCTGTGGGCGGTATCCAGCAGCTGGTTGAGGCGGTGGCGCAGCTCCACATTGCGCTGGCGCAACACCGATACCTGGCGTTCCACCAGGGAGACAGCCTTGCCGGTGTCGTGAGGCAGTGCGAGGCCTTCGAGCATCTCCGGGTGGAGGGAAAAGAAGTCGGGATGGGAGAGCAGGAAATTCTTGACGATTTCCTCTTCGCGCAGCTCCTCCTGGGTTTGATAGCGTTCGCTCATAGCCTGATTCGCCCCTGGAATACGGTTGTGGCCGGGCCGGTCATCATTACCGGCGAGCTGCCGCCGGATGGGTTCTGACCGGACCAGTGAATGGTCAGTATGCCGCCGCGCAGATGGGCTTCGACACTGTTATTGAGCAGTCCCCGCGATATGCCCGCAACCACAGCGGCGCAGGCGCCGGTGCCGCAGGCGAGTGTTTCACCTGCGCCACGCTCATAGACACGCAGATCAATGGCGTCGCGGTTGCGGATAGCCATAAAGCCTGCGTTGACCCGCTCGGGAAACCGCGGATGGTTCTCAATGGCCGGGCCAAGGGTCGCCACCGGAGCGGTGGCGACATTATCCACCAGCAGTACGGCGTGGGGATTGCCCATCGACAGGGCAGATATCTCCAGGCTTTGCCCTTCGACCAGCAACGGATAGGTCAGGGCGCGACCTGGAGCGTCGAAAGGAATCTGCGCAGGCTCGAACAGTGGTGTACCCATATCCACGGTCACCTGGCCGTTGGCGCCGACCACCAGGGTGATAATACCGGCACTGGTGCGGACCCGCAGGCTGTGCTTGCCGGTGAGGCGGCGGTCGCGCACAAACTTGGCAAAACAGCGGGCGCCATTGCCGCACTGGGCTACTTCGCTGCCGTCGTTGTTAAAGATGCGATAGTCAAAATCCACATCGGGGGTGGAGGGTGGATCGACAATCAGGATCTGGTCACAGCCGATGCCAAAATGGCGATCGGCCAGGCGCCGCGCCAGTTCCGGCGTCATGGTCAGTTCCTGGGTGACGGCGTCGATGACCACAAAGTCATTGCCGAGGCCGTGCATCTTGGCAAAGCGCAGCAACATGTTGGTCACTCCGGCAGCAGCTGTTCGCCGCGCACCAGATCCTCAATGGTTTCGCGGCGGCGAATCAGGTGGTGGCTGGCGCCGTCGATCATCACTTCGGCGGCGCGACCACGGCTGTTGTAGTTGGAGCTCATGGTAAACCCGTAAGCACCGGCGGAATGCATGCACAGCAGGTCGCCCTGCTCAATGCACAGCTCCCGGTCCTTGCCGAGGAAATCGCCGGTCTCGCACACCGGACCCACCACATCGTAGCGCAAGGCTGTACCGGCGCGCGGTTGCACCGCCTCAATCGCCATCCAGGCGCTGTAGAGGGCCGGGCGCAGCATGTCGTTCATGGCGGCGTCGATTACGGCAAAATTCTTGTGGTCGCCGGGTTTGATATATTCAACCCGGGTCAGCAGGACGCCACCATTGGCGACAATGGAACGCCCGGGCTCGAGAATCAGCTCCAGCTTGCGGTCGCCAAGGCGGTTGGCGATCTGGCGGATATAGTCGCCGGGGTGGGGCGGATTTTCGTCCCGGTAGCGCACACCCAGGCCGCCACCGAGATCGAGATGCTCGATAGCGATGCCGTCAACGGCTAGCTGGTCGATCAATGCCAGCACCCGATCAAGGGCGTCGAGAAAGGGCGCAGTCTCGGTCAGCTGGGAGCCGATATGGCAATCGACACCCCGGACCTGGATATGGGCAAGGCCGTGCGCGGCCCGGTAAACAGCGGGCGCGGTGCGGATATCGATGCCGAACTTGTTGTCCTTCAACCCGGTGGAAATATAGGGGTGGGTCTGGGCGTCCACGTCGGGATTCACCCGCAGGGACACCGGCGCCACTGTTCCCAGTTCAGCCGCAACCTGGTTGAGGGTGTGCAGTTCAGCCTCGGATTCAACATTGAAGCAGAGGATGCCGGCCTGCAGGGCCTGGACCATTTCGTGGGGCTGTTTGCCAACACCGGAAAACACGATTTTTGCAGGGTCTCCCCCGGCCATCAGAACCCGCTCCAGCTCTCCGCCGGAGACGATGTCAAACCCGGCGCCGAGGCGCGCCAGGACATTGAGCAGGGCGATATTGGAATTGGCTTTTACCGCGTAGCACACCAGCAGCGGGCGCTGGATATCGGCGTTCTGGTAGGCAAGAAAATTGGCGCTGATGGCCGCCCGGCTGTACACATAGCAGGGTGTGCCGTAGCTGGCAGCGATGTCGGCGAGGGCAACGTCTTCGCCGTGGAGTTGCCCATTGCGCTGGATGGCAAATGTCATGGATGTGTCACTGTGAATCAGGCGTGGGTGACGCTGCAGCGTCAGGCTCAGTGGTTCCTGCAGGTGCTGCCGCTCCTGATTCAGATCCGCTTTGTGCTTCCGGTGCCGAAGGCAGATAGAGAGCACCCTTGTTGCCGCATCCCGCCAGACCGATCAGGCAGCCCAGCAGGGCAACCCGCAACAGGTTGGCCGACAGGGATGAGCGTGGGAAATCATTGGTTCGCATTGGCCTGACCGTCATTCGTGAATGGCGGGAAGTATACGGTGCTGGCGGATTTCCCTCAATTGCGCAGACCCGATTGTGGGGCTGGCGGATTGCTGTCCGGGTTAATCGACTGGCAATGCACGCTGTGCCAGTCGCTCCCTGCCGCGAATTACTGCGGCCCGCACCTGCGCCGGGGCAGTGCCACCAAAATGATCGCGGGCTGCGACTGAGCCTTCCAGCGTCAGCACGTTGAAGACATCTTTCTGGATATCGGCGCAAAATTCCTGCAATTCCTGCAGTGACATATCGGCCAGATCCTTGTTGTGGCGAATCCCGTAGGCCACGGCATTGCCGACGATTTCGTGGGCGTCGCGGAAGGCGATACCCTTGCGCACCAGATAATCGGCGAGGTCGGTGGCGGTGGAAAATCCGCGCCGCGCCGCCTCGCGCATTTTTTCGTCCTGCACCTTGATGGCGGGCACCATGTCGGCGAAGGCGCGCAGGCAGTCCTTGACGGTATCGACGGCGTCGAACAGGGGCTCCTTGTCCTCCTGGTTGTCCTTGTTGTAGGCCAGGGGTTGGGATTTCATCAGGGTCAGCAGGCTGATGAGATGGCCGTTGACGCGCCCGGTCTTGCCGCGCACCAGCTCGGGTACGTCGGGGTTTTTCTTTTGCGGCATGATTGAGGAGCCGGTGCAGAAGCGATCAGGCAGGTCGATAAAGCCAAACTGGGCAGAGGTCCACAGGATCAGTTCCTCGGAGGCCCGCGACAGGTGGGTCATCAGCAGGCTGGCAAAGGCGCAGAACTCAATGGCGAAGTCGCGGTCGCTGACCGAGTCGAGGGAGTTTTCCGTGGGGCCATCAAAGTCCAGCAGGCTCGCTGTGTAGTGGCGGTCGATGGGGTAAGTAGTGCCCGCCAGGGCCGCAGCACCGAGCGGCGAGCGGTTGAGACGCTTGCGGCAGTCCATCAGGCGGCCATAATCCCGTTCCAGCATTTCAAACCAGGCCAGCAGGTGGTGGCCAAAAGTCACCGGCTGGGCAGTTTGCAGGTGGGTAAAGCCGGGCATGATGGTGTCGGCTTCGCGCTCGGCCAGCCCCAGCAGACCTTCCTGCAGGCGGCCCAGCTCCAGCCCGATCAATTCAATTTCATCGCGCAGCCAGAGGCGGATATCCGTTGCCACCTGGTCGTTGCGCGAACGCCCGGTGTGGAGCTTCTTGCCGGTGATGCCGATGCGATCCGTGAGGCGCGCCTCGATATTCATGTGCACATCTTCAAGGGCCTGCGACCATTCGAAGGTGCCGCTTTCGATGGCGTTTTGCACCTCTTCGAGGCCGCCAACAATGCTGTTGAGTTCGTCCTCAGTGAGGACGCCAACGCTGGCCAGCATTCGGGCATGGGCGATGGAGCCGCGGATATCCTGGCGATAGAGGCGTTTGTCGAAATCTACGGAGGCGGTAAAGCGGGCCACAAAGGCGTCGGTAGCTTCGCTGAAGCGACCGCCCCAGGATTTGTTTGTGTCCTTGGGTGTACTCATTGGAAGGTTCTCAACAGCTTGTTTTGTGAAGGACTTGTTTTGTGGAGGATTAAGTCTGGCCGAGGGGCAAAGACGGGTTATTATAGCGGCTGCTGTCTCCGCCAGGCATGGACGTTGAAAATAAAATTCCACCCAGTATTGCTGCCGCGTTCTCCCAACGTGCCGGATTTCCAGTTACCGGACCTGTGCCGTGGGCAGGGGTTGCTGGGGGTGGTGGTGATTGGCGAACTGCTGTCAGTCCTGATCGTGATTGCCGGTCAGGGCCTCTATGATTTTGATTGGCGCGTTCTGGTCCAGACTTCCCTGCTGACCCTGTGGATATCCCTGCTGAGCGCGCTGTTGCTGTGTACGGCCCGGCGCAGGATTGCCATGTTCACCTCGGTTGGCGGCGCACTGGTCAGTTACGGGCTGATTTTGCTCGTTACCCTGTTGTGCAGCGTGGTGGTGCAGGGCGCGCGGTTCTACTGGGCTCCCGATCGCCACAGCCTGGCCTCCAGCGCCTGGGTGGTGCTGGAATATGTGGCAATCGCGGCCATTCCTGCGGCGATGATGTTGCGTTATCTCTATCTGCAGCAGAGTTTGCAGTTCCAGCAGCGCGCCGAACTGGAATCCCGTATCCAGGCCATGCAGTCGCGTATTCGTCCGCATTTTTTGTTTAACAGCATGAACATGATTGCCAGCCTGATCGGTTCCGATCCGGGCAAGGCGGAGCGTGTGGTTGAAGATCTCTCGGACCTGTTCCGCCACGCTCTCACCGAAAGCCAGACACTGGTACCATTGCGGGAAGAACTGTCCCTCAGCCGCCGCTACATGGCCCTGGAAAAGCTGCGTCTCGGTGACCGTTTGCGGGCTGTGTGGGAGATTGGTGACTACGGTTCCGGGGTGTTGATACCCTCCCTCACGATTCAGCCGGTACTTGAAAACGCTGTGTATCATGGTATACAGCTAATACCGGAAGGCGGCGAAGTGACGATCAAGGTAAATCGTATCAATGACCGCATTGTCATTGATGTGATCAACCCCAGAAATCCACGCATTCAGCATAACAAGGGCAACAGGATGGCCATGCACAACATACAGACACGACTGGAGGCCCATTTCGGGACAACGGCCTTTGTGCAGGCCGAGGTTACTGATACCAGCTATATTACCCGTATCAACTATCCAGTTCCGGCGCAGGCTCCCGAGCAACCATGAATGTCCTGATTGTTGACGATGAACCACTGGCACGTGACCGACTGAACCGCATGGTGCAGGCAGTCGGAGGCTGCACAGTGGTTGGCCAGGTGGGAAATGGCCAGGATGCCATCACCTTTGCCGAGCAAACCGTGCCCGATGTTGTGCTGATGGATGTACGGATGCCCGGCATGGACGGTCTTGCCGCTGCCCAGCATCTGGCGGAGCTGGATGTTCCGCCAGCGGTGATTTTTTGCACGGCCTACGATGACTACGCCATGGAGGCCTTTACATCCCAAGCGATTGGCTACCTGCTCAAGCCCGTAAAGCAGGACGATTTGGCCACGGCGCTCAACCGTGCGCGACGGGTCAACAAGGCCCAGCTGGCGGAATTGCAGCAGTCACCGCTGTTTGCCAACGGCGGCCGGACCCATATCACGTCAAAGAGTCGCCGCGGTGTTGATCTGGTCGCCGTGGCCGATATCCGCATGTTCCAGGCGGATCACAAGTACGTGACGGCCTTTTTCAGCGAGGGCGAGGCGCTGCTGGATGAAACCCTCAAGGAGCTGGAGGATGAGTTCGGCAACCGTTTTGTGCGCATCCACCGCAATGCCCTGGCTTCCATCGCACACATAGAGGGACTCGAACGCAATATCGAGGGCCTGTACCATGTGCGTCTGGCAGGCCTGGATATTCGCCCCCAGGTCAGCCGCCGCCACGTTGCCAACCTGCGTAAACTGCTGGATCAGCTTTAGTCATTTAGCCCTCGCTTGGTCCCATTGCGCTATCTGCTAAGATGCGTGCCATCGTTTGTCGTTGTTCAATCCTCAATACTCCTGCGTCTTTAAGGAAAGCTCTATGGCTTTTAACCGTCCCCTGCGTATTGCCTCGCGGCAAAGTCCCCTGGCCCTGTGGCAGGCCGAGGATGTCAAGTCACGCCTCATGGCCCTGCATCCTGGTTTGCAGGTAGAGATCATTGGTTTCACCACCAAGGGTGACCGGTTTCTCGATGCCCCGCTGGCCAAGGTGGGCGGCAAGGGGCTGTTCGTCAAGGAGCTGGAAAATGCCATGTTGGCTGGAGAAGCCGATATCGCGGTGCATTCCATGAAGGATGTGCCGATGGAGTTTCCCGCCGGGCTGGAACTGGCGGTAATCTGCGAGCGCGAAGATCCCACCGATGCCTTTGTGTCCAACGGTTTCAGCCACCCCGACCAATTGCCGCAAGGCGCGGTGTTGGGCACATCCAGTCTGCGCCGCCAGTGCCAGATGCGGGAAAAATATCCCCACCTGGTGATCCGCGACCTGCGCGGCAACGTCAATACCCGTCTGGCCAAGCTGGATGCCGGAGAGTTTGATGCCATCATCCTCGCCACCGCCGGGCTGTTGCGCCTGAAGATGGATGAGCGCATTCGCTTGCGCATCCCCGATACCCTCAGCCTGCCCGCCGGCGGGCAGGGCGCCGTGGGCATTGAATGTCGCTCCGATGACGCTGAACTGAAGCGCCTGCTGGCACCTTTGCACCACCGCGACAGTGCTGTGTGTGTGATCGCTGAACGGGCCCTGAATCGCCATCTTGAGGGCGGCTGCCAGGTGCCGATCGCCTGTTATGCGCAGCTGACGGACAATGATCATCTCCACTTGCGGGGGCTGGTGGGGGCGGTGGACGGTTCGGTTATCCTGCGCGCAGAGGCTGGCGACTCGGCGGATGCCGCTGAAGCCCTCGGTATCGCGGTAGCCGAATCCCTGCTGCAGCAGGGTGCCGCGCGGATTCTGGCCGATATCTACGGGCGCTGAAGGCGGCAGCAGGAACCCTGTCCATGACTCAGATAGCCGATCCACCGCTGGCCGGCCTCAGCCTCCTGCTGGTGCGTCCCCAGCGCGATAACGATACCTTTGCACAGCTTGTGACCGAGCGGGGTGCCAGGGTCTTCTCCCTGCCGGTGATGGCCATCAAACCCCTGATACCCGATGCTGATACCCTGCGAAACCTGGCCGCAATCGGCAGATACCAGAAGGTGGTTGTGGTGAGCGGCAACGCCGCCAGTCTGGCCCTTCAGCATATTCACAAGCCCGCTTCGCTGCCCTCGGTGCCAGCCTGGTATGCGGTGGGTGAAAGCACAGCGAATACCCTGATTGCCGGGGGAATCCCCGCGGCTTGTCCCGCTGAAAATCCCACCTCAGAAGGATTGCTCGCACTGCCTGACTTTGCCAGGGTAGAGGGTGAGCATATCCTGATCATCCGCGGCGTGGGGGGGCGGGACAAGCTGCGGTCGGAGCTTGAACAGCGCGGCGCTGTAGTGACGTTTTGCGAGCTTTACCGGCGCGAGTCTGAAACGGCCCACCAGAGTGCCATCAACCGCCTGCTGGAGGCCGGTGAGGTGCAGGTGGTGGTGGCTCACAGTGTCGATGTGCTGAGGAATTTTCTGGCTCAGCTGGATCGCAACAGGCTGTCATCCAATCCCGCCCTGGCCGTACTGGTGCCCAGTCAAGCGGCGGCCAATTTGGCTCAAGAGGCGGG
Source organism: Gammaproteobacteria bacterium BRH_c0 (assembly GCA_000961645.1). Taxonomy (GTDB): domain Bacteria; phylum Pseudomonadota; class Gammaproteobacteria; order Pseudomonadales; family Porticoccaceae; genus NAT127. The sequence goes on along the minus strand of LADM01000018.1, from coordinate 2,124 downwards.
TTTTGCCACGGTGATACTGGCGCAAAGTGCTCTGCCCGCCAGCATGGTCGAGGCTCTTGTGGGCTGGTACACTGCATCTCAATAGGCAGCACCGCAATTGATAGATTGATAGACAGTACCGCAATTGAGGGTGCTGCCCGCAACAAGACTTTTCAGGTCGGATTTTTACCTCCCTTGCCGCCCTGTAACAGAGGATAGCTCCGTGGAAAAAAATAAGACGCCGCCAGAACCACCCGTCAACAACGGGGACACCAAGGTCCAAGGCTCGCCTGCCACTGCTTCCGACCAGTCCCCGGGCAATCCGCCAAGCAGCCCCGCAGACACCAATCCCGGCACTGCGAGTGGCAAGACTGCAGCCAGTAAAGCAGTAGAGAAAGCCAGCCCGGCATCCTCCTCGGCAAGCGTTAAGGCGCCAGTCAAAAAGAAAGGTAGCGCAGTGAAAGCGTTTGCCTGGCTGGTGGTTATTGTCGCGCTGCTGGCCGCTGCTTATTTCCTCTGGCCCCACTATGGTGAACAGTTGCGGGCGACCTACCTGCCTGGCGATTCCTCCGCCAGTGGAGTTTCTGACGACAGAACATCCACCCAGCCCCAGGCACTGGACGCACCTGACGCAGGGCAAAGCGCGCCCGCCAGCACCGACACTGTTGTGGCAGCCGCCCTTGAAGAGGAAATTCGTGCACGCCAGGCCCTGGAGGAACAACTGAGCGGCCAGATCGCCGACCTTCAACTGCGACTTAACAGCTACGATGACCGGCTGCGCAGCCTGTCCACCACCAGTCGTGAAGACTGGCTGCTGGCTGAGGCCGAATATTTGCTGCGCCTTGCCAACCAGCGCATTCTCACCGAGCGGCAAAGCGTCAATGCCCTGGCTCTGATGGAGTCGGCAGACAGCATCCTGCGTGATTTCAACGATAGCGAACTGTTTGCCGTGCGCCGCGCGCTGGCCCAGGATATCACCCGGGTACGGATGGTGGCTGCCGTTGACCGGGAGGGCATCTACCTGCGTCTCGGGGCCCTGGTGGAGGCTGTGGACCAGCTTGACAGCCTCCTTCCCGAGCCGCCTGCCCCTGCTGAAGCGGAAGCCGCTGAGGTCGACGCCGCGCCAGCGCCCTGGTATCGGCGCCTGCTCGACAACGCCCGTCAGGCGCTGGTCAAAATGACAGGGCTGGTGCGCATCGAGCGCCGTGATGTGCCCCTCGAACCGCTACTGACCCAGGAGCAGGAGCAGATTCTGCGCCACAACCTCAAGGTGGTTCTGGAGCAGGCCCGCCTGGCCCTGCTGCGGGAAGAGCAGGGTATCTACGCGGCCAGTCTCAACCGCGCGGCAAGCTGGGTAACTGAAAATTTCGAGAGCGATGCGGTATCAAAAGTATTTGTCGATGAAATCGCCGAGCTTAAACAGCAGTCGGTGGTGCAGGAGCTGCCTTCCCTGAGCGCTTCAATCCGCGGCTTGCAGGAATATATTCGCCTGTGGCACAACCGCTACGCTGCCAATCCGGCAGCGGATGTTGAACAGCAGGAGTCCACCCCTGGCCCGGACCCTGTGGAAGCTGACGCTGACGCGGAGGATCTGCAGTGAGAAAGATACTGGTCATTGTGGCTGTTGCCCTGCTGGCGGGCGCCGTGCTGTACCCGCTGTTGGCGGGGCAACAGGGTTTTGTGCTGGTATCGGCGGGTAGTTATGTGCTGGAGACCAGCCTGTGGACAGCTTGCCTGCTGGTCATCGCTTTTATCCTGCTGTTCCTGCTGCTGCGCAAACTTTACCGCGGTCTGTTCTTGCCCTGGCGCTGGTTGTCTCGACGCGCCACTCGTCGCGAACACAAACAAGTCAACCAGACCATGCAGGGTTTCGTGGACTACATTGAAGGCAACTGGCCCAGCGCCATTGCCAATCTGAAAAAGTCTGTGGGCCAGTCCACTATGCCGGCGGTCAATTACCTCGGGGCGGCGTCAGCCAGCTTCAATATGGGGGACCGCAATGGCGCCGCTGACCTGCTGCGGGAGGCAGAATCGGCGCGTCTGGCGGATTCCTTTACCACCGATCTGTTGCGCACAAGGCTGTTCCTCCAGGAAGCCGATTTCGAGCGCGCACTGCCACTGGCGGAATCCCTGCAGCGGCGCCAG
>LADM01000126.1 GCA_000961645.1 Gammaproteobacteria bacterium BRH_c0 | reverse complement strand
TTCGGCCTGAGCCTGTCGAAGGCCTTGGCGACAGTGCTTCGACAAGCTCAGCACGAACGCACTCTCGAATAAAACGTACCGTATCAACAACAAGCCTCGGGCTTGTCAGAGGGAGCCTGCTACCAATGGCCAGTATTGGGCATGGATTGCCAGGGTTCGGCTGGGGCCAGCGGCTCACCCTTTTGCAGCAGCTCGATGGAGATATTGTCCGGCGAACGCACAAAGGCCATATGGCCACAGCGCGGCGGCCGATTGATGGTCACGCCACCATCCAGCAGGCGCTGGCAGGCTTCATAGATATTGTCGACCCTGAAGGCCAGATGACCAAAATTGCGGGCCTCGCCGTAGGGCGGCTCCGGGTCCCAGTTGAAAGTCAGCTCCAGCAGCGGGCTTTGGTTTTGCACTGCGGACTCTTTGTTTCCCGGTGCAGCCAGGAACACCAGGGTAAAGCGCCCGGCTTCCACATCGTAACGCCGCACCTCAACCAGACCCAGTTTGTTGCAGTAAAAATCCAGGGATTTATCCAAGTCTGAAACGCGGACCATGGTATGCAGGTATTCCATTCAATTGTCTCCAGCACATTTAAGGGCGTACGGTAGCGCGTCGCGCAATGGCTAGCAATGCAATGGTGGTCACAACCCGCCTGCAACCTTGCCCACAGGCTTCAAACCAGCCGCTCAGATCGGCTTCAAGCTGGCGGCTACGATTCAGAACCCCACTCCAGAGGCAGGCTGTGCAATGCGACGACCATGCCGGTATCCACCACCAGGTCAACCCCGGCTTTGACCCGAAAATCCGGAATGCGCGGCAGCCATGCCTGTAAAAAGGCCCGCAACTCCACCCGCGCCAGCATCGACCCCAGGCAGCGATGGGGGCCATTGCCAAAAGAACCATGAAAAACCACCTTGCGGCTGAAATCCACAGCAGTGCGATGTTCAAATTCCCGGTCATCCAAGCCATGGGCCATGGTCGGGGTGATCACCATGTCGTCCTTGCGCAGCTGAACACCATGGAAGTCCATCTCCGCAGTAACAATTCTGCCCAGGCTGGAAACCGGGAAACGCCGCAATAATTCTTCCACCGCTTTGGGGATCAGTTCAGGGTTTTCCACCAGCTGCCGGCGTTTTTCCGGCTGGCGGGCCAGCTGGTTCATGGTGAATCCCAGCACCGAAGCGACGGTGTCGAGTCCGCCCAGCAGCAACAGCACCGTCATGCCGGTTAGCTGGTCTTCATTGAGCAGTTCGCCATCCACTGTCGCCTGGCAGAGGCGACTAAGAAGATCATCGCCGGGACTGGCGCGCCGCTGGCGCACCGTATCCCGCGCGTAGTCCGCCAGACCAGCACCCGCATCGTTCGCCTCCACTTGCGTAGGCCGTATCATCTCGTCCACCAGGGCAAGGAGTTTATCCCTGTGTTCATAGGGAATTCCCACCATGCGCATAAAGATAGTAATGGGCAGGATACGCGACACCTCCCCCATAAACTCGCACTCACCCCGTTCAATAAATCCATCAATCAGCTGGTTGGTAAGAATGCCCGCCTCTTCTCCCAGCGGGGTAACCACCTTGGGGGAAAAAGCGCCATTCAGCACAGCGCGGTATTTTGTATGCTCCGGCGGATCGAGGCTGATGGGAAAGGGTGGGGTTGCCATTGAGCGCTCGCGGGGCACAATCTGCACCCGGGAGGAGAAGCGTTGCGGCTGCGTAAGCACATCGCTGAGGATCGCCCCGCGGGTAACCACCCAATGCCCACCATTGGCAGTAGTCCAGAACAGGTCCGGGTAACCCTGGTCGTGGAGGCTGGCAAACCAGCCCTGGAAATCGCCGTCGCCATGCAGCCGCTGGTAAATATCGTAATGCCTGACCAGTTCAGGAGGTACATGATCGGGAATCGGTGCGGGCTGTAGTGTTGTCATTATGGATTGCCCCTCTGGATAGTTGTTGCTGGCTTAATCAATCTCGATCATTTCGAAATCGGCTTTGGCTGCGCCGCAATCCGGGCAGATAAAATCATCGGGTATATCCGCCCAGCGTGTGCCGGGCGGGATGCCATCCTCCGGCATGCCCAGCGCCTCGTCGTAGATAAATCCGCAAAAGAAACACTGCCACTTTTTCATCGTCTGGTACTCGGTTATTGCGCATGGCCACTATTGTTGCCAGCACTGTTGGCGAGCTCAAATTAACTGATATAGTGTCACTTATCAACCCGGGACAAAAGCCAGCATTCATGAAAAACAACCTGCGCATCATCTCCGCTGTATCACGCTATATCCAGGGGCCTGGCTGCCTGAGCCAGCTTGGCGAGGCCACTGCCGATCTTGGCAAAAAGCCGTTGGTAGTCACCGACGAGATTCTCAAGGATCTGTTTGGCGACCAGCTCGAAGCCAGCTTCAGGGCCGCCAGCCTGCCCTATAACCTGCTCACCTTCCCCGGTGAAGTGACCCGCCCCACTATCGACGCGCTGGCCGCTCAAGGCAAAACCCTGGGCATCGACGTGGTGGTAGGCTTTGGTGGCGGCAAGGCCCTCGATACCGGCAAGGGCGTAGCACTGGCACTCGGCACACCCTTTGTCAGTGTACCCACCATCGCCGCCACCGATGCGCCCGCCAGCCTCGCCATTGCCGTCTACAACGACCACCACCTGCTCACCGAAATCCTGCTGCTGCCGCGCAATCCCGAGCTGGTGCTGGTGGATTCCGCCATTATTGCCAAAGCCCCGCTGCGTTTTTTGCTCGCCGGTATCGGCGATGCGATCTCGAAAAAATTCGAGGCTGAAGCGGTACACAAAGCAGGCCGCGAAACCCCCAACGGCACCCGTTCCACCCGCACCGGCCTCGCCATCGCCAACGCCTGCTATGACCTGATCCGCAACCACGCGGTCCCCGCCATTGCCGCCGTGCAGGCAGGCCAGGTGGCCAATGGCGAAGTGAATGACGACCTGGAATCGCTACTCGAAGCCACCGTGCTGCTCAGCACCATGGGCTTTGAAAACGCTGGCCTGTCCATCTCCCACGCCATCGCCAAGGGCCTGCCCATGGTGCCCCGCGCCGCGCGCACATTGCACGGAGAGCATGTGGCCTATGGCCTGCTGGTACAGCTGATACTGGAGGAAAGACCCAGGGAATTTATCCTCGAACTGCTGGATTTTTATCGCCAGATCGGCCTGCCCACACAGCTAGCCGATTTTGGCATGACAGACTGGACAGAAGACGAACTCGACACCCTCACCGCCAACGCCATGCTCAGCCCCAGCGTTAAACGGTTTGTGGTGGAGCTGGATCAGGACATGCTAAAAGCAGCTATCCGCCAGGTTGAAACACTTGGCTGAGTTGCTTTGCTGAATTTAGGCAATACCGCCCTACATAACAAAAACAGGACATCAGATGACAGCTTGGAACCGTTTCATCTGAACCGCCCTGCCCGCAACTGCTAACATCAGCATAAAGGGGTTACTACCCCGCTTCTTCAATTCAGCACAGATTCGGGTAATTAGCATGAACACCACACAACAAAACCTCCAACAAAAGCTCGACCTGCCACCCATCGAGCAAATCGGCATGGTAGTCACGGATATTGACGCTGCCATGGCTGCCTACGAGCCCCTGTTTGGACCCTGGACCCTGATGGAAGTGGATGTTGACGACGCGGACTATCGCGGCAAAACCGAAACCTGCAGAATCAAAATGGCCTTTGGCTATTCCGGCGAACTGGAAATCGAGCTGATCGAGCTGGTATCGGGCAACAGCCCACACCGGGAATTCCTCGACCGGGGCCTGAGCGGTATGCATCACATCCGCTACCGGGTTGAAGATATCGACGCCCAGGTGGAAGCAGCAACGGCGATTGGCTATAAGCCAATCTGGTCAAAACGCTTCAGCGCCGATTCCGCTTTTTGCTACATGGAAAAAGCCGGTGACCCGCTGTTGATCGAGTTCTATCAGCGCCCCTGAAAGAGCTGGCGCTTCTTCTATTCTGATCTATGCGCTATCCGCCCGGTGGCGTGCTGGTCGAGGCGCCGGTATTGAACACCTTGTGCTTGAGGCTTTCCAGTTCCACTTTTACTTCAGGGGGAATATGGGTACCGCTTGATCCGCTGTAAAAATAGACAATGTAATTCTCGTACTCGCTATAGCAGCTCTGCGCAATCGGATCATCGCTGTATTCAAGCATGCACTGCTTCAGGTACATATCGGCCAGTGAATAGTAAAACCGGTATTCCAGCACACGATCACTCAATGCCAGCCAGTACAGCCAGTCGGCAATCATGGCGGGATCGGTTTCGTAGGTTAAGGCACGATACAGCTCGCCGCGCAGCCAGACAATCCGGGGGCGACGTGACTCCTGAATCACAATTCGCCCAACCGGTTCACTCTCGCCATTGCCCAACCAATCCGTTGCCATGGTTTTAAGCGCGTCCGGTTCTGGATGTGTGGTGATACTGGTCAGGGTTTGCAGTTCGTGAATACCATCAACCCAGTCCGACAGGTCATTTTTCAGCAAGCCATTGATATTGTCGCGTTGAATAAATTCACCCAGCAGGCCCGTAATGGCTTGCGGTGATTTCTGCATTTGCAATGCTGTCAGCAACAGGCGCTCGAAAGCCGTGAGGGTACGTTTGTCATATTCCAGGGTTTTCTGCTGGCGCAGCCAGTTTTCATAGGCGTTAAAGGCGCCATCGTACTGCCGGGTCATAAACAGGAATTCACCCGCAATGAACGCATCAGCCAGCGCGGCGCTGTCCGGCGTCAGCCAGGTTGCCGCTCGCTCATCCTGGGTGTGACAGGTGGCGCAGACGCTGGTGGCACTGCGCAGGAGATTCATGCCCATTGCCCCGCGACCACTGGCAAACTCCAGCTGCGCCAGTTGCAACTGGGAAAGCAGCACCTGATACGAGATCTGGTAAGTCGCTGACCTGGGCGCCACGCTGCTTGCCAGCTTGTCGACATGGGTCAACAGGCTGTCAATCCGGTTATTGACCAGCATTTTGTCGGTCAGGGTTGCCGGTTTGTCATACTGGTATATCAAGGGCAGCAGCACCTGCACATCACTCGCCAGTTTGTGCATGGTATCGGTCACAGGTTCGACGCTTGATACCGGTTCGGCATGCAGGCCAGTTGCACCGCTGAGCAGGATAGCCAGTGCAGCTGGTCGCAGTTGACTCCACAGTAAACGCAGCGGTTGTACCCTTGAAACACGCATAGAGACACTCAGGATGAAGTATGTCTGGAGTCTAGCCGTATGTGCATGGCCTGTCTTGATATAAATCAACAGCAAGGGGACCGGTTTTCCTGTGAACGACCCGCCTGCCCCCTCATCTCAATCCAGTGGCGGGAATGGCTCCCAGCGCTCCAGATCCGGGGCCTGGTTATTCTTGTATTGCACCGTCATGGCAATGCCCTGCAGATTTGAACGGCGCGGCCTGGTGGGTGCCGTGGGCAACTGCTTGCCCCAATCTGCCCAGCGGCCAAGGGTGCCCCAGACGTGCGCCGTATCCAGATACTCGCGGGTCTGGACAATCTTGCCATCGCGAATTTCGTGCACCAAGGCGTGCCAGTTGTGAAACACAGTGCCGTCATCGAGGCGAGCGAAACTCATCATCTGTTCAAAGGCACGGGTATCGTCAGCCAGCACCGGACCGTAGCGCAGCGTCAACGGTGAAGCGAGATGCTCAACCAGCGGCGCATAGATTTCCTGCAAGGGCAGATGGTTCCAGCCGAACGGCGCATCGCCCGCGATAAAGTGTCTGTAACCTTTGCCGAAAAAGCTGTTGACCTCGCTCTGGCTGCCCGCAGCCAGAGCTTTGCGAAGCCCCTGAATCAGGGCTTTATTGCCAGCGCGCCCCGCTTCAACCTCAATGGCGGGACCGGATGCACCGGGAGTCACATCGCGGATCAACTCGGGCTTGAGGTCAAATTGCTCGACGATTTCAAATGGCGATTCAATTTCACCGGCAGGGTACATGGTTGTTGTTCGTGGCCGTCTGGGCTCCCTGACAGGGATCGCCTTCGACGGGCCAAACTGGCCATAGGTAACGTTGACGTGCATCGTATCCTGATGCATATGCATGTCGATAAGGTCGTCGCCATCGAAGCGCAGCAGTATCAGGTAGTAGTTGTTGTAAAGCGTGCCATCGGAGCAGTACATCTGCGACTCCCACTCATCGACCACAAAGTCACCGTCTGCCATCATCGGCCCAAAGGAGATAAACACCGGCCCCTCCGCCAGCGAGACGAATGACGTCTGAAAGGCAGCAAGATCGGTAGGCGCGCTGGTCTGTTCGCTATAGCCAATCACATTTTGAGCCTTGAGCCCCAGCAGCCCGGTGGGTTCAGGGATAAACCTGTCTGCCTCTCCCGGAATGGCACTGGGCAATGAGGCCATTTGCGATGCCTGGCGGGTTTCGCGCACAAAACGCATCAGTTTTTCGGTTCGCGGTTCCTCGGAAACACCAGAGGCAAGATTGTCAGCCACTGGGGTAGCGCTGGCAGCTGCGGCGGAAACCAGGGAAGCAGTCATAGCCCCTCCGCCAATCGCCAACGGGGCAAGGGCGCTACCACCCAGCTTGAGCATGTCACGACGCGTGATTTCGTCTGTCATAAGAATATCCCTAATAATTATTTGCTAGGGCGTGTTAACACTAATTAATGCGTCAGCAATTAGGGCAAAATGTATGAAGAAAATGAACACCACATCGAGTTTTTCAAATCGTGTGAATATTCGCCTGAATCCCTTTAAACGCCGGAATAATCTCTC
>LADM01000056.1 GCA_000961645.1 Gammaproteobacteria bacterium BRH_c0 | reverse complement strand
GGGCGCCCTCGACCGGCGCTGGAATGAACTGCCCCGCCACCTGCAAAAAAATCCCCGCCTGATGGGTGAATATGTGCGTCAGCTGATGAAGCTGGGCAGTGCCGACAAGGCCGAAACCCGCCTCAGGCGTTTCCTGGCCAAACACTGGGAGAGTGAACTGGTGGATCTCTATGGTTTGCTGGACAGCGACTCAGGCACCCAGCTTACCGTGGCGGAAGCCTGGCTCAGGGACCACCCCGACCACCCTGTCTTGCTGCGCACCCTGGGGCGGCTGTGTGCCAGGGCCGAGTTGTGGGGCAAGGCGCGCACTTACCTGGAGCGCTCTCTGGCCCTGTCACCCCTTCCGCAAACCTTCAATGAACTGGGCGAGTTGCTGGAGCGCCTCAACGATGCTGGTGGCAGTGCCCACTGTTACCAGCTGGGTTTGCGGGCAGCCATCGGCCTGCCCCCTGGCGAACAGTTGCCTCCGGTCAGTCGGGGTTAGTAATCCGCTAACGCAGCACCACATCGACAAAGCCGTATCCTGACACAGACTCAGATCGGTCAGTACCGCTGACCTTGCAGGACCCGCTATAGAAACTGGCTTCGTTGTGTATAGCTTCCTGGGAGACGACCAATTCCGTTTCGATAGCGGGGATATTTACTCTCCAGGGGCCGCGGCCAGCCGTGCCACCCTCGGCTCCGCTCAAGGCGACAGGTGAAATAATGTGTGTGGAGTCGGGCTTTACCACTGTCGCCCAGCAATAGGGTGTGCCGTCTGGTGCGACGATGTCCCAGAGGCTGAGGTTGTCGCCATTGTCGAGACACAGCCCCATCCAGATAAACCCGTCAGCCGATCCGAATGTCTCGGCAGAGGATGCCCATTGGCGGTCGTGCCAGCCGTGACCTTCCACCTGGAGCTGTTCGCCGTCCACGGTCAGGGTACCGGAAACGGCCATACCCGCCAGGGAATACTGGTAGGTCGCATCGCCGTGGTAGGGGAACATGCCGGTACCGTTGGCGTACAGAATCGGAAAGCGGGGGGCCAGGGCAAGCTCCATCCTGTCTTCGCCCAGCGCGGCGTGGAGCGTAAAGCCTTGGGCTGTTCCTGACAATGTGACATTGGGCAGGCGGATATCGAGGGCACTTGCGCTGATGCCAGTGATGTCGGTATGTACAGTGACTTCGTTGCGCTTGTTTGGTGAACCTGATTCGACCATATACAGGTGGGTGCTCACCGGACCGGCAAAATTAGTGACAACGACAACCTGGGTGTGGAACTGTCGTTCAGCGGCGGACAGACTGCATGAGACATACCAGATATCCACCGTCGGTGCAGCGTGAACCCCCTCATCGGCAGGCAGGTTGATAAAGACCGGGGCCGCTGGCGTGGAGATTGTGTTTTTATTGAGAGTCATTTGTTCCCTTCTTTGCTTATTGTGATCATGAGAATGGCAAGAGGTATGAAGGCAATTGCCCTGGCGTTTGTCGATGCATGTTATATCGCCCAGCGGGGAAAATCATGGGAGCTGATGAGGCTTCCTTGCTCTGCGCTATATCCTTATCTCTATATGCGTTGAACAGGGTGACAGAGATTGCGTCTGAACGTGCCGAGTAAACGTGGCTGATAGACATAAAATCTGTAGTTCATTTGTGCAGTAACTTTCAGTGGCGGCGAAGCAGGTAATGCCCACCGCCACCCATTACCCTTAAAAAATGTCATCATGTTTCAAACAGTATCACTGTCGAAAACATGATTGCGCCGCACTGTGGAAGCGGCAATTCAGACAGTTGCCATCCGAGGAAAGAATATGAGTGTTCGCATTGGTCTGAGTATCCCGCCCTTTATGACCCAGGCTGCCGATGACTTTTGGGCGTATGTCGATTACTGCGAAAACGCCGGGGTGGATTCACTTTGGCACTACGACCGTCTGATTTCGCCGGAGGGCAGCCTGGAAGCGATGGCGGTGATGGCGGCCCTCGCCGGGCGCACGCGCCATCTGAAGTTTGGCATGAGCGCGCTGTCGGTCACCTTCCGCGATCCGCTGGTGCTGGCCAAGGAGTGCGCCACCATCGATTTTCTTAGTGGTGGCCGCCTGCTGCCGATTTTCGGTGTGGGTACGCGCGGTGCCCTGGAATGGCAGGGCACCGGGCGCAACCCCGCTACCCGGGGGCGGCTTGCCGATGAATTCCTGGCGCTGTTCAGCCGGCTGTTGAGCGAGGATAACGTCTCTTTTGAGGGCGAGTTTTTTCACTATAAGGATGTCACCCTCAACCCCAAGCCGGTGCAAAAAGTACTGCCGCTGTGGACTGGCGGCAATAGCCCGGCGGCGATACGCCGCACGGCGCGCTTTGCCACCGGCTGGCACGGGGAGTTTGCCTCGCCGCACAAGGCGGGTGAGATTGTCGCCGCCATCAAGGCTGAATTGCTGGTTGCCGGCAGGCATATTGACGATGACCACTACGGCATCGGCATCCCGTTCCGTTTTGGTGCCATGGACGACGAGCCGGTGCAGCAATTTGCCGCAGCGATTCAGGGCCTGGGCCTCGCCGATTTCGATGCGCGCCAGAGCGTTGCCGTGGGCGATGCAGATGCCATTGCCGCTACCCTCAACCGTTATGTGGACAACGGCATCTGCAAGTTTGTCGCCATTCCCATGGCCAACTCCGGTGACGATGCGATGGAACAGATTCGCCTGCTGTGCGAGACGGTAAAGCCGAGGGTCGAGCGCTGATCAGCCGCTGGCGAGCAGCAGGTCAGCCATGGTGATTTGTTCGGCGCATAGCCCTTTGCCAGAATAGCGATTTCCCCAATGGATTTTCCCGCGTCACTTGTTGGTCTTTTCTTCAGCGGATTTGTCTCTGCCACCCTGTTGCCCGGTGGCTCGGAGGCGCTGCTGTTCTATCTCGCCAGGGACCAGACAGCAGACCGGGCTGCCCTGTGGCTGGCGGCCACCAGCGGCAATACCCTGGGCGGCATGACCAACTGGATGCTGGGGCGCTGGCTGTCTACAGCAACACTGTCGCGGCGCTGGGGTGCCCACCACCAGCGTGGTCTGGCACTGCTGCAGCGCTGGGGTGCGCCGGTGCTGCTGCTCTCATGGTTGCCGGTAATCGGTGATCCGCTGACCCTGGTGGCAGGCTGGCTGCGCATTCACTGGTTGCCCGCTCTGTTGTTGATCGCCATCGGCAAAGGGCTGCGCTACGGGATTCTGTTGTTGATCATGACCTGATGTCGACTTTGTCTTAGTCATTGTCACTGTTCCCTGAGCTTGCAAAACCGGATTGCACAGAATCAGTGTGGCAGTAATTGCCGGGACAATTCAGATCTGGCCTCCTCGCTGTTATCGTCTATCTTTTGTTGTGACCCATCACTGTCTTAAACGATTTTTGGCTGGCGCTAAAAGGACTTCAACAGGAGATACACCCATGCTGTCGAGAACAGTCAGTTTCGCCAACTTTAACCTCTACAACCTCAACGAACCGGGCTTGCCCATGTATCGCAACAGCGCGGGCTGGTCCGCCGATGCGGTGGCGCGCAAGGTGGCCTGGTCGTCGGCGATGCTGCGGCGGGCGCGGGCCGATGTGTTTGGCTTCCAGGAGTTGTGGCATCGTGACACCCTGACTCGCGCGATTGATGGGGCGGGGATGGCAGGGGATTATGCCCTGCTGGTGCCTGAGGGGCATGGCGGCCAGGGGATTGTCTGCGCCGCTGCGGTGCGGCGCGATATGCTCGAGGGCGAGCCGGAGTGGATCACGGATTTTCCGCCCGCCTTCCGGTTGCAAAGCAAGGGTGAAGACCGGCAGACAGCGGCAATGTTTGTGGCTATATCGCAGTTCTCCCGTCCGGTCCTGCATTTTCGCATACGCCCCCGGCGCAACCAGGTGCCGATTCATGTCTATGTGTGTCATTTCAAATCCAAGGGGCCTACCAGTGTTACGGGTGATCCCTGGTATCGGGCGCAGAGAGAGCTCTACAAGCCCCACACCGGGGCCATCGGGTCGGCGCTGTCGACCATTCGCCGCACCGCCGAAGCCCTTGCCCTGCGGCTGATCCTCACCAGCGCGATGAAAAGTTCGCGCACGCCGGTGGTGGTGCTGGGCGACCTGAATGACGGGCAGGAATCAAACACCCTCGATATTCTCACCGAGCAGCCGCAGTTTCTGCAGCCGACGTCAGTCGGCGGGCGCGATACGGCACTGTATTCCGCCCAGACCCTGCAGCAGTTACGCAGCTTGCGCGATGTCTATTACACCTATATCCATCAGGATGTGCATGGCTCCCTGGATCATATCCTCGTCAGCGAAGAGCTCTACGACAATTCCCGCAATCGCCTGTGGAAGCTGGACCGGCTCGATATTTTCAACGACCACCTGGCAGACGACAGTCTGCGCGGCACAGAGGGTGCGAGTGATCACGGTGTGGTGAGGGCGCAGTTCTCGTTCCGCAAGGCTGCCACTGATTGACGGGATGACATACTCGGCGCTCCGGGGGTTATCGGCCTCGACTGCGCCGCTCGGTGAGTAATCAGATATTAGCGCTGTTACAGTTGAACGGTGATTCCGTTGAATACCTTTGTCGCATGCCTGCGAATCTCGCTACAGATTTGTGCGTGGACGGACAGGGCTGTTCCTGCTGGGCCACCATTTACTGTGCCACAACCGGAAATGCCAGCCAGTTCACTCTGGGGGGAATACATAGTGGTTCTTGAAGCCGCTGGTGTTACCTTACAATAAGCGGATATTTCTGCCGTTGTCAGGGTGCTGTATTCAGTCAGCAGCTTAGCCGCAGTGCGGATAGTCTCCCTCCTTCAAATTGCCGCCGTGCAGGGCCCGCTCTGCCGACCAGATAAAGAGAACACATGTCCCACCCAGTGGTTGAAAAGTCCCCCAATCCGTGGCGTCAGCTGGCGCGCAATACGCAGTTCCGCTGGCTGTTTAGCGGCAATTTCAGCATGTTTGTGGGGTTTTCGGCCACGATTCTGCTGCGCTCGCTGCTGGCCTGGCAGTTGACGGAGGACGAGATGTCCCTGGCCTGGATTAATCTGGTGTCGGCGGGCTGTATGTTTGTGACCTCGATCTTTTCCGGTGCGGTGATAGACCGTTTTGAGCGCCGCCGCCTGATGATGATTGCCCAGTGCCTGATTCTGGTGGCTGAAACCTCGATCATGGTTTTGCTGATCAGCGGCCACCTGACTTTTGAGATTGTGATGCTCAGCGCCTTTGCCTCCAGCGTCGCCTTTCCTTTCATCATGCCGTCCAGTACCGCCATGCTGGTAGAAAGTGTGGGTCGCTCGTCGGTGGCCAAGGCCACGGCCCTGATGTCGGGCGGGGCGAACGTGGCCCGTATGGTCAGCCCTGCCGTGGTGGGAATCGTGGCGGATGTGGCGGGCATGGGTTTTAGCTACGCTTTTTTAATCAGCTTGCACCTGTTTTCGCTGTTTTGTACCTGGAATCTCAACTCCAGCATGCCGAGCGGGTCGGGGCAGGGGGCTTTTCTCGGGGAAATCCGTGAGGGCTTTGTCTACCTTTACCGCCACAAGTCGGTGGCCCTGTGTATTACTTTCGGCCTGATCCCGACCCTGCTGGTGGTGCCGCTGCAGAATCTGCTGGTGGTGTTTGTCGATCAGGTATGGGATCACAGCGGCAGCGGCCTGGGTATCATGATGGGTGCGATGGGGGTTGGCGGTCTGCTCGGGTCGCTGCTGATGGCGTTTTTGAAGGATGGCAGCCTGGTCAAGCCCATGGTGGTTTCATCCCTGACGCTGGGCGTGTTGCTGTTGCTGTTCGGTCATACGCCCTGGTTCTGGATGGGTACCCTGTTTATGGTGGCCATCTATGCCTGCGCGGTGCTCAACCAGACGCTGGTGCAAACCGGTGTGCAGTTGATGACCGAGGACCGCATGCGCGGCCGCATCACCACCATGACGCTGATGTCCTACGGACTGGCACCCCTCGGCACCATTCCCCTGGCCTTTGGTTCCAAACATATCGGCGCGCCCTGGGCCATGACCATTGCCGCCGTGCTGATGATCGTGGCGGTACTTGCCATGGCGACTATGTCACAGGGGTTCAGAAAAATAGATGAGGCGGCCCGAGTCACCTGAAGGCGTTAAATGTCATTCGTCAACATGCCGCTATAACGCTTGTTACCCGCTAAACTTTACCTGCCTTTACACACCGGTTTTGCCAGCTGGCGTATGATCTGACCCTCGCGCCGGACCCTCGCACCGGCAGGCATAAAGCCGGTGTGTGCCACTATCAATAATGCACAACGCAGTGGAATCCGTCATGTCATTACCCGCTAGTGATCCTGCCAAACAGGCGCTGCTGGAAACCATTCTTGAAGCAGCAGCAGACAAACTGGGGGATATCACCCCGGCAACCCTGGCGCTGTATTACTCGCGTTACCCGCAGGCCAGGCAGTTGTTTGTCGAGCACGGCTGCGGCTACACACGGCGGCTGGAGCTGGAGATGGTGGATTCAGCACTGTACTGCCTGATGATCTGGTTCGAGCGGCCACTGGAAGTGGAAATCATCTATGCCGATGCCGTGCCACACCATGAACTGCTGAATATTCCCGCTGCCTTTTTTGCCGGGTTGCAAGCGGCCCTGGTAGATGTGATCGCGGGCACTGTTGCCGAAACGGATAGCAACGCCAGAGCGTTCCTGGCTCAGTTGAAAAATCAACTCACAGCCTTGATCGAAAGTTATTCAACCCGGGCCAGTGGGCCCCTGTAAGGAGAGTTCCATGATTGCTGATCGAATCAAAGCAGTTGTTCCAGCCATTTTGCTGACCATGATGACCCTGCCTGCGCTGGCAGGTGCGGCTGACAGTGGTTGTCCTTCGCTCCAGTCGCTTGCCCAGGAGCAGCTGACGCCAACCCACACAATCGCCAACAGCCTCTGTGCTGCGGCGCTGACCTCACCGGAAGCCTATTCCAGCGCGGTAGACGCAGTGTGGGCTGAAGCCGGTGTAGAGATGAACCACGAACCGGCGCTGCCGGGGGATGGCTTGATATCCAGGGAAGCCAACCACAAAGCGTCAATCGCGCGGGACAAGCTCTCCTATGAGTTGATGCCTGATTACCGCCTGGAACAGGTCGACGGCAAGGTGGTAGGGTCGGCCTTGTGGATTTTTTACACCCGGGTTGGCACCCTCGACAATGGCAAGGTGATGGCTTCGCCCATTGCCGCACGCTTTCTCACCGAGGCCGGCAGGATCGTTGATGTGCGGCTCACGATAGACCTCTCCAGCCTGTCTGATTTTATGGCGGCCCAGAAGGCATTGATGAGCGGCAAACAGGCTCAGTAGGCGATTGGATTGACAGCGAATCAGGTTAATCCTCCATTGAACACGGACTGAATAAAGAGTACGCACCGAATAAAATAACAACGGAGTTATGCCACCCATGTCCGACAAAGCGTCACGCCTGCTTGAAGGCTCGATTTTCCGCTCACTGCTGATACTTGCCATCCCCATCGTACTGGCCAATGTGTTGCAGTCGGCCTATCAGTTGACGGATGCCTTCTGGGTGGGACGTCTGGGCGGTGATGCGGTTGCGGCTGTGTCGGTGAGTTTTCCGGTGGTCTTTTTGCTGATTTCCCTGGGAATCGGCTTTGCGGTGGCCGGGTCTACCCTGATCGCCCAGTATGTGGGGGCTGGCAACCAGGCCATGGTGGATCATGTGGCGGCGCAAACTCTTTTGATGGTTACCCTTGCATCGCTGGTGCTGGGTGGCATTGGCGTGATCTGTGCGCCCTATATCCTGCAGCTGATGGGGGTGACGCCGGCAGTGTATGACGGCGCCTTGGGCTTTATGCGCTATTCCTTTATTGGCCTGATTTTTACCTTCGGCTTTGCCATCTTCCAGTCGGTCATGCGCGGCGTGGGGGAAGTGACCATGCCCATGTATATCGTGCTGGGTACGGTGATTCTCAATTTTGGCATGGATCCGCTGCTGATCTTTGGCTGGGGTCCGCTCCCGGCCCAGGGTGTGATGGGCGCCGCCCAGGCGACCCTGGTTACCCAGGGGCTGGCGGCTGCTATCGGACTGTTCGTGCTGTTTGGCGGCAAATACGGTATCCATGTGAGGCTCGGTCATTTCATACCCGACCCCGCCTTTATCCGCCGTGCCTTTGCGCTGGGCTTTCCCGCCTCCATCGAGCAGTCAGCTCGTGCGTTGGGGATCACGGTGCTGGTGTTCCTGATCAGCAGTTTTGGCACCCTGACGGTGGCGGCCTATGGCGTGGGCACCAATATCCTGCAGTTTGCCATTATCCCGGCCATGGGGCTGTCGATGGCCATCGCCACCCTGGTGGGGCAAAACATCGGCGCCAACAATATCCAGCGCGCCGCTGATATTGCCCGCCTGGGGGCCTGGATCTCGTTTGGGGGACTGTCCGCAATCGGTTTGCTGACCTTTCTGTTCGCCCGCCAGATGGTGGCTTTTTTTGTGCCTGACGATATCGCGGTGATTGAAGAGGGTGCCCGCTTTGTGCGAATCATGTCCTTCAGTTTCGGCTTTATGGCCCTGCAGCTGGCTCTGACCGGTGTTTTTCGCGCAGCCGGCAATATGATGGCGACCATGATTATTGCCCTGGTCTCCCAGTGGGTGCTGCAATTCCCGATTGCCTACATCCTGTCGAAACACACTGCGCTGGGCGCCGAAGGCCTGTGGTGGTCATTCCCCATATCCAGTGTCCTGACCTGTTTGATCACCCAGGTCTGGTATGCCGGTGGCAGCTGGAAAAAGACCAATCTGGTGGCTAAGGATTCGGTTGCCGAACACGTGATGCAGGAGATCATCATTGAGGAAGGGTCGCGGCACTGAGTCACAGTACATTCTTGTCCGAAGCCCAAGTGCCTGGGTTTTCTTCCGGCTGATTGCCGGTACTCAGGGTTAACGACTGGTGCGGCAAAACGGCCAGATCTGGTAGAAGTGTCGGCACTGGAATTCAGCTTCACAGATTTGCAGCTGGGATTGATAGCGGCTGCTGCGCGAACTCACCTCCCTGGCAAGGCGCTGGACCCGGGGTTTGCCTTTGTAGGTACCACGCCGGTAGCCGCCAGCGCCTTCGTGGTAGGCCAGGTACAGATGCTCGGCGTTGGACAGCGATATACCCAGTTGCTTGTGGGTGCGGCGGTTGTACCAGCCGACAAAGTCGGTGGCATATTTCATGTGTGAACGGCGCGCCAGCAGACTGCCTGCATCATCCTGATATTCGCCCCACACCGGGTCCTGGGCCTGGGCGTAACCCCGTGCCGAGGACGGTCTGGTCCAGGGAATAAATCCCAGCAGGCGCTTGCGAGGGGGGCGTACATGACTGCGGAATGCCGATTCGTGATGAATGAAGGCCATCTGGGTGCCAATGGGTGTACCCCATTTTTTCTCGGAATCGCGTGCGTAGTCGTACCAGCCGGGTTGCTCGCGGAAAATTTCACAGATATTGCCCTGATCCTTGGGCGGTGAGGGGGAAAGCATGGCGCAGCCGGTTGAAAGCAGGCAAAAAACAGTGATAAGCAGCGCGCGCCCAGTGGTGAGCCGGTTGTGGTGTCTGTTACGTTTGGTCTTTATGGATCTGTTCTTCGTTGCAGACAAACCTGTGCCCTCGCAAAAACTGAGCGGCGAATTTTCCCATAAACACAGTGTGGCGGCCATGGTTAACGCCTGGCAGCAATCACAGAGCAGCAATATTGCCCTGAAAGTTTCCAGCGAATTTGGTTAATGCTGGTGGTTGCAGGCCGGGCTTTTCGGGCCATACTGTTGAGGACAGACTACGGGCACAGGACTGTATTGGTAAGTTCTCAGTCAGCTGCCTGTGCAGCGTTGTTGCAGAATTGACTCTTTCCCTTTGACATAACGACAGCAAGGATACACAGGCTATGAAATCACCATTTGCACCCCGCAAGATCACAGGTATTGCCCTGCTGGCAGCATTTGTTGCTGTTGTCTTTTCCCTTTCAGCCTGTAATACCGTGGAAGGTGCCGGCAAGGATCTGGAGAGGGCAGGGGAAGCGGTGCAGGAAGCCGTGAAATAACTCCAGATATCGCAGCCCTAATCTGGAGAGTCGCAACCAGACCCTAGTGCTGGGCAATATCCAGTGCATTGTGAATCAGCACCATGCACTGGGAGGCGAACAGCATTGTCGGTCCCAGACTGATTTTTTGCGCCCCCAGCCTTTGCAGGCTGTTGAAGCTTTTTTTCGGCATCGGGATATGGTCGGTGAGTAAAAAGCAGGGGTTGCCTGCGAATATCTGCTCTCGGATGGGGGTGCCTTTTCTGTCCATCACAAACAGTTGGTAGCTTGCGGCCAGTTCCTGCACCAGCTTTTCAAAACTGATGGTGCGTACAGTAATGCCCGGCTCCATGGTTCTTTGTTCCTCCTTGCTCATGCCGCGCGAAACATCCAGCGCCCCGGCGATCTTGCCAAGCAGGGCCTGCTCGTGAAATCCACCGATTGCGCCCATTTCACTGGCGTTAAAACTGATGGTGCGGGAAAAGTCGCGGGTGCTTTCCAGGACCAGGTGGACAGTGACATCGGCGCGGTGCGACTGGGCAACGAATATCCCGTTCATCAGGCTGTGGGCTAGAATTTCCGTGTGCGCCTCGCGACCAACGGCGGCGAGAAACTGCTGACTCTCGGTGGGAGCTGATCGGGCTCTGATAACAAAGGCACGCATGTAAGACCTGCAGGTTGGCGTTGCGAAGGTTCAACAAGCCCGAAAGTATACTGCCCATCCCGCAGGTTCGACAGGCGCAGTGTTGCTACCTTGCCTGCCTGCTACATCCAGACGCCTTTAATGAAAAAGCCCAGGCATTGCCTGGGCCGTCGGGTGTGAATGAGGCGCCTTGTCGCGGGGGCTTCAGGTCTCGGCTTTGCTGGCTGGTGCTTTTCGGGGAGCAGCCTTTTTAGCGGCTGGCCTGGCAGCGACAGATTTCGTGGTGGCAGGCTTCACTTTGGCGGGTTTGGGTGCTGCTTCACCGGCCTTCTTTTTGGGGGCCATGTCCTTGATTCTGCTTTTGGCAGATGCCACCAGGCCTTTGGTGGATTTTTGCATCTGGCTGATGATGTCGTTATCGATGGCGTAGAGTTCTTTCAATTCCGTTTGCAATTCTTCCCAGGCGGCCAGATTTTCCTCGTAGAGCTGCTGCATTTTTTCTTTGGTGTGATGATTAGATTCGGAAGTGCTTTTGATAGCGGTTGACAAATCGCGGCTGGCGGCGAGGTCTTTGAGTTTGCTGACGCGGTTGGCTGTTATTTCCGACATCAGCGCCGCATTGCGTTTCAGCAGACTCTGGAAATAACGGGTTTGGGCTTCGAAAGCCTTGACGTTGGTGTCAGCCACTTTTTCAAAATAGGACTGGAATTTGCGGGGGTCGAAGTCTTTTTTGGCCATGGAGCGTCTCCGGGGTTTGGGTCATGTGACTGTATAGCAGCGATTCTCGCCAAGTGCTAATGGATCTTTCAGCATGCAGTGGCAAGCTGTGCAGACCCTTATAGTGAAACAGCGCCCGGAGGCGCTGTGTCGGGTCGCAGCTGAATGCAGGTTATACGCTTGCAGGCGGCGTGGTTGTCTCGGTTGCCGGGGCCTTTTGGGCAGATACAAGCTTGGCAGCCGCAGGCTTTGCCGCTGCCGGGGCCTTCTTGGCCGCAACTTTGCGAGCTGGTGCTTTGGCAGCCGGCTTGGGAGGGGTAAAGGTTTTGCGTGCTGAAGTGCTCAGGCTGCCGGAAACGTCCTTCACCTTGGTGACAGCTGCATCGGACAGATCTTTGGCTTTTGACAGGGTGCTGTCGGAAAAATCCCTGGCCTTGGCGATGGCGCTGTCAGACAGATCCCTGGCCTTGGCGGCTGTGGTCTCGGACAGGGTTTTCACCTTGTCGCTGACGTCATCGGACACACTCTTGATCTTGACGACCATTTCGTCAATTTCCAGCAGGCTCTTCACTTCCTGCTGGAATTCCTTGCTGGCAGCAGTATTGTCTTCGTAGAGACTGAGCATTTTTTCGCGCACAGTCCCTTCGAGGCTGAGGGTGTTGTCATACAGTTCTGTAAAGCTCTTGACGCTGGTCAGATCCTGGAGGGTGCTGATGCGGGCGTCAGTAATCTCAACGATGGCGGCGGTGTTGCGCTTTAACAAGCCTTCTGCAAAGCGGGTTTGTGCTTCAAGAAGTTTCATATTGGTGGACACAGTCTTGCCGACCATATCCTTGATTTTGACGGGGGAAATGCCAAGAGCCATGGTGAATCTCCGAATGTCTGTAGGGCTGACAGGATTTGTGCAACGCACAATACAGCTTTACATTAGCATGCCGCCAACCGGTGTCAAGAAAATTATGGTGCGCTGCACAAAAAAGTGGTCACGATGGTTGCGCTGCTCACGGCGGTGAGTGTGGCTGCTGGGTGTGGCAAGGGTGTGACAAGGCAGCCGCGAGAAGGGTATATAATTCAGTTAAATCAATACCCATGGATTGCGGGCCACATGCAAATTCTCAAGAAATATCCCAACCGCCGTATCTATGACACGGAGAACAGCTGTTATATCACCGTGGCGGATGTACGTCGCATGGTGGTGGAGCGCAAGCGCTTTCAGGTCATCGATTCAAAAACCGGCAAGGATCTGACCCGCTCAGTACTCCTGCAGGTTATTGCCGAAATGGAGGCAGAGGGCCACGAATCCCTGCTTACCAATCGGGTGCTCGAAGAGCTGATCCGCTTTTACGGCGACAGGATGGTGGGCATGCTGGGGCCATTTTTGGAGCGCCAGGTGGTGGGTTTTCTGGCCCAGCAGGACAGCATGCGGGAGTACTTGCGGGTATTGTCCGCGGGCAAGGCGCCCTTGACGGGTTTGCCCTCTATGGAGCTGACGGACAAGGTGGTTGAAACCCTGACCAGGCGCTATCAGCAGGTGTTGCAGCCATTTTCACGCAAGGAAAAAAAGCCCCGCAGCAAGACGGTGGCGAAGGATAAAGAGAATCCACCAGGCGATGAGTGAGCAGCCAGGGTTTACTGATGCCACAGCACAATCAGTGCGCCGCAGCGCCTTGCACGGCGGGTTTATCAAGGTGTTCACGCAGGTAGCGAAACAGTTTGCGGCTCGCTGTGGGCGGTTTCTGTGTGCTGGCCTCGCGCTGGGCCTGGCGTATCAGCTGGCGCAGTAGTTGCCGGTCGAGGTGCGGATGCTCATCAAGCAACTTGGCGAGCGCGCTGTCACCGTCGCGGATCAGCACTTCGCGCAATTTCTCAAGACGCTGGAAGTGCTGGTTTAACCGCTGGTCCTGGAGGCTGAAACCCGCCACAACGGCAGTGATCTGCTCGACATCTTCCCTGCGCATCTGTTTACCGATCAGTTGCAACAGGCGTCTGCGCGCCTCGCGCTGGTGGAGACGTTTGTAAAGTCTGATCGACTCCAGGATCTCATCGCTGAGGGGAACCTGCGCCAGCTGTCCATCGGGGAGTTCCATCAACTCCTGGCCCAGCTTCTGCAGTGCGGTCATTTCCCGTTTGAGCGCCGATTTGCTCGGCCCTTCATCACTGTCCAATTCGTTGTCGTCTAACTCTTCTTTACGCATAGAACACCGTGGCAAGGCCGAGAAATGAGAAAAAGCCCATCACATCAGTGACTGTGGTGAGCGCCATGCTGCCCGCCAGGGCCGGGTCGATACGCAGGGATTGAAGGATTACCGGCAGCAGGCAGCCTGCCACCGCTGCGGTGACCAGATTGATGGCCATGGCGGCACCAATCACCAGGCCGATGGTGTAGTCGCCGAACCAGAGCGAGGCGATAGTCCCCATGACCAGGGCCCACAGCATGCCGTTCAGGCAGCCGACCATAAATTCCTTGTTGAAGAGCCAGCGCAGGTTGTTGCGGCTGACCTGGCCAAGGGCGAGCCCGCGCACCACCACCGTCAGGGTCTGGTGTCCGGCCACGCCGCCCATATTGGCGACGATGGGCATCAGTACGGCGAGGGCGACAACCTTTTCAATGGTGTCTGAAAACAGATTGACCACTGAGGCGGCCACCAGGGCAGCAACCAGATTGACACACAGCCAGATGGCCCGCGCCGGTGCAGAGCGCCGCACCGGGCTGAAGGTTTCCTCTTCATCGCTGAGGCCGGCCAGACCGAGCAGGGAGTGATCGGCATCCTCAACGATTACATCCACCACATCGTCAATGGTGATGCGGCCCAGCAGTTTGCCCGCCTCGTCAACAACCGGCGCGGAAACCCAGTCGTGGCGCTGGAACAGGCGTGCCACCTCGGAGTCCGGCAGGGTGGCGGGAATGGCCTCCACATCGGTGACCATCACTTCCCGCACCGTGATATTGGGGCTGCTGGTCAGCAGTTTGGTGATCGGCAGCGTGCCGAGGAAGGTGTCGTTGCGGTTGACCACAAACAGGTTGTCGGTGACCTCGGGAATCTCCTCGTGACGGCGCAGATAGCGCAGCACCACATCCATGGTGAGGTCGGGCCGCACGGTGATGGTGTCTGTGTTCATCAGACCACCGGCGGTGTACTCGTTGTAATTGAGTACTTTTTCAACCCGCAGACGGTCCTGTTCCGTCATGGCCTGGAGGACTTCCGGGATCACTTTGTCGGGCAGTTGCTGGATGATGTCGGCGATATCGTCGGGGTCCATGCCCTCGAAGATCGCCACCACCTCGGCGCTGTCCATGCCCTCGAGAAATTCCAGCTGAACCTGTTCGCTCAGCTCGCCGAGCACTTCCCCTTCAAACTCTTCGTCGAGCAACTCCCAGAGAATTCTGCGGGCGCGGGGTGGGGCAGACTCAATATGGTGGGCAATATCCGGAATCGCCATATTGTTGAGCATATGGGCGATGCGGTTGAGGTCGGCCGGATCGATGATTTGATCGATTTTGGCCAGGAGGGAGAGTTGGTCGGGTTTGGTTGCCACCGGAGAGTACCCTGAGCGCTGGGGATTGCAAAGGTGGCTAGTGTATCGGCAGGAGGAGGGTGGTGCTACTACTGATCTTCACCGAAACGATCGGCAATCAGGGTTTGTACGGCGGCGTGGGCGTCATTTTCATCGCTGCCATTGAATTCAAAATTCAGGACTGTGCCCTGGCTGGCCGCCAGCAGCATCAGAGACATTACACTTTTGGCATCCACCAGTTTGCCGTTGCAGCCGGTGCGAATGGTGCAGGAAAAGGCGCCAGCCGTGGAGGCGAGTTTGGCGGCGGCCCTGGCGTGCAGCCCCAGTTTATTGATTATGGTGAATTGTGTTTCGATCATCGTGCCTTGATGCCCTGGGTTCCTGGTTAGCTATCCATTGTCAGCTGGGGTGTATCCTCTTCCAGCTCGCGGTGCTGGAGTTGGACGCTGGGATAATAGGATTGAAAATATTCGTGCAGGCGCCGCGCGATATAGGGCGAGCGGTGCTGCCCCCCGGTGCAACCGATGGCAATGGTCAGGTAGCTGCGGTTGCTGGCGTTGAACTTTGGCAGCCAGCGGGTAAAAAAACCGATCAGATCGGCCAGCATGGCGGCCACTTCGGTCTGGGATTCAAGAAACTCGACAACCGGTGCGTCGTTGCCGGTGAGACCGCGCAATTCCGGCTTCCAGTAGGGGTTGGGCAGGTTGCGCACATCGAAGACAAAATCCGCATCGAGGGGCACGCCGTGCTTGAAGCCAAAGGAGTGGAAAAGGATGGCCATGTCGCCGCTGGCGCCGGGGACGATCTGTTTCTTGATCAGGTCGCGCAACTGGTGCAGGGTCATGTTGCTGGTGTCGATATGGCGGTTGGCGATAGCGGCCAGGGGCTCAAGGATTTCCCGCTCCAGTGCCAGGGCCTGCTTGAGATCGATATCGAGTGAGCTGAGCGGGTGTTTGCGCCGGGTTTCGCTGTAACGGCGAATCAGTATCTGGGTGCGGGCGTCGAGGAACACCACTTCACACTGGATGCCGGAATTGCGCAGTTGGTCGAGTATCTGCGCCACCTGATCCAGGTTGCCGATCAGGTTGCGGGCATCAATCCCCACCGCAATATGGGTGGGGGTCTGCCCGGGGGCGTTGCCAACCTCGCTGAAGAGGGCTGGCAACAGGCCTGCGGGCAGGTTGTCGATACAGGTAAAGCCGAGATCTTCAAGAATGTGGAGGGCAGTACTTTTGCCCGAACCGGAACGGCCACTGATGACAAAGAGGCGTGTCGGTCCGGCAGCTGCGCTCATTAAGCCCTCGCACCGGTGGCCAGGTCGTAGAGATTGCGATCGCTGGTGGCGGTGCGCAGCAACCTGCGTACATCTTCGCTTTGCATCAGCTCAGCAATCGACGCCAGGGCCTGCAGGTGCTCGTCGCTGTGCTCTTGCGGCACCATCAGGGCAAAAATCAGGTCCACGGGTTTGCCGTCGATGGCGTCAAAGTCAACCTGGTCGCTGAGTTTGAGGAGTACCCCGGTTATCTTGTTGCACCCGGGAACCCGGCAATGGGGGACGGCGACACCAGAGCCAATCCCCGTGCTGCCCAGGCGCTCCCGTTCGAGGAGCTTTTGGTAAATGGCGTCAGCATCGGTACCGGAAACATCCCCCGCGTCATTGAGAAACGTCGAGAGATTTTCCAGCACCCTTTTTTTGCTCACCCCGTCAATGTCGCAGTAGGTGTGGTCAGGGGTAAGAAGGTCGGCGATATTCATGGTTGTGGCTTAGTGACCCCGCTGTTTTTCCTTGTGTTTAATTAACTGGCGATCCAGTTTGTCCGCCAGCATGTCGATTGCCGCATAGAGATCTTCGTGCTGCGAGTCGGCAAAGAATTCTCCGCCACTGACATGTACCGTGGCTTCCGCCTTCTGGATCAGCTTGTCGACGGACAGGATGACGCTGGTGCTGGTAATGCGGTCGTGATGTTTTTCGAGCCGCGAGAGCTTGTTCACCACATATTCACGGATGGAATCGGTGACGTCGAGGTGATGACCACTGATATTAAGCTGCATGTAACTCTCCTTCTATTGCTGGGCTGGTATTGCTGGGCTTGAATTAGCAGGCGCCCTGTTTGAAGCGCTTGCGTTCACTGGAAGTGGGTATGCCCATGGCTTCCCGGTATTTGGCCACGGTGCGCCTTGCCACCTGAATTCCCTGTTCGTCGAAAAGATCGGCGATCTTGTTGTCGCTCAGGGGCTTCTCGGGATTTTCGCTGCTGATCATTTTTTTCAGCATGGCACGAATGGCCGTCGATGAACACTCACCGCCGCTGTTGGTGCTGACGTGGCTGGAAAAAAAGTACTTCAACTCAAACACGCCCTGGGGAGTGTCCATGTATTTCTGGGTGGTGACCCGGGAAATGGTGGACTCGTGGAGGCCGAGTTTGTCCGCCACATCGGCCAGCACCATGGGGCGCATGGCCTCGGGGCCCTGCTCGAGAAAACCGCGCTGCATTTCAACGATACAGCTGGACACCCGCAGCAGGGTTTCATTGCGGCTTTCGAGACTGCGCAAAAACCAGCGCGCCTCCTGTAGCTGATTGCGCAGGAAGGTGTTGTCATCGCTGTTGTCGGCGCGGCGCACCATATCGGCATACTGCTGATTGATGCAGACCTTGGGTGCGATGTCGCCATTGAGGCTGACCTGCCAGGTGCCATTGACTCGCACCACCCGTACATCCGGCACCACATATTCCACATCGCTGTTGCCGATATGTTCGCCGGGGCGGGGGGACAGGCTCTGGATCAGGCGGATGGCTTCTGTCAGCTCCCCGGTGTCCATGCCGGTCTTGCGGCGCAGCTGGTTGATATCGCGTTCGGCCACCAGGCCCAGGTAGCGGGTTACCAGCTCCATAGCCTGGTTGAGGTAGGGGGTGTCCGGGGCAAACTGGCGCAGTTGGATCAGCAGGCAGTCGCTCAAATCGGCGGCGCCAACACCAGGGGGATCAAACTGCTGGATGCGATGCAGCACCGCTACCACCTCATCAAGCTCCACGCCGTTGTCGGCAAAGGACTGGTGGATCTCCTCAATGGGAACTTCCAGCAGGCCGTTGTCGTTGATGGAGTCAATAATGGCGGTGGCAATCAGGTTGTCGAGGGCCGACATGGGGGTGAGGTTGAGCTGCCAGAGGAGGTGATCCTGGAGCGAATCGGTGACGCTGTGGAAGCTTTCAAAGTCGCGATTGTCGCTGCCCTGTGATTGGCTGGAACTACTGGCAGTGGGGTAGATGTCGTCCCACTTGGCATCCACGGGCAACTCTTCGGGGATCGCTGCATTTTCCCAGTCATCGCTGGACATCTGTGCATCATCGGCGCTGGATTCCGCACTGCTCTCGGCTTCCGGGCCGTCGAATTCCTCGACCAGTTCAAGCAATGGATTGGAATACAGGGCTTGCTGGATTTCCAGTTGCAAATCGAGGGAGGAGAGCTGTAATAACTTGATCGCCTGCTGCAGCTGAGGGGTCATTGTCAGCTGCTGGCCGATTTTTAACTGCAGGGTTTGTCTCATTCAGCTACTACGTGGGTGTGGGGGAACGGTTCACAATGAGTGTAGCCCTGCCAGTGCATTCAGGCAATCGGCTAAGCAAAAAATGTGCCGTCTCCTGCGCTGGTATTCGACGGCGATTGGCCTGAGGGGCGCGCCACACCGCAGCTCACAGAGAGAAGTGTTCCCCGAGGTAGATCTCCCGCACCTTGGCGTCGGACAGTATCTCCTGCGAACTGCCTTCGGCGATTACGCGGCCTTCACCCACGATGTAGGCGCGTTCGCAGATGTCGAGGGTTTCCCGCACGTTGTGATCGGTGATCAGCACGCCGATACCCTTGTCGCGCAGGTGGCGGACAATCATCTTGATGTCGTTGACGGAGATGGGATCAACCCCGGCAAAGGGTTCATCGAGAAGGATAAAGGCGGGCTCGGTGGCCAGTGCCCGGGCGATTTCCACCCGCCGCCGCTCGCCGCCGGACAGGCTCATGCCCAGGGATTTGCGGATATGCAGGATATGGAATTCGTGGAGCAGGGTTTCCAGCCGCTCCTGGCGCTGTGCTGCGGACAAATCCTTACGGGTTTGGAGGATGGCGAGGATGTTGTCTTCCACGCTCAGTTTGCGAAATACCGACGCCTCCTGGGGCAGGTAGCCAATGCCTTGGCGGGCGCGACCGTGCATGGGCAGGTGGGTCACTTCGTGGTCGTCGATAAAGATACGCCCCTGGTCCTGGCGCACCAGGCCGACAATCATGTAAAAGCAGGTGGTCTTGCCTGCCCCGTTGGGGCCCAGCAGCCCGACGATCTGGCCGCTGCTGACATGCAGTGAGACATCGGCAATCACCTGGCGCTTTTTGTAGCTTTTGGCGAGATGTTCTACCCGGAGCAGGGTCATTCAATAGCTTCCTTCTGCTGGCTGGGGGGGATCACCATGCGGATGCGCTGGTCGCCACTGCTGTCGCCGCGGGCTTTGATGACTTCTTCCTTGAGATCGTAATCGATGCGCTCGCCGGTCAGGGTTGAGCCAGCCTGATCGAGGCTGGCACTGCCGATCAGGTGGATCACATCGTTGTCGAGCTGGTATTCGATGGTGTTGCCCTTGGCGGTGACCGGCTTGTCGCCCGGCTTGGGCTGCTGCTGGTAGAGAGCCGGCTTGCCAAGGCAGACAATCTTGCTGACCTGATTGCCAGTGGTGTGGACGCTGACGCGGTCGGCCTGGATCAGCATGGAACCCTGGCGGATGGTGACGTTGCCCTCGTACACGGTGAGGCCTTTCTTTTCCTCGCGAATCGCCGAACGCGACTGGATCTCAATCGCCTGGTGGCGGTCATCAGGCAGCGCCAGGGCGGCGGTGCTGGCTGCCAGGGTGGCCAGCAGCAATGTAATGGAGACAACTTGACTAGCGCCCATAGTGACTGCCCTGTACCTGGGAAAGAAGTTGATAGGTTTCGGTGGTGAAGTTGGCCTTCATGCCCACGCCTGTGCTTTGGCCGCCGGGATATTTCAATGTCACCCGCTGGTCGGTTTCGGCGCTGTTTAGCTCGGGACTGAACACCAGCTCGGTGGTCATGAATTGGTTTTTCCCTGTTCTCGAGTTCTGCCAGGCATGGACATCGCCGCGCAGCGTGACCTTCTGGCCGCCCTCGCTGGTGTGGGCCTGACGCGCCTCGAGTTGCCAGGGGTTGGCATCGGCACTTTCACTGCGCGACACCAGCACCGGTTGCTCCAGCTCAAAGCGGTCGTCGCTGTTGTAGTACAGCCCGGTTTGCGCTTTGAGAGTGTAGGTTTCGACACCTTCCTGGCTGAACTTGGAAGTGACAGTGTTGCGCATGTAGCTGTCGGCAGTGGGCAGGGCTTCGATGCGGGTGGTTTTGCTGCCAAAGAAGAATTCAGGGGGAGATTCCCAGAACACCACAAAGATGGCTGCAAAAGCGATCAACAGTGACAACATGACAATGTTTTTCATCTAGGGGTGGCTCTCCACTGAACCGTTCCTGTCCTTGTTCGAATAGCCTGCCAGGTAACTTGCCAGTGCGGCATCGAGCTTGCCCTGGGCTGCCAGGATGAATTCTGCCGCTTCCCGCACAGCGCCTTCACCGCCGCCGCGGGTAGCCTGCCAGTGGGCATGATGGGCAACCGTGGTGCTACAGTTGGCGACGGTCAGCGCCAGCCCGACCCTGGCCATGACCGGCAGGTCGGGAAGATCGTCGCCCATAAAAGCGATCTGCTCAAGGGGCAGCGGGTGGGTTTTGAGCATTTCATTGAGGGCGTTGGATTTATCTTCACGGCCCTGGATCACCAGCTCGATACCCAGCTCTGCGGTGCGTCGCTCCAGTAACTTTGAGGTTCGTCCGGTGATGATGCCGACAGCTATGCCCTGGCGTTGCAGGAGCTTGATGCCGAGACCATCCTGGATATGGAAGGCTTTGAGCTCCTCGCCGTGATTGCCGTAGTAGAGGCGGCCATCGGTGAGCACGCCATCCACGTCGAGGAGCAGCAGGCGGATCTGGCGGGCGGCGGCTTCAGGGTTCAATGGCTATACCTCATCAAATAATGCCAGCGCGCAGAATGTCGTGCATATGGATAACCCCGACCGGATGGCGTGAGCCGTCCTCCACCACCAGGGCGGTAATCTTGCGGGTTTCCATGATGCGCAGGGCCTCAGCGGCAAGAATATCGGCACTGATGGTTTGACAGTTGCGGGTCATCACCTGGCCGATGGTAACACTGTTGATATCGATACCCTGATCCACAGCGCGGCGCAGGTCGCCATCGGTGAAGACGCCGAGCAGCTCATCCTCGGTGGATACCACCGTGGTCATGCCGAAGCCTTTTTCTGTCATCTCCAGCAAGGTGTCGCGCAACAGCGAGGCTTCCTGCACCCGGGGCACCTGGTCGCCACCGTGCATGATGTCCTCCACTCTCAGCAGCAGTTTGCGCCCCAGCGCACCGCCGGGGTGGGAGAGGGCAAAATCGTCTGCGGTAAAGCCGCGCGCTTCGAGCAGGGCTATGGCCAGGGCATCGCCCATCACCAGGGTCACCGTGGTGCTGGTGGTGGGTGCCAGGTCGAGGGGGCAGGCTTCCTTGCTGACCGCGATATCCAGCAACGCATCGGCAAACCGTGCCAAGGGCGAGGAGGGATTGCCGGTCATGCTGATCAGGGGTATGCCCAGGCGCTTGATCAGAGGCAGCAGGGTAACCACTTCGGCGGTGGAGCCGGAGCTGGAAATGGCAATCACCACATCGCTTGCGGTGATCATGCCCAGATCGCCATGGCTGGCCTCGCCGGGGTGAACAAAAAACGCCGGTGAACCGGTGCTTGCCAGGGTTGCCGCGATCTTGCGCCCCACATGACCGGATTTGCCCATGCCGGTGACGATAGTCCTGCCCTTGCAGGCCAGAATCAGCTCACAGGCCCGGGCAAAGTCAGTGCCAATGCGGGCTTCAAGATTGTGAACCGCCTCGGCTTCAAGTTGCACGGTGCGCTTGGCTGAGGCGATAAAGTTGGCGTCGGTCATGGTGATTCCCGGTATAAGGGCAGGATTATAACCCCGCAGGTTCCACAGGAAACCTCTGAATCAGTGGGTGAGGGTCTGTCGTAACAGGTCTTCACGGAAATAGTGCAGGAGCAGCCCCTGTGGCTGCTACAGGTGTTTCTTGCAGAGGGCCGTGAATGGTATAGTGCGCGCCCCCGCATGTCAGTACTTTCTTCCCCTGCCAGAGCCCTTCGGGCACTAGCCGGGGATAGTTGCTGTCATAGAGACGGTTGGATCATTAATGGAAGGGAAATGGACATGAAATTGACTGCGTTTATTGCTGCGCTGGTGGTATCGCTTCTGACGTTTTCACCCCTGGCCTCGGCTGCCGCTGAACCGGGCGTATCGCCCCACCAATTGGTAGAAGAGGTGACTGAAAAACTGCTGGGCGATATTGCCCGCTATCGCGATGCGCTTGACAGCGCAGGCGGGGAAAAAGAGAAAAATGCACTGATCAATCAGTTTTTTGACCAGCTCAACAGCACGCTGCAGCCGGTGGTGGATTTTCCCTGGATTGCCCTCAATGTGATGGGTAAACACCGCAAGGATGCCACGCCCGAGCAGATCGCCGACTTCACCAAAGCCTTCACCCGGGGCTTGGTGGAGACCTATGGCCGCGGTCTTCTGTCCTACAGCGATCAGAAAATCGTGGTGATTCCGGCCAGCGAAGCGGTGGGGGACAAGCGCCGAGTGACCGTTCGCCAGGAAATCCAGGGCGCCGATGCCAAGTATCCTCTGCTCTACAGCATGGGACTCAATCGCAAGGGTGAATGGAAAGTCGTGAACGTCATTATCAACGGCATCAACCTGGGCAGCACCTTCCGCAATCAGTTCGCCCAGGCTTACGCTCAGAACAATGGCGATATGGACAAGGTTATTGCCAACTGGGCCGCCCAGGTTCCCCAGGGCTGAGTCGACAACGCACAACAAAAGGTATTGAAATCGCATGAATCCTGACGATATCAAAGCACTTCTTGCCGCTGCCCTGCCTGCCTGCGAAATCCAGGTAGAGGGCGATGGCCGTCATTTCAACCTGGTGCTGGTAGACCCGGTGTTTGAGGGCTTGCGCACGATCAAGCGTCAGCAGCTGGTGTATGGCATCCTCAACGAAGAAATCGCCAGCGGCACCATTCATGCGGTCAATATGCTGACGTTTACGCCTGCGGAGTGGGCCGATCGTCGCCAGTCTTGATGGCGACCCGTTTGACGTCTGCCAACGCCTCGTCTCAATCCTCACCAGCCAGCTCACACAGGTCCTGTCATGGATAAATTGCTGATCCGGGGTGGAACCCCCTTGCGGGGTGAAATCCGTATCTCCGGCGCCAAAAACTCGGCGCTGCCCATCCTGGCGGCTACCCTGCTGACGGACAAGCGCGTGACTCTCTCCAGCATCCCCCACCTGCACGATATCACCACCATGATTGAGCTGCTGGGCTGTCTGGGTGTGGGTGTGGTGCTGGATGAAAAAATGCGCATTGAAGTCGATGCCAGCAACATCAAGAGCCTGGTGGCGCCCTATGACCTGGTGAAAACCATGCGCGCCTCGATCCTGGTGCTGGGACCGATGCTGGCCCGCTTTGGAGAGGCCCATGTGTCCTTTCCCGGCGGCTGTGCCATTGGCAGTCGTCCTGTTGACCTGCATTTGCGCGGTCTCGAAATGATGGGCGCCACCATCGAAATCGACGGCGGCTATATCCGCGCCAGGGCGCCGGATGGCGGTCTGAAGGGCGCCCATATGTTTCTCGATACCGTCACCGTTGGCGGCACGGAAAACCTGATGATGGCGGCGGTGCTGGCCAATGGCACTACGGTTATCGAAAATGCCGCCCGGGAGCCGGAAATTGTCGACCTCGCCAATTTCGTCAACACTCTCGGCGCCCAGGTGGAAGGGGCTGGCAGCGATACCCTGACCATCCATGGCGTGTCCTCCCTGCAGGGTGGACACTACAAGGTGATGTCGGACCGCATCGAAACCGGTACCTACCTGGCAGCGGCTGCTGCCACCCGTGGCCGGGTCAAGCTCAAGGATACCGACCCGCATACACTGGAAGCGGTGCTGCTCAAGCTGGAAGAAACCGGCGCCCATATTAGTACCGGCAGCGACTGGATCTCCCTCGATATGCGCGGCAACAGGCCGAAGGCGGTGAGTTTGCGCACGGCGCCCTACCCGGCATTTCCCACCGATATGCAATCCCAGCTCACGGCGGTCAATGCGGTGGCAGAAGGTACCGGCACAGTCACCGAGACCATCTTTGAAAACCGCCTGATCCAGATCCATGAGCTCAACCGCATGGGTGCCAAGATTGTGCTGGAGGGCAATACCGCTATTATCACCGGGGTGGATGTGCTCAAAGGCGCGCCGGTGATGGCGTCTGACCTGCGCGCTTCTGCCAGCCTGGTGATTGCCGGCCTGGTGGCGCAGGGAGAAACCCTGGTGGACCGGATCTACCATATCGACCGGGGCTATGAATGTATTGAAGAAAAGCTTCAGCAACTGGGGGCCGATATCCGGCGTATAGCGTAATGAGTGTTGAACCTGCCACTGCAATTACCATTGCCCTCACCAAGGGCCGCATTCTCAAGGAAACTCTGCCATTGCTGGCGCGGGCCGGTATTGAGCCGCTGGAGGATATGGAAGCGAGCCGCAAGCTGGTGTTCCCCACCAGCAAGGCCGGTGTGCGCCTGCTGATCCTGCGCGGCTCTGATGTGCCCACTTATGTGCAGTATGGCGCTGCCGATATCGGCGTCTCCGGCAAGGACACCCTGCTGGAGCACGGCGGTGAAGGGTTTTACGAGCCGCTCGACCTGGGTATAGCCCAATGCCGGCTGATGACCGCTGCGGCTACGGGCGTAGCGCCCCGCGCTGGCCGCATTCGGGTCGCCACCAAGTATGTCAATGTGGCGCGGCGCTACTACGCAGAGCAGGGTCGCCAGGCGGATATCATCAAGCTCTACGGTGCCATGGAGCTGGCCCCGATCATGGCCCTGGCAGATGAGATTGTCGACATCGTCGATACCGGTAACACCCTGCGCGCCAATGGCCTCGAAGCGCGGGAGACCATTGCCACCATCAGCTCGCGGCTGATCGTCAACCGCGTCGCCATGAAAACCAAGCACAGCACAATCCAGCCCCTGCTGGACCAACTGGCGGCTGCGGTCGCCGACTAACCCCGGGAGTCTACTGTGGTTGCTATTGCCCGACCTTCAATTGCCAGGCTTTCAACAGCACAGCCGGATTTTACTGCCCGTCTCAATGCCCTGCTGGCTTGGGACGGTGTGTCCAATGCCGATGTGGGCGCCACTGTGGCCGCCATTCTCGCTGATGTGCGCGTGCGTGGCGATGCTGCCCTGGTAGAGTACACCAACCGTTTTGACCGCCGTCAGCTGGGGTCGGCGACTGAACTGGAAATCGGTCAGGCAGCACTGCATCAGGCTCTCGACAGTATCGATCCTGTAGCCCGCGCTGCCCTCGAAGCGGCCGCCCAGCGTGTGCGCCAGTACCACGAGCACCAAAAGCAGTCCTCCTGGGATTATGTGGAGGCAGACGGCACCCGCCTCGGCCAGAAGATCACGCCCCTCGACCGGGTTGGCGTTTACGTGCCCGGTGGCAAGGCCAGCTATCCGTCCTCGGTATTGATGAACACCCTGCCCGCCAAGGTGGCGGGTGTGGCCGAAATCATCATGGTGGTGCCTGCGCCCGGCGGCGAACTCAATCCGCTGGTGCTGGCCGCTGCCGCCATTGCCGGTGTCGATCGAGTCTTTACCCTGGGCGGCGCCCAGGCTGTGGCTGCGCTGGCTTTCGGCACCCAAACCATTCCCGCCGTGGACAAGATCGTCGGTCCCGGCAACATCTATGTGGCCACCGCCAAGCGCGCTGTGTTTGGCCAGGTGGGGCTGGATATGGTGGCGGGGCCATCGGAAATTCTGGTGGTGTGTGACGGACTCACCGATCCAGACTGGATCGCCATGGACCTGTTTTCCCAGGCCGAGCACGATGAGGACGCCCAGTCGATCCTGCTCAGCCCTGATGCGGCGTTTCTCGACAGGGTGCAGGCCAGTATTGACCGCCTTCTGCCGGAGATGGAGCGCCGCGAGATTATCGCCAGCTCCCTGGCGCGGCGCGGTGCGCTGGTACTGGTGACGGATCTGGATGAAGCGGTGCGGCTGATCAATCGCATTGCACCGGAGCACCTGGAGTTGTCCGTTGCCGATCCCGATGCACTGCTGCCCGCCATCCGCCACGCGGGCGCCATTTTCATGGGCCGCTACACCGCAGAGGCGATCGGCGATTACTGTGCCGGTCCCAACCACGTATTGCCCACCTCGGCAACGGCGCGGTTTTCGTCGCCGCTGGGGGTGTACGATTTCCAGAAGCGCTCGTCGATTATCCACTGTTCCCCTGCTGGTGCGGACACACTGGGGCGCATAGCCGCCACCCTGGCCGAAGGTGAGTCACTGACTGCCCACGCCCGTTCGGCCCGCTATCGCGTCAATGATGAGGGGCGCTGATGTCTGACCAATTGTCTGATAAGTACTGGAGTGACCTGGTGCGGGGGCTGGACCCCTATGTGCCCGGCGAGCAGCCGAAGATCGACAACCTGGTCAAGCTCAATACCAACGAAAATCCTTACGGCCCCTCGCCTCGTGTGTTGGCAGCCATTAACGCCGCCACTGGCGACAATCTGCGCCTCTACCCACCACCGGACTCGGATCTGCTCAAGGAAGCGCTCGCCCGCTACCACAGCCTTGACAAAGATCAGGTCTTTGTCGGCAACGGTTCCGATGAAGTGCTGGCCCATGTTTTCCAGGCGTTTTTTTCCGGACGGGACAATATTCTCTTTCCAGACATCACCTACAGTTTTTACCCGGTGTATTGCGGCTTGTATGGCATTGGCTACGAGACCATCCCCCTGGCGGAGGATTTCACCCTGGCGGTGGCGGGCTACCGACGGCCTAACGGGGGTGTGATTTTCCCCAATCCCAACGCTCCTACCGGCATCGGTCTGCCGCTGGCCGAGATTGAGGCGCTGCTCGCAGCCAACACTGGATCAGTGGTGGTAGTGGACGAAGCCTATGTGGATTTTGGCGCTGAATCAGCGGTTTCCCTGATCAGCCGTTACCCCAATTTGCTGGTGGTACAGACACTTTCCAAGTCGCGCTCCCTGGCGGGCTTGAGGGTGGGCTTTGCCTTGGGTGACGCGGGGCTGATCGAAGCCCTGGAACGTATCAAGAACAGCTTTAATTCCTATCCTCTCGATCAGCTGGCCATTGCCGGTGCTGCTGCCTCTTTTGAGGATGAGGCCTATTTCCAGCACACCCGCGCTACCGTGATGGAAAGTCGCAGGCAGCTGAGCGATGCCCTGGCCCAGCGCGGCTTTAACGTGCTGCCTTCCAGTGCCAATTTTGTCTTCGCCCGTCACCCTGATTTTGGCGGTGCCGATCTGGCCGGGCAGTTAAGGCAAAGAGGCGTTGTGGTGCGACATTTCAACAAGCCGCGGATCGATGCTTTTTTGCGGATTACCGTCGGCACAAACGAGCAGCAGCAGCGTCTGATTGCCGCGCTGGATGAGATTCTCGGATCATAGCTGGATGCGGGTTTGGGGTCGGGGTTGAAGCCTGATCCGGTAAATTCCGGTCGCGTCCAATGCGGTTGTGCCGCTTCTGCCCCAGCCCAATACAGCGCTGCTGTGTTAGCGCGAGACTTATTGAGTGGACGCAGGGCGCGTGCCAGCCACAGTGGTAAGGGATATTTTCTCGCCGTCCCGCACCACGTCCACATGGATGGGGTCGCCGGGCATCAGGTCGGCGATGATGTTGGTACCCTGACGGCCATCGCCCACCAGCTGATGATTGATGTGGGTGATGATGTCACCCGGCAGCAATCCCGCCAGATGTGCCGGACCATTGATGTGAATATCGGTAATCATCAGGCCGCGGGGAGGGTTCAGCCCCATTTTGGCGGCCACCGCCGGTGCCAGTTGCTGGGCCTGAACGCCAAGCCAGCCACGGATCACAGCACCATGCTTGACGATATCCTCCTTCACCCTTAAGGCTGTATCTGCCGGAATCGCAAAGCCAATTCCCACCGAACTGTTTTCATTGAGAATGGCAGAGTTGATGCCCAGCAGGTTGCCGTGGGCATCGATGAGAGCGCCGCCGGAATTGCCCGGGTTGATGGCCGCATCGGTCTGCAGGAAGTTTTCGAAAGTGTTGAGCCCCAGCCCCCGGCCTGTGGCGCTGAGAATGCCCTGGGATACCGACTGGCCGACGCCGAACGGGTTGCCGATGGCGAGCACCACATCGCCCACACGCGCGGCATGGGGGTCGCCAATGGGAATGGGTATCAGATCCGGCAGGTCAATTTTCAGCACTGCCAGGTCGGTGTCGGGATCAGTGCCGACCACTTTCGCCTGGGCTTCGCGTCCGTCAAACAGCAAGATCACAATCTGGTCGGCATTCGCCACAACGTGATTGTTGGTGAGGATATAGCCGTTGCCGTCAATAATGACGCCTGAGCCCAGCGAAGAGGCCATCCGCTGTTGTTGGGGGAAGTTGCCACTGTTGAAAAAACGGCTGAAAAACGGATCGTTCAGCAGCGGGTGGCGGGGGCGGCTGACCGTTTTGGTAGTGTAGATATTGATGACCGACGGGGCGGCCCTGGCGACAGCACTTGAATAGGACACAGGCCCCTCAAAGTCGCTGCTCGGCAGCGGGGCTGGTTGAACAATTCCGCCGGGAGCGCCCGGCTGTTCCAGCAGGGAAGGAAACAGCAGGAGGATAAGCGCGGCGGCCAGGAGGCCACTCAGTAGTGGCCAGCTGAAATGGCGGACTATTTTTGCTATTGGCACGGATAGGCTGCCTTACCAGTAGGTGCTGGCTCTCGGTTAACCTACTTTGTAGGTGGGATCATCGTTTTCGGCTCCGGCGCCGAAATCATCGTCGCGGGTCATACCCTGGCCATAGAGCGGGGATGAGGTGCTCATGTTGCGATTGTCGTGGAGGCCGTAATTCTCGCTCAGTACGCCGCCAGGCACGCTGGGAGCGTAATCGCGGGGCGGCTCGGCGCTGACACTGGAGAGAGTGCGCGGCACATAACCACTGCCGAGTTGGGGCTTGGTCGCGTCCATCACCATGCGGCTGACCTCGGGCGTGGTCAGGCGCATGGCACCAGCGCTGAGGTTTTCCCCCAGGGCGCGGTAGGTCTGGGTTAGCTCGCCCAACAATTCTGATGACTTGATGAAGTGCTCGGTCACATCCTGTTGGTAGATTTTGTATTCGTCTTCAGTGCGGCGCAGCTGTTCCTCCAGTTCCCGCTGCTTTTTCAGTTGCGGGGAGAGGGTGCGTGTCAGCAGGGCGCCTGCAGCCAAGCCAAGCAGCAGGCAGACGGCGCCAATCAGCAGGGTCGTGGGGTCCACATTGATGTCCTTCGTTTCCAGGTGATATGTCCAGATACGGTGTATCTGCAGTTACTGCCTGAAGTATACGTGATGTTGCCACAATTTTACCTGCCAAGTTGTGACAGAGAGGGTTCACTCATTACACTGCCAGGCTTGAACTGACCAAGAGGTAGCGATTTGTGTCCCTGGTGAAAGAAGAGCAAAGCCTGATTGCTAGTCCCGCAGGCAAGCTGGAGGTGGTGCTGCGAGCCCCTGCAGGGGATGTCGTAGAGAACAGCGGATATGTGGCAATCGTCTGCCATCCCCATCCCCTCCATGGTGGCACCATGGACAACAAGGTGGTGACTACCCTGGTGCGGTCTTTTGGTGAAATGGGTATACCAGCGGTGCGCTTCAATTTTCGCGGCACCGGCAACAGCGAAGGCGAGCACGATGGGGGTGTGGGCGAGGTGGATGATCTGGCCGCTGTTGCCGCCTGGCTGAGTGCGCTTTACCCTGCTGCGAAGCTCCTGCTCGCCGGTTTTTCCTTTGGAGCGGGCGTGGCGGGCAATGGCGCGCAGCAGTTGAGCAATGTGGCGCACCTGGTGCTGGTGGCGCCACCAGTGGGGCGCTACGGCTTCAGCGAGAAGGACCACTTCCCCTGTCCGTGGACCCTGGTGATGGGTGATCGCGACGAGCTGGTCGACCCGGGCGGGGTATATCGCTGGGCTGAAACCCTGTCTCCAGCTCCGACTATAGTATCCATGCCCGAAGCCACCCATTTTTTCCACGGTCATCTGGTGCAATTGCGTCAGCAACTGGTGGAAATTCTCAACAAGCAGTTGCGGCTGGGGTGATGCGGCATTAAAGTCAGCGCCCGTTACGCACGCTCCTTTTTAACATCCTCTTCAGAGTGCCAACCAGCAAGTATGTCCACACCACTTGAGCGCTATCAACGGGATCTTGGCAGCGAAGGCTTTGTCCGCGATCCGGCCCAGGCCAATGCAGTGCGTCTGTTGCAGGAGCTGTACGACCAGCTGATGGCGAGCGGGAAAGAGAGCGAGGGGTTCCTGGCCAAGCTGTTCGGCGCCAGGAACAAACCCCCGGAGCCGGTAAAGGGGCTCTATTTCTGGGGCGGGGTAGGGCG
>LADM01000054.1 GCA_000961645.1 Gammaproteobacteria bacterium BRH_c0 | reverse complement strand
GCCCTTCGGTTTGCTGGCCAGTTTCGGCAACGGCTCGGGGCCGGTGCCCCCGCTCAACCTGGCCACCCTGGGGCCAAAGCGTTCGCTCTATGTCACCCGGCCCACGCTGTTCACCCATCTGGCCACCCGCGCCAGTACCCAGGCCATGGCCGATGATCTGTTCGACATGGTGGCCAGCGGCGCCGTCACCATCCCCATTGGCCAACGCTACCCTCTGAGCGAGATACAACAGGCACACCGGGATCTTGAAGATCGCCGTACCACAGGCAGCACTGTGCTCACTCTGGACTGAGGCAAGCATGGCCCTGACGCTTCCCACGGACGCAAAATTCAGCCTGCTGCACGGTCACCTTCCACCCGACCACTTTCCAGTTGCCGGGCATCTTAAAGAAGCGCACAATCTGCGCGCTTTTCCACCTCCTGCAGCCAATCCTTTTCTATGACCCAAACCCTGCTTATTGTCGATGAAATGGCCGACTGGGAATCGTTTTATCCCAGCGAACAAGTGATGCTTTTTTCCGATTACCTGGACAGCGCCCAGCTTAAATCCGCCGAGCGCACCCGGGTTATCAACCTGTGCCGCAGCTTCAAGTATCTCTCTGACGGCTACTACTGCTCGCTGCTGGCGGAAGCGCGCGGGCACCATGTGATCCCCTCCGTCAAGGTGCTCAACGACCTCGGCAAGCGCTCCCTTTACCAGATCCAGCTGGAAGAAATTTCTACCGAGCTGAGCAATGCGCTGAAATCACATCCACCCTCCGAGGAGATTGTGGTTCACACCTATTTCGGCACCTCGCCCCAGCCCGAATACCGCGAGCTGGCGCGGCGCCTGTTTGACCTGTTCCCCTGCCCGGTGCTGCAGGTGACCCTGCGCTTTCGCAAGCAGTGGGAAATCGCCTCCCTCAAGGCGCGCTCCCACACCCGCCTGACCGATGCGGAGGAAACCGACTTTGCCAACGCCCTCAACGGCTACAGCCACCAGATCTGGCGCAAGTCGCGGGCGCGCAAGACCTTCCAGTACGACATGGCGATCCTGGTCAATCCCGATGAGGAGATGCCCCCCAGCGACGCCAAGGCCCTGAAAAAATTCATCAAGGCCGGTGCCGAGCTGGGTATCGACGCTGAAATTATCGGCCCCCGGGATTACACCCGCATCTCCGAGTACGACAGCCTGTTTATCCGCGAGACCACCGCCATTGACCACCACACCTACCGCTTTGCCAAGAAGGCGGAAACTGAAGGCCTGGTGGTGGTGGACGACCCCACCTCGATCCTGCGCTGTACCAACAAGATCTACCTGGCCGACCTGTTCCGCAAGTACAAGGTGCCCGCGCCGCGCACCCGCATTCTGCGCCGCGACAATGGTCTGCAGCCCAATGCCCAGCAACTGGATGAGCTGGCCGCCGAATTCGGTTACCCCATTGTGATCAAGATACCCGATGGCGCTTTCTCCCGCGGCATAGTGAAAGCGGGCAACCGCGAAGAGCTGGAAGAAAAAACCCGCGAACTGTTCCAGAAAACGGCCCTGCTGCTGGCCCAGGAATTCCTCTACACCGATTTCGACTGGCGCATCGGCGTGTTCAACAACAAGGCCATCTACGCCTGCCGCTATTACATGGTGAAAAACCACTGGCAGATCTACCGCCACGGCGGCGCCAAGGTGGACAGCGGCGGCTTCGACACCCTGCCCACTTTTGAAGTCCCCAAAGGCGTCCTCGAAGCGGCCCTCGCTGCCACCCGCCCCATCGGCAACGGGCTTTATGGCGTGGATGTGAAGGAGCGCAACGGCAAGGGCTTTGTGATCGAAGTAAACGACAACCCCAATATCGACCGGGGGGTTGAGGATCTGTACCTGGGCGATGAGCTTTACATGCAGGTGATGGGCGAATTTTTACGGCGCATGAAAGCGCGCAGGGATTCCTGAAGCTACGCGCATTATCTTCAGTTCCACTGTCAACAACGCGCTCAGACTTGCCATCCCGGCGGCCAGAGGATAGGGTACGGGGCAATGTAATCAAAGGCCTGTGGAATGAAGCACCCTGCACTGTCAATCCGCACCCTGGCTGTCACAGGGCTGCTATTGACCCTCGCTGCCAGCCTCTGCGCCCGGGCGCAACAGCCCACTGCCGACGACACCCAGACCCGCACTGTCACCGTCATCAACATAGCCGATAACGTCCATGTGGCACTGGGCTATGACCGCGCTTCCATGGCCATGATCGAGGGCGACGACGGTGTCGTCATTATCGACGCCCTCGGCTCCGAGGCGACTGCGGCCAAGGCCATGGAAGCCTTTCGCGCCATTAGCGACAAGCCGGTCAAGGCCCTGATCCTCACCCACCGGCACCGCGATCACAGCGGCGGTATTGGCGCGGTGGTGGGCGATCAGGCGGTGCCTGTTCACCAGCGCGCAACGGCAAATACCACACCAACTAGCAGTGACGCATTCCACAGCGCCCCCCACGGTGGCGGAGAGGTGCAGATCGAGGATTCACAAACGCCACCCGCGCTGGCGCTGTCGGGAGATCTGATCAGCGGGCGCCAGACTCTGCAGGTTGCGGGATTGAATCTGACCCTGGTAGCCACCGGTGACGAAAACAGCGAGCAGCTCTATGTCTGGTATGCTGACAAGGGCGTACTGTTTTCCGGCGACCATTTTTATACCTCCTTCCCAGCCATCCACGCCCTGCCCGACGTTACCCGCCAGACCCTGGAGTGGATCAAAACCCTGGATACCATGCTGGTGGAGTCGCCACGCTTTCTGGTCACCAGCCACGGCTACCCTATCGTCGGCAATGAGCAGAGTGTCGAAGCCCTGAGCAACTACCGCGACACCATCAGTCTGGTGCTGGAAGAAACCCTCGCCGGGATCAGCCGCAGCCTCGGGCCGGATGCACTGGTAGCAAGCCTGCAACTGCCGCCGGAATATGCGGGGCAGGCTTATCTGGAAGAGCATTTTGGCAAGCTGGAATGGGCTGTGCGGGCAATTTATGCCGACCAGCGCGGCTGGTACGACGGCAATCCCACTCACCTGGAGGGGCAATCAGACAAGGCGTTGGCACAGCATATTGCTGATCTTTCCGGCGGCACCGAGGCATTGTTTGAAAACGGCCTGCTGGCACTGGATAACGAAGACTACCGCTGGGCGGCACAGCTGGCGGATTACCTCATCAGCCTCGACCCCGCCAGTTCCGCCGCCAGACACCTCAAGGCCGACGCCCTGCTGGGGCTGGCGGAAGAGACGGCTACGGTTCCCGCCCGGGCTTTGTACCTGAAGTCAGTGAAGCAACTGCGGCAGCAGGCCATGGAAGGTGCCGAGACAGAGGCTGGCACCCCTGCACAAACAGCACCCCAAGCGCCATAAAACGGGGGCAGCAGGAAAGGCCATCAAGGGGATGGGGTGCTCTTGGCCCCTGATTCACTGCACGGTTGCGCCACCTGAGCGCAAGTGAATCACCCCTCCCGCTCGACCCCGGGTGCTATCAGCGGCCAGACCACATCCAGCAGCAAGGGTTGTGCCTCCTCGGTGGGATGAATACCATCCTCCTGGATCAGATTGCGGTCGTTGAGAAGTTTGAAACCCAGGGATACGCGCGGCAGCTTGTTGCTCTCCTCCAGCTCATCGTAGACCTGCGTGAAGCGCTGGTTGAAATGGCTGCCGTAGCTGGTGGGCAGATCGATACTGACCAGCACCACATCGGCGCCCTGCTGGCGCGACAGGTCGATAATGGCCTGGAGATTGTCGCGCATACCCTTGAGCGGCAGGCCGCGCAGACCGTCATTGCCGCCCAGCTCGACGATCACCTGGTCGGGCCGGTGCTTTTCCAGCAGGGGCGGCAGGCGATTCAGTGCCCCGGCAGTGGTGTCGCCGCTGATGCTGGCGTTCACCACTGTATAGTGGCCTGGCCTGTGCTCATCCAGGCGTTCCTGCAGCAGGCTCACCCAGCCCGACTCGACAGGGATGCGGTAGGCGGCACTGATACTGTCGCCCAGCACAAGGATGGTGTTGGCAAGACTAGCGGAACTGAAAGTGCCGAAATAACAGGACAACAATATAATCAACAACAGTTTTTTCATTACAGGTTTACTTCATGGATAGCAGTAACGGGAATATTCTTGCCGCCAGTGATGTCACCAAAACGGTGACCACCGGCGAAGGCCACCTGACCATTCTGTCGGGGATCAGTTTTGCAATCAAGCGCAGCGAGAGCGTCGCCATCGTCGGCGTCTCCGGTTCCGGCAAATCCACCCTGCTGAGCCTGCTCGCCGGTCTCGACCAGCCCAGCACCGGCTCAATCCGGCTTTGTGACCACGCCCTTGAACAGCTCGACGAGGATGGCCGCGCCGCGGTGCGCGGCGCCCATGTGGGCTTTGTGTTCCAGTCGTTCCAGCTGCTGCCCAATCTCACTGCCCTTGAAAACACCCTGTTGCCCATGGAAGTGCTGGGCCATGGCGATGCCGAACCCGCCGCCCGCGCCCTGCTGGAGCGGGTCGGTCTCGGCAAGCGCCTCAGCCACTATCCGCGCCAGCTGTCTGGCGGTGAGCAGCAGCGGGTAGCCATTGCCCGCGCCTTTATCAGCGGGCCGGAGATCCTCTTTGCCGACGAACCCACCGGCAATCTGGATGCCGCCACCGGCCAGAAAATCATCGACCTGCTGTTTGAAATCAATCAGGAGCGCAACACTACCCTGGTGCTGGTCACCCATGACACCGCTCTGGCGCAGCGCTGCCAGCGTCGCCTGGAGTTGCACGGCGGCGCCCTGGTGACCCAGTCATGATCCTTTCAGACACGGGCCACAGGATGATCCTGAACAGCGCAGCAGTGGTGGAGACAATGTGTTGGCAGGAGCAGTCCTGATGCG
The DNA here is from genome assembly GCA_000961645.1 of Gammaproteobacteria bacterium BRH_c0. GTDB lineage: Bacteria > Pseudomonadota > Gammaproteobacteria > Pseudomonadales > Porticoccaceae > NAT127. The sequence continues at coordinate 2,163 of LADM01000054.1, read as the reverse complement.
CATCTTTCCCCTAGCCTGCCAGTTACTGCGCCGCGACTGGCGCTCCGGAGAACTCGCCACCCTGGTGTTTGCCCTGCTGATTGCGGTCAGCTCGGTATGCGCCATCGCCCTCGTCACCGACCGCCTGACCCAGGGCATGGTGCGCGAATCCGCCGAGCTGATCGGCGGCGACCTGGTGATCCGCAGCAGCCGGGAACAGGACCCTGCCTGGCTGGCGCTGGGCGATGAACTGGGCCTGACCAGCGCCACGGTATACAGCTTTGACTCGGTACTGTTCTTTGGCGACGAGCTGCTGCTGAGCGGCATCAAGGCGGTCACTGACAATTATCCCCTGATCGGCAAACTCAAGGTCAGCGACAGTCGCGAGGGCGAAGCCAGGGAAGTGGACGGCGGCCCCCCGCCCGGCCAGGCATGGGTTGACCCGCGGGTACTGGAGCGCCTCGGCGCCAGCATTGGCGATGAGGTGTTTTTTGGCTCCACCACCCTGCAGATTGGCAAGATACTCACCTACGAGCCGGATCAGGGCAACAGCCTGTTTCAGCTGGCGCCGCGGGTGTTGATCAACGCTGCCGATCTGAGTCCGGCGGAAGTACTCGGCCCCGGCAGCCGCATCCGCTATCGCCAGCTCTACCATGGCAGCAATGCCCCGGCACTGAAGGCCAGAATCGAGCCGCTGCTGTCGGTGGGCCATGAGCTGGTCGAACCCACCAGTCGCGAAAGCCGCGCTTCCGAGGCGCTGGTACGGGCCATTCAGTACATCAAGCTCAGCACTCTGCTGGCCATTGTGCTGGCCGCCATTGCCATTGCCCTGGCCGCGCGGCGCTACAGCGAGCGCCACTACGATGTCAGTGCCATGCTGCGCTGCCTGGGAGCGCAGCACAGGGATATCGTCCGCCTCTATGTGTACCAGCTGTTGATGCTGACCGGCCTCGCCGTGGTGACCGGCACAGTGATTGGCTGGCTCGCCCATGAAGCGGTGCTGGCGGTGATCCAGCCACTGTTACCGATAACCCTCCCTCCGGCGGGATTCCAGCCCCTGCTGATCGCCGCCAGCACCGGTTTGCTGCTGGTGATCGGCTTTGCCCTGCCGCCAGTGCTGCGCCTGGCAGACAGTTCGCCACTGCGGGTATTCCGCCGCGATCTGGCGCCCATCCCGCTCTCCGGCTGGCTGGTGTACGGCCTCGCCGCCGTCACCCAGCTGCTGCTGTTGTGGCTGCTGTTCGGGGATGTGCGCGATATCATCCTGATCCTGCTCGGCGCCGTGGCGGGGCTGTTTGCCACCGGCTGCCTGGTGTATGTCGGCTTGGGCCGCCTGCGCCGCAGCGCCCTGGCCAAAACCTCCCTGCTGGGCCGCAGCATTCGCAATCTGGCGTCCCATGCCAGCACCAGCACCAGCCAGATCATGGCGTTCGGCGTCACCCTGCTGATCCTGCTGCTGATCACACAACTCCGCACCGGTTTACTGGATGAGTGGCGCGTGCAGATGCCGGACAACGCACCCAACCATTTTGCCTTCAATATCATGCCGACCGATGTGGAGCGCTTTACCTCCCTGGTCGGTGCCCAGGCCGATCTGCAGCCCGTGTACCCGGTGGTACTGGCGCGCCTGACCGCCATCAACGGCGAGGCGGCGGCGATCAGCGATGAACAGGATACCAACCGCGAACTCAACCTCACCTGGACCGATACGCTGTCTGAAGACAACAGTCTGATAGAAGGCACCTGGCCGCCCGAGGGGGACGGCGTTTCCATTGAGGCAGAGTATGCCCAGCGGCTGGGTGTGGGCCTGGGCGATACGCTCCAGTTCAACAACGGCGGCCAGGCCTTCAGCGCCACCATCAGCAGCATCCGCAGCGTGGTGTGGGAATCGTTCTCGCCAAATTTTTACCTGGTGTTTTCCCGCGAGCACCTGGCGGAGCTGCCCACCACTTTCCTCACCAGTTTTCATCTCGACCCCGAAGACAAAGGACTGCTGCGCACCCTGATACGGGAGTTTCCCGCCACCACCCTGATCGAAGTGGACGCCATCCTCGCCCGCCTCGAACTGGTGCTCAGCCAGGTCAGCATGGCGGTTGAACTGATGATGATCTTTGTGCTGTTGGGAGGCTTTGCCGTTCTCTTCGCCACCCTCCAGACCACCGGCGACGAGCGCCGCCACGAGGG
>LADM01000004.1 GCA_000961645.1 Gammaproteobacteria bacterium BRH_c0 | reverse complement strand
CGCTCCATCAGTTGTCGTTCAGAGCGGATGGTGAAGAATATCTGTAGCAACAGGGCACGCAGCAGTTGCTCGGGTGGGATAGAGGGACGACCTGTCTGGGAATACATGCCATCAAAGAAAGGTTCGAGCTGCAGTAAGGCCTTATCAATGACTTTCCGCATTTGACGGATAGGGTGATGCGTCGGAATGCGGGATTCCAGGTCAACATAGCTGAACATGGATGTCTGGAGAGTCACTTCGCCGCGCATAGTTATTGCTCATCGAAATTTGTTCTGTGTATTATCCCATATCAGGGGTTTTTCAACAGCCTGCTAGTAGCATTGGGAGATTAACTGTGCAATAAGCCCCGCTCAGCGAAGCTAAGCACTGCTGATCCTGCAACAATCAGATGGTCTAGTGTTCTTACATCTACTGTCTGTAATGCGTTGACGATCTTGTCGGTGATCTGCTGGTCTGCCTGGCTTGGCTCAGGATGGCCGCTGGGATGGTTGTGAACCAGGATGACTGCGGCCGCATTGGCATCCAGAGCGGTTTTAACGATCTCCCGGGGGTAGACGCTCGCACCATCAATGGTACCGTAGAACAGCGTCTCCAGCCCCAATACGCCATGGTGACTGTCAAGCAGGATGATCGCGAATACCTCCCTGGGTTCATTGGCCAAAGCCAGCGTCAGGTATTGCCGGGTGATGTCCGGGCTGGTGAGATAATGGCTGCGGGCAAAACGGGATTCCATGATGGTTTTGGCCGTGGTCAGTACATCCTCTTCGTTGAGCAACCGCAGGTCGTGATCGGAATCTTTGGTCCGGACCGCATAGGCACGGCATTCCTTGATTTCAGATTTCATATGGTTTTCCTCGTAGGGTACTCCAGCCACAGCGTTCAGCTGTGGCTGGGGGTTTATGTTGGTGTGGGGTGTGAAAGGACTGGTTCAGGTGGCCGCGTCTGAGCCTGCTGGCGACTCCTGAGGTTGATGGCTTGCGTTGTGGGGTATTGTTGCCTTCTGTTGCAGCTTTGCCGCCAGACCTGGCTTTTGCTGACCAGGGGATTGGGCAGAGGTCATTGGACTGGATGTTTCGACGGTATCGGTGCGATTGTTGATTGGCATGTCGGTTGGATTGTCGGAATAGAACTCCTCCAGAATCGCCGGTACTTCTTCGTCATCCTCCTCAAACGCGGCGTTGGCAAAGCCCAGTCTGGCCGCAGTATCCAAGGCCTGCTGGTTGTAACCGGACGCCTTGCGTTGTCTATCCGTGGCTTGGGCTTGGGTGATGGCCTCCTCCAGGGTCAAGCCCTCTCGCACGCCGATGTCTACATAAAAGATTGGTGTGCGGTGGCTCTGGGTGGTGCTCTTGCCTCTGAGCTTCAGTTCCAGTGGCATACAGGCCAGCAATCCCCCTGAGACGGCTTCAAAATAGGCGAGCCGGGCCATCAGGGTGCGGATGCTGTTGAAGCCGGTGGTGCGGAAGATGAAGGTGCCGAGGCTGTCATCCTCGCCAATCTTCACATTCAAGCGGCCATAGGCCTTGCATCGGCCTCCTGCTCCCAGGGTGCAGAGGGTCGGCGATGGACAGGGCAGGGTGGCCATGCCCTCGGCTGTGTGGCGACGACAGTTGGCCCCGTCACCGGCACAGATGGGTCGCCCATTGGTACGGTCGAACAATGTGTACTCAGCGCGAAAGTTGAGATCAGGATCGTCAAACAACATTGTCACCGGAATGCTGCGCAACTTGCCGCCCTCCGCCTGTTGACGCAGTTCGCTGTCCAGGGGGTGATTGATCCAGCCATCCTTACTTTGCATCTGGCTGGTGATGGTGAATTGATCGTCTTTCTCGGGCAGCCGCTTGCCGTCCTTTTCGACGATACGACCGATGCTGATTCTCCCCAGCACGGGTGGGGTAATGGCGAGGCCTTTGATCATGGTAAATCTCCTTGACGTGAATGAAGTAAATAGAGGAATGAACACCGCGAGATCACGGCGGGGAATAAAGACAGGGTATAAACACCGGGGTTAAAAAAGACGGTGCCAGGCACGCGCCCGGACACCGCCAAACCACAGGGGGTGAATGAGTAAATCGTTTAGGTCTTCACCAGAAAGCGGCGGCTTCCCGGCTTGACCAGGGGGTATTGATTAAGGAGGTGGGGGTTATCCTTGAGCAGGGTGGCCACATCCAATCCGTGACTGTCCTTGCTGCGTTTCCAGGTCACATAGCCCGAGTGGAACACCGCCTTGGTGGCATCGCCCAGGGTTTGTTGGATGGTTTGCTTCAGGTCACTTTCCACCCGCTCCAGAGTGCCGATCTCCTCCCGTGTGGAAACCAGAGCATCAAAGACGGCGCACAGCGGTGAATCGGTGGCCAAGTCCAGGGTATCCCCGTTGTCCTGAGGGAACAGACATTGCAACGCCCTGGCTGAAGAATCACTGCCATCGGCGGGTGGTGGGGTATCGCTGATGACGTAGTTCCAGAAGCGCCGTTCCAGGGCAATGAGATTGGCAATTAGCGCTTCATCCCGTTCGATCCGGTGAATCTGGATTTCCTGGCCACAGATCAGCACGCAGACATCGGCGGCGGCTTTGCCGGTCACTGCCAGCTGGTGTTGCACCTGACACTGGATATACTCCGGCACGCCCTCCCGCCATAGCCGGGCGCCATACTCCCCGGCAGTTTTGCACTCCAGTAACTGCACCTGGCTATCGCCAGTAATGGAATAATCCAGGTTGGCGATCATCCAGGCCTTGTCCGGGTCCGGGTGGCGCAGTACTGAGTTCACCCGCCGCACTTTGCGACCGGTGCGCTTGGTGTAATGAGCCGCCACGATGGGTTCCAGAATGGTCCCCCAGTACATGGGTGAGGATTCATCGTTGGGATCGTCCACCGGCAGGTTGGCATCCCGCCCGGTTTTGACCAGCCACAGTTCCAGGGGCGACTGGTAAGGGTTGAGGCCCACGGCGGCTGCGGAATCGCTGGCGCCGATTCCCTGTCTGCGCACCGCCAGCCAATCCGCGCGGGGCAAGTTACGGGTGGAGACCAGGCGCAGTGCAGGACGCTTGGATCCTCCGGTGGTTGTGTGTGCTCGCATGATTCAGTCTCCTTAACGCAAAAACTCCAGACAGAGCCAATGCTCTGCCTGGGGCGATATGCGGTGGTTGAGTGTGAGGTAGAGCGCGAAAGGAAAATTAGACAGCGAAGGGTTGAAGCATTGGAGATGCTGGAATCAGGCCGCCATCAACAACGCTTCATCCAATGCCTTGCGTTTGATGGTCGCGCCCTGGCCGAACCAGGCGGAATCCAGCCGGGAATCCACGCTGCGGGCACGCCGCTCGTGGTCGATAAACTCCGTCACCGCATTCAGCAATCCATAGGCTGTCCCTTGTGCCGACGGCAGCCTTGCGCCCCGGCCTTCTCCCTCGAACAGTTTCAGCGACTTGGCCATGGCTCGTTCGTTGGTGTTGGCGCCAGTCACCGCCTTGGCGGGGTCCGAGAAGACCCGCAACAGGTAGTTCTTGGCCTCGTGATGCTTCACCGGGCGCTCACTTAAGACCTTCATCCGGTACATGAACTGATCCCAGGACGACACCGTGATGCCCAGTTGCTGCTTCACACTGTCGGCATCGAAGACCGAGCGGTGGGGCACCTTCACCGCCCCGCTGGACTGCTGGTTCAGGGCCACCGCCAGGGTGTTGTTACACACCACCCGGATGCTGGTGAACTGGGCCGTGGTAGCCATGGTGCCGTCACAGGCGGTGGCCAGCAGGATGTAGGCATTACTCACATCCTTGCCCTTGAGCGCCGTGGACTGCCCGGTACGGGCCAAGGCCCAGATCTTGCGCCCGCCCTTGAGCGATCCCGCAGTCTCCAGGGCAAAGCCGGATACCTCCGTCAGATCCCGGTAGAACTCCAGGATCTCCTGGGGCTGAACCACGTTGTAGCGGTGGCCCACCACCGACAAGGGATCATGGGTGTCAGAGCGGTAGAGCACCTTGCTGTCGGGGAATGCCTTGATCTCCCCCAGGTGTCCCCGATCGCCAATTAGAAAGCGCACAGGGGTTTCCTCGATACGCCAGTTCAGACCGGCCTGAATGACCCAATCCTCGATGGGCCGGTTGGCGGTGAGCCGATTGCCCAGACCGTGCCAGGGGGTTTGGCCCACATAGGCCATATTGTCGATGAGATGTGCCATGGTAAATCTCCTGTCAGTAACAGACATAACCCAGCTGCCGCAGCAGCCGGGAGATGTGAAATCAAAAAGGTGTAAAGAAGGAAGAAAGAAGATGAGGGGGGAGTCCCTCCACCTCAGGCGTAGGCCTCGGGATAGTCGCCTGGATAGCCTGCGTCAGCGTAGCGACTCCGATCCTCAGTCGGTGGGGTGGCCATGAAATGACCGTCGATCACCAGGTGATTGGAGGGTTCACTGAAGCGATGGCCACAGCGCAGGCACTGGTGATTGTCGAGCATGTGCTCGTCCACCACCTCTCCCAGGGTGGCGCCAGCTTTGCCGCCCATCACCCCCCATAGCAGGGTGCCGACAATGGCGCCAGTCAGGCCGCCAACGAGACGACCGGGAGGGCCAGCCACCCATCCCACCTGGGTGCCGATACGGGCGCCCTTCAGTGTGGCGGAAACACCGGCGCCGATACCGGCAGCGGTACCCAGGGTGCGCCCCACGCGCTTGGCGTAGTTGCGGGTGAGAACATGATCAGAACGACAGACGGGACAACGTGTCATGGGAATTACCTCGTATGAGTGGAAAGGCCCGGCAGGGAGTCCGCCGGGCTCATAGAGGTGATATAGGTTTGAAAAACAGCCGATTGAGAGAGTCAGGTCCGGCCAACCGACGGTGTTCCAGTCTATTACTTACTGTCTAGGCCGTGCGGCAGGCGAGAAAGCCTTGGGCATGGCTGTTTGGATGGGTTCTGGTGGTGGATACAGGCTTCTCATGGATCAAAGGTGAATGTCCAATCCCCTTGGTCAGTTTCGACATCGACTTGAGCCACCTCGCAGCTCGCACTAAAGGTCGCAAGAAGCTTCTTGCCGAATTGGAGAGTCCTTGGCAGCCGATTATCTAATCCCGAGGTGTCGCAGTTTCCTCTATTGACGATAATTTCCTGAATCTCAATCTCGTCAACTTTGGCGATGATGTTTACATCCGTAAAGGGAAGGGTGAAAGTGCCAGCGCGCTCAGTTCTGGAGTAGGCCACGACATCCACCGGTGGCGGTCCATCGGTGCAGGCAGAAAGTATTAGCAGAAGCGTTAGGGGTAAAAACAGTTGTTTCATGTTGATTCCTTTTTGGCGATCCAGAAGTGCGCGTCAGGTTTGTGTGGCTGCCACGACGAGTACAAAGCAAGCGATCCAGGTAATGAAATAAGCGAGATTCTGCTTGAGAGCTTTGGCGCGCTGGTAGAGATAAACGGGAACCAACCAGACCATGCCGTTGAATTTCTCTGTGTTTGTTCCTCCATTCTTGAGCTTCTTCTCGTCCCAAAACGACAGCGCTACATTCAGCATTACCGTGATGTAAAAAAACTCACCACTAAAGGCTGCGGACTCGGCACGGTATGGGTCGTTGCTGTAGATCATCCCGGCGATGAAGGCTTCCAGGAAAAAGCCAAGGAGCGGTGCTAAGGCCAGTATCCAGACCACGGTATTGTTGACGTGCACTCCTGTTAATGGTGGGGGAGAGCTTTCATCCAGATGGGGGCGTAATTCTGTATTCTCGATCGTTATCCAGTCCGTAAACCCCTTTTTCCACACGGTGGAGCCATGGGAAAGTTTGCCGGATTTGATGAGATCGACTATTTCCCCGTGTGAAAGGCCGCCTTTGCGTTGACCGGCGTCTTCGTAAAACCAGGGCTTGTCTTGTGTAGATTGTTGTTCTGTTGCTTCCATGGCGCATCCCTTTTGGTGGTGGACTGAGTTTTCATCTGGCTAGTCTCAGGGGATATCCGTAGTTCGCACACCAGAAGAGGATGGATGACAAGCCGCCATGCCAGAATTACCACTGGTCTGAATAATGCACAATCTGTGTTTGTTGCCACGTTCTACACTAAGAAGTTCATGGTCAAAACCACCGTGGAATACCCCCTCAGTTCAAAGCCGGTCATTCATGACTCCAGATTGAGAGTACCAAAGAACTATAACAAACAATTTTCAAAATGTAACCAATAGTCTGTCGTCGAGTAGTCTGTAGATGAATGGTATTCATTAGCCTGAAATGCTAAGACCTTGGGAATGTTGGGTTTTCGCGTGACAGAAGAGAAAAGGCAAAAGTACAAGCATTGCAGTCAGGAACTGCTTGGGGTTCTGGCGGCAAATATCATCAGTCTGCGACGAGAACAGGGGTTGTCTCAGGAGGCGTTGGCGGAGAAGTCGGGTATGCACAGGACATTCATCAGTCTGATAGAGCGTCGCGGCCGCAATATCACCTTGGGTGCGGTGGAAGCCTTGGCGGAGGCCTTGGGTGTTCGAGCTTATGAACTACTTACGGGGGATGGAGTGAGATCCAGCACTGAAAATAAAGCGGATGGCGCAAGGTCCGATGGAGTGTCGTTTAAGTAGGTTATTGCCCATCCACATCGCCGGTTTCAATTAGCGTCAGGAAGTGATTTTCGCGTAGATGGGGTTAACAACACTCTAAATACTAACTGCCGCTCAAGACCTTAAAACCCTTGAATCCAGCGACGGACAAGCTGCCTTTGGAAGCCTCTTCGATTCGATTGCTCCACCACGCCATCAACGGTCGCCGACGCTCCAGGTAATCAGTCCTATTGTAGGCGTTACGAACCTGGTTTTTGTCCACATGAGAGAGGCTGACCTCGATGAGTTCGGCATCAAAACCCTCTTCATTAAGAGTAGTGCTGGCTAGTGACCTCAGCCCGTGACTAACAAGCCGTCCCCCAAAACCCATACGCTTCAGTGCCATATTGGCCGTTTGGCTGTTGCAGTGTGTCCTCGGCTCCTTGTCAGAGGGAAATACGAACTCCCGATGGCTGCTGATGGGCTTCATGGCCTCCAGAATGGCCAGAGATTGCTCCGTCAGCGGCACCGTGTGGTCCCGGCCTCGTTTCATCCTGGATGCGGGAATAATCCAGGTCTTCGTGTCGAAGTCTATTTCATCCCACCGGGTTCCGGCTGCTTCCGATGGGCGAGTCATTGTGTGAAGTTGCCACTCGATCAGGGCGCGCGTTACTCGTCTGATACTGGCATTTGCGATGGCTACCATCAAATCTGGAAGCTCCTGGGGTTTCAATGTCGCGAGATGTTCCTTCTTCGGCTTCCTGAAATTCGCTTTGATACCGCTTAGCGGATTCGCAAGAACCATTCCGCCATTCACGGCATAGGTCATAACCTCGTTGAGGCGCTGGGTTAGCCGCTTGACGGTTTCCAGATTTCCTTTGGCTTCAATGGGTTTGAGGATGCCAATGACGAGTGGCGCTGTTATCTGAGCGACAGGGGTGTTACCCAGTTTGGGCAAGATATAGCGTTCTAGGGAGCGCCAGATATCTTCAGCATGTCCAGGGGTAATGGAGTGTTCCTTTAGCGCAAGCCATTCTTTGGCCACTTTCTCAAAAGAATTTCCATGAATGGCTTTCTTTTGGAGATTGCTTTGGTCTCTGTGGGTTTTAAGGTCAATCCCTTGGGCGAGCAGTTCCCTGGCCTCAATGGTCAGCTTCCTGGCAAGTGCAAGAGATATTTCAGGGTATGTTCCCAGCCCCATGTTGACCCTTTTCTTCGTGGAGGGGTGCTGGTAGCTGATGTTCCACAGCCGGGAGCCATTTGTCCTGATGCGCAGCTGTAGGCCGTCGCCGTCAGATAGGACATAGTCCTTTTCCTTGGGTTTGGCCACCTGAAGCTGTCGGTCAGTAAGTCTGGTTGTCGTGCGCCCCATGGGTATCCCGAAATGTCCTTTGTATTCCAAAAAATACACGCTTTGAGTTTGGAATACAATATGGAATACAAAAGGTGGTGGATCACAGTAGATCTCTTGAGACGGCTATAGACAATAAATAGGCTAAATGCCTGATTTTAGACACAAAAAAAGACGTCCTGAGACGTCTTTAGATGTTGAAGTGGTGGAGGCGAGGGGAGTTGAACCCCTGTCCGCCAGTCCTCCGCCCGCGGCTCTACATGCTTATCCCGTCTTTGAATTTAACAGCAGGCTACCCGACAGGCAGGGAAGACCAACTGCGATTCCGGTAAGGTTTTAACAACGCTGCCCCGGACGAGCTTTGTTGCGATCTTATGAAGGTCGACGTCTGAGCGCTTTCACCCCCGAGGGAGATTCAGCTCCGGACGCATAAGCACGGCTCCGGTCAGGCGGCACTCTACTGGTGTTTAAGCAGCGAGTGCGTAGTTGTCGTCGTTGGCAACTATAGGTTTGCGACTCTGGATTTACGAGATTCGTCGCCATCTCGGCATGCACCTTGGGTTTTGTAACCGGCGTCGAATCCAAAACGCCCCCTGGTGTTTCTGTTGAGCGGTAACGACCCGGTCAACATTCATCCTGTGAATAACCCTTAAAACAGAATGGGGTATCCGTTAGATGGGGGCCAGTCTAGCACATTTCAAGTGGGGATCGGGTCGGGTTGTCGATCTGCTGCTCAAGAGTGGCGCAGGATGCGTTGCTTCTGACGCTGCCAGTCGCGCTCTTTTTCGGTGTCGCGCTTGTCGTATTCGGCCTTGCCTTTGGCGAGGGCGATTTCGCACTTCACCATGTGTTTTTTCCAGTACAGGGCAGTGGCGACACAGGTGTAGCCCTTTTGCTGGACAGCACCGGCAATCTTGTCAAGTTCGCGCCTGTTGAGCAGCAGCTTGCGGTAGCGGGTCGGCTCGGTGACAAAGTGGGTGGAGGCGGTGTCGAGAGGGGTGATCAGGGCGTTGAGCAGCCAGGCTTCGCCATCCTTGAAAAAGACATAGCTGTCCGTGAGCTGGGCTTTGCCCGCTCGCAGACTCTTTACTTCCCAGCCTTTCAGGGCGAGCCCGGCCTCAAACTTCTCTTCGATGAAGTAGTCGTGGCGGGCGCGTTTGTTGAGGGCGATGGTGGTGGAGCCGGAGTTCTGTTTTTTGGATTTGGTCGACATGGCGCGATTATACGGGCTGCGGGTTGGAGTTCCTACTGTGCTGGCGGTTTTGTTGCTGTAAGCCACAGAGTACAATCCGGGAAAATCCCGAGGTTGAACCATGGTCGATGGAAACAGGCGCCTGCACGGAACCTGGGCGAGCCGCTGGACGTTTATCCTGGCGGCGACAGGGTCGGCGGTGGGGCTGGGCAATATCTGGAAATTCCCCTATATCGCCGGAGAAAACGGTGGTGGTGCCTTTGTATTGATATACCTGGGGTGCATTTTGCTGGTGGGTGTGCCGGTGATGATGGCCGAGGTGATGCTCGGTCGCCGGGGCGGCATGAGTCCCATCAACACCATGAACCATCTCGTCCGGGAGGCGGGGGCGCATCCCCTGTGGCGCAGCATTGGCTGGCTGGGTGTGGTGGTCGGGTTGTTGATTCTGTCCTATTACGGGGTGATTGCCGGTTGGGCGCTCAATTACGTGGTGGAGATGGCCAGCGGCAGTTTGCAGGGCGCCACGGGCAAGGAGTCGGCGGCCAGGTTTTCCGCCTTGCTGGCCGATCCGCAGCAGCTGTTGCTGTGTCAGACGGCTTTTATGATATTGACCATGGGGGTGGTGATCGGCGGTGTAACCCGGGGGCTTGGGGTTGCTGCGCGAGTCATGATGCCGATGCTGTTTGTCCTGCTGGTGGCGCTGATCCTCTACGCCGTCAATACCGGCGATTTTGCCGCCGGTGCGCGTTTTCTGTTCAGTTTCCGCTATGAGAGCCTGAGTTGGGATGGTGTGCTGGAGGCTTTGGGCCATGCCTTTTTCAGCCTCAGCCTGGGGATGGGTGCCATCATGGCCTACGGCGCCTATATGCCGGAGGGCGCGCCCATCGGCCGCACTGTGGTGACCATTGCCTTTCTCGACACCCTGGTGGCACTGATGGCGGGGATGGCAATTTTCCCCATGGTATTTGCGACGCCGGGTATGGCGCCCGACGCCGGTCCCAGCCTGATGTTCCAGACCCTGCCGGTGATTTTTGGCAACATGCCGGGCGGCCTGTTTTTTGGCACCCTGTTTTTTGTACTGGTAACCATCGCCGCCTGGAGCTCGTCGATTTCCCTGATTGAACCGGGTGTTGCCTGGCTCATTGAGTCGCTGGGCTTCAACCGGGTATCGGCCAACCTGCTGCTGGGCACGCTGTGCTGGCTGCTGGGGATCGGTACGGTACTGTCCTTCAATCTGTGGAAGGATTACACCATTGCAGGCAATACCTTTTTTGACGTGATGGATTTTGTCACTGCCAGCGTGATGTTGCCGCTGATTGGCCTGTTGATCGCTCTGTTTGCCGGTTGGGTGATGAAGCGGGATCAGGCCAAGGAAGCCCTGAGTGATACCAGCCCATTGTTGCTGGCGATCTGGCACTGGCTGCTGCGTTACGTGTCACCCCTGGCGATCGGAGTGATCTTTGTGTTTGGCCTCTACAACAAGTTTGCCTGATATGTTGACTGCGATTCAGCGCAGCGCCCTGGTGCTGCATTCCGCCGAAGAAATGTACAATCTGGTCAACGATGTGGCGAGTTACCCCGCCTATATGGACGGTTGTTGCGGCGCCGAGATACTTGAGCGCGGCGAAGACTTTATGGTGGCGCGGCTGGATTTGCGCAAGAAGGGCGTGAGCTACAGCTTTACCACCCGTAACAGTCTCAAGCCCTGCGAAGAAATCGCCATGCAGCTCCATAGCGGCCCTTTCAAGCAGTTGCGCGGCACCTGGTTGTTCAAGGCGCTGTCGCCACAGGCCTGCAAGGTAAGCCTTAATCTGGAATTTGAGGCCAACAGCGGGCTGATGGGGGTTGCCGCTACCAGTCTGTTTGCCGGAGTGGCGAACAATCTGGTGGCGGCGCTGACTGGCCGCGCCGCTGCGGTTTATGGCAAAAAATCGTGAATGGCAAAAGTACTCAACAGGAATCAACAGTGAATAGTACCGAAGACCTGATCAATGTCGAGGTGGCCTTTGCGCTGCCCCACAAGCAAAAGCTGGTGAGTCTCAAGGTGCGCCCCGGCACCACGGCCCTGCAGGCGGTGTCGCTGTCGAATATCGCCAATGAATTTCCCGGCGAAGATATCAGCGAGTCGCCGATGGGCATTTTTGGCCAGGCGCTCGGTTCCAAGGGCCTGGCAGCCCCGGCGGAGTACGTGCTTGGGCCCGGCGACCGGGTGGAGATTTACCGCCCGCTGCAGGCGGACCCCAAGGAAGTGCGCAAGCAGCGCGCAGAAAAATCCCGTCGGGAGCGCGGCTGAGGATTCCCTTCTGGATCTGGACGCAGGTTCAATAGTGCCGCACCGGGCTCTCGCCGTTATCGGCTAGCCTCGTTAACAAGGGTCAACTGGTTGCAGTGGCGCGCCAGCTGGTGCCTGTGTAGGGCAACCTGAAAAGCGCTTCGATGGCCTGCAGGGCTTCATTCCAGAATGGCTCGGGCGCCGGATAGGGTGATGTCTGCATGTGACTCAGGCGATGCCACTCGCCGAGGGCGCCAAAGAACAGTTCCGATGCCAGGCGCATGCGCACCAGCAACACCTCATGGGGCAGATAGCTGAAGTGTGCGCCCATACGCTGGATGATTTCGTCATAAGCGGGCTGCGGCACCTTGGTGCTGTAGTAGGGGTGGTTGTTGATATCCTCCTGCATCAGGCGCGAGCTGAACAGGGCACAACTTTTTTGTGCCACTTCATCGTAATCCTCCACTATCGGCATATACAGCGCCACCAGCAGTTGTGGCACCGACACATTACCGTTGCTGTCGCGGGCGGCGTCGAGTCGGCGCTTGCGGCCGATATCCAGTTCCGGCAGGCGCATATCGTAGACTGCCTGGATCAGCCCTTCCTTGGTGCCGAAATGGTGCTGTACCGCCGAGCTGTTGGCCTGGCCCGCAGCACTAACAATCTGACGCAGGGAGACGGCATCAATTCCCCGTTCACCAAACAGGCGCTCGGCGGTCAGCATCAATTTTTGCGCGCCCTTGGAGTGCATGTTGAAGGAGCTCTTCTTGTTGCCGCGTTCTTTATTCTTGTGGTTTAGGTGCTCTGTCATCGGTCTGGCTGGCTCTCAACAAGGCGGTGGTTAATAACCGGAAATGTGGAATTTAAGTCACGACCGGCTAAGTTACCCGGCAATGGGGCCGATAATCAAGCCCGGGGCCACTGACTCTTATTGTATGCAGAGTAAACATTCTCTGCCATTAATACAATTGACTTAATGAGATGGGGATTTTACCCTGCCCGCGATTTTCCTGTCCTTGCCGACAGCGCCAACACTTCCTTTACAGGGCGACGCGAGCAACGAGCTGTTGCCCTCTATCCACTTTATAAGATTATGCAGATTGCAGGAGAAGCATCATGGTAGTAGAAGTCAGGTCACCGCCCATTGTCCCGCGTCCCTATCCGGCCCGCACCGGCAAATTGCCCTGGAGCAAGGATGAAGTGACCCCCCAGTGGCTCACCAGTGCGCTGCAAAACAAGTACCCGGGCGTGGTGGTGGAGGCCATGGAAGAGCTGCAATACATCGACAGCCACACCTCCAAACTGCGCATGAAGCTGCACTTCAACCAGGCTGGCAAGGCTGCCGGTCTGCCTGAGCAAATGTGTCTCAAGTCGAATTTTTCCGGTGGTTTTGATGATGTCGATATCTGCCTGCTGGAAGCCCAGTTTTATCATTTTCTCGGCGACAGGATGACGGTGCCAGTGCCGACCTGTTACTACGCCGACTGGGATGACGATGGCAAGGGCCACGGTGTAATCATCCTCGAAGACCTGACCCTGCGCGGCGGAACATTCGGCTTCAGCCTCGATGATGTGGGTGTCGATGGTGTCGCCAGCGCCCTCGAAGGCATGGCCCATATGCACAGCGATCTGTGGAACAGTCCGCTGCTGGATCAGCCCTGGCTGCCGGTGTCCATGGCCACTCCCATCGACAACGACCAGATCCGCATCATGCAGAAATGGATCGATCTGAACCTGGAGAGTCCCACCGTCCGCGCCATCCTGCCCCAGCACTATCTCGACGACCCCGGCAAACTGCAGCGCGCCTACGATGCCCTGGCGGAGTGGGAACACTCCCGCAATCACCCTTACTGCATCAATCTCGGCGATTGCCATCAGGGCAACACCTACAAGCTGCCCAGTGGCGAGCGCATGTGGATGGATTGGCAACTGGTGCGCAAGGGGCGTCCCTGGCGCGACCTGACTTACTTCACTGTCGGTGCGCTTTCCATCGAACAGCGCCGCTCCTCCGAGCGCGATCTGCTCAAGCACTACCGGGAGTGCCTGTTGGCGCGCGGTCTTGAGGGTGTGCCCGGTGTCGACGAGATCTTTGAGCAATACCGCCGCTGGGTGATTTACGGCATGCAGGCCTGGGTCGCCAATTATGACCAGTGGGGCCAGAAGGGCTTGCCCATGAACGAACGCTTCTTCACTGCAGGCGAAGATCTGGATACCTGGAAAGCGCTATTGGGTGCCTGATCAAACGGTACCGGTTGCCGGCTGGCGAACCCGGGCCCACACTGACGGCCCCTGACAATCTGTTCCGCAGACTTGTAACGAGTGGCGTGCAGCAGGTTGTACAGGGGCTTTTCATAACCCTCCTGTGAATAACCCATAAAGAGTGAATCCATGGACAGCAAAAAACTTGAAGGCCGGGTAGCCATTGTCAGTGGCTCCGGCGCCAATATCGGTGAAGCCTGCGCTCGCGCCCTGGCCGCAGCGGGCGCCAAAGTGGTGCTGGCGGATATCAATATCGACGGCGCCACCAAGGTGGCAAAGGATATCTGCGACAATGGCGGCGACGCCTTTGCCTACCGCCTCGATCTGGTGGACGAAGAGAGCATTCGCGGTCTCGCCGCTGCCGTGGTTGAGCGCTACGGTCGCATCGACATTCTGCACAACAATGCCGCCGATACCCGTATCGCCCAGATGGCCGCCGATGGTCCCATCGCTGAGTTGACGGCGGAAGTGTGGGATCGCGCCTACACCGTCAACACCCGTGGCACCATGCTGATGATCAAGCACTGTGTGCCGGTGATGGTGAAGGGGGGTGGCGGTTCCGTCATCAATACCAGTTCCGGGACCTCCATCCTGGGGGATGTGTTCAATCCTGCCTACTCCTCCTCCAAGGCGGCCATCAACAGCCTGACCCGCAACGTAGCTGCCCAGTTTGGCAAGCAGAATGTGCGTTGCAACGCCATCCTGCCGGGGATGATCGTAACTCCCCTGGCCAGGGAAATGCTGCCAGAGGCAACCCTTGAGATGCTCGAACGGCATACCCTGTTGCCCCGACTTGGCCGTCCGGATGATATCGCTGGCGCAGTGGTATTTCTCGCTTCCGATGATGCTAGCTTCGTCACCGGCCAACTGTTTTCCGTGGATGGCGGCATTACCACCCATCAGCCCTTTGTGGGCGAAGTGCTCGCGCAGATGGGATAACAGTGAAATGAATAAAAATGCCCGCCAATTGGCGGGCATTTTTGTGGCTGATAAAAACAGGGGGAAATAAGGCTTCAGGGACAAATCCCGGGTGGCAAATTACTCTTCACTCTGCTCACTGTCCGGCTTGTCCTCTGCCTTGGTGCTGGCCCCTGCGGGGGCATAGTCGCCGCGGATATTGGTCAGCTTGCCCTCGGAAAAGTAAACGGTGACCTGTTCACGCTTCAGCTCGTCATTGGATTTCTTGACGCTGTAGTAATAATCCCAGCGGTTTTGGTGAAAGCTGTCAGCCACCAGCGGGGTGCCCATGATAAAGCGCACCTGGGACTTGGTCATGCCGGGGCGCAGCTGGTTGACCATGTCCTGGGTGATGATATTGCCTTGCTGCACTTCGACCCGGTGTATGCCGGGAAATTGAAAATAGGAACAACCGGACACCAGGGTCAGGCTGAACAGCAGGGCTAGAGCAAGTCGTGATGGCATCATGGGGTTCCAGTATCCGGTGCGAAGGTGGATAATACCTGCTCGATAGATCAGAGAGAAGGGGCGTCAGACAATGGCCGGTGAAAATCAGGAGCTGCGCAAGGCGGGGCTCAAGGTGACCCTTCCCAGGGTAAAGATTCTCCAGATCCTCGAAAATGCCGAGCAGCGTCACCTCACAGCGGAAGATGTTTACCGCTCACTGCTCGAAGCGGGCGAAGATGTGGGCATTGCCACGGTATACCGGGTGCTGACCCAGTTTGAGTCAGCCGGGTTGGTGGAGCGGCACAATTTTGACAGCGGTCCCGCCGTCTACGAAATTGACCACGGCGAACACCACGATCACATGGTGTGCACAGCCACTGGTGAGGTGATTGAGTTTCACAGCGATGAAATCGAAAGCCTGCAAACCAGCATCGCTGCCGAAAGGGGTTATGAAGTGGTGGGTCACAGCCTGGTGCTGTATGTGAAGCCGCTGAAGTCAACAAAGTCAAAATAGTGGCACCTTTGCCCACTGCATATCTGCGCGAGCAATTTACTCCCTCGACAGTTTGAGCATTTCCCCGGCGCTGGCGCGGGTGTTGGCCGTAATGGTGGCACCGCCCAGCATGCGCGCGATCTCATCCACCCGCTGTTCCGGCGTCAACGCCACAAGCTGGCTCTGTGCCACCGCGCCGTTGCTGTGTTTGCTGGCCAGCATATGCTGGTGGGCGCAGCTGGCCACCTGGGGCAGGTGGGTTACGCAGATCACCTGGCCTTTCTCGCCGAGCTGACGCAGCAGGCGGCCCACCACCTCCGCCACTGCACCGCCAATACCCACATCGACTTCGTCAAACACCAGGGTGGGAATATCCGTATGGCGTGCCGCCACCACCTGAATGGCCAGGCTGATGCGCGACAGTTCGCCGCCGGAAGCAATCCTGATCAGCGGGCGGTGGGGCTGGCCGGGGTTGGTGCTGAGCTTGAATTCAACGACTTCACGCCCTTGCGGGCTGTGTGTGCCGGTGGGAGCGAGGTCAACCAGCAGGCTGGCGCTGGCCATGGCGAGGCTCGCCAGCTGCTGATTCACGGCCTCGGCAAAGCGCTTGGCGGCTGACTTGCGCAGGGCGCTGAGTTTGCTTTCTGACGCGCTTAGCGCCTTTTCCAGCGTTGCTTCCTGCTGGCGCAATCCCTCGATGCCACCCTGGCCAGCGCTGAGATTCTCGAGCTCCTCGCGCAGCTGGCGGTGCAGTTCGGCGAGGGCATCGGGCTTGACCCGGTGTTTGCGGGCCAGCTGGTAGACAAGGCTGAGGCGCTCTTCCACCTCCAGCAGGCGCTCGGGGTTGAGGTCGAAGCTGTCGATGTGGCGCTGTATTTCGCGTGCTGCTTCGTCGAGCTGGATCAGTGCCGAATCGAGCAGGTTTTCCGCCTCGGTCAGGTAGGTAGTTTTATCCGGCTGCACCTGCAGCAGGTGCAGCGCCTGTCCCAGCAGGGTGCGGGCATCCCCCTGCTCGCCATCGCGACAGAGGGTGAGGGCGGCATGGCTGTCGCGCAGGATATGTTCGGCGTTAGCCAGCAGATGCTGCTCCTTTTCCAGTTCCGCCAGTTCGTTTTCGCCCAGGGCCAGGGCGTCGAGTTCTTCTGCCTGGAACTGCAACAGCACCCGTCTGGCCTCAATATCGTCAGCGTGGCTTTCCAGGTCCTCGAGGCGCTGCCTGACTCCATGCCAGTCGCGATACCGCTGGTTGACCTCGCTGGCGAGGGCCTCGCCATCGGCGAACAGATCCAGCAGGCGGCGGTGGGTGTCGCGCTTGAGCAGCGACTGATGCTCGTGCTGGCTGTGAATGTCGATCATCAGCTCCCCCAGTTGCTGGAGCTGCTGCATGGTGGCGGGCTGGCCGTTGATAAAGCCCCGCGAGCGGCCTTCGCTGGTGATAATGCGGCGCATCAGGCATTCGCTGCCTTGTGCCAGATCGTTGTCTGCCAGCCAGACTGAGGCAAGGGGGTTGTTGTCGATGGCGAACACCGCGCTGACTTCGGCGCGATCGGCTCCGGCGCGGATGCGATCGGTGTCGCCGCGATCACCCAGGGCCATGCCGAGGGCGTCCAGCACCAGGGACTTGCCCGCCCCGGTCTCGCCGGTGATGGTGGTCATACCGGGGCTGAACTCCATATCCAGGTGCTCAACCAGGGTAAAGTTTTTGATGGTCAGGGATGTCAGCAAAGATGATATGTCCTGAAGCAAAAGAAGTGGTTGCCAGCGATGGGTGCCCGTTTTGGGATTTGGTTCCAGCGTCATTTATACCGGAACTGTGGCGGGGTTAACAGACAGGTTGCCCTTGAATAATCGCGGGGCGACCCAATATTGCAACTATTCGCCAAAACCTATGGAGTGCCAGCGTGTCCACTGAAGATCAACAGCATCACGATAAAGACAGTTTGCCGGAAGAGCAGCCACAACCAGCCACTGAAGGGCAGGCCCCCGTTGATGAGGCGGCCATTGCCGCCGAGGAAATTCGCGCCGCTGACAGTGCGCCCAGCCTGCAGGCCGAAATAGACAGCCTCAAAGAAAATTTACTGCTGGCCCATGCCGAAATGCAAAACCTGCGCCGTCGCACCGACCGCGATGTGGAGAATGCCCACAAGTTCGCCCTCGACAAGTTTGTCGGCGATCTGGTGCCGGTAGTGGATAACCTGGAGCGCGCGGTGGCCGCCATCGACCGCAGTGACGAGACATTTACCACCGTGGCAGAAGGGGTCGATCTGACCCTCAAGAACCTGCTCGATGTGCTGCGC
Source organism: Gammaproteobacteria bacterium BRH_c0 (assembly GCA_000961645.1). Lineage (GTDB taxonomy): Bacteria > Pseudomonadota > Gammaproteobacteria > Pseudomonadales > Porticoccaceae > NAT127. Next base: position 26,232 of record LADM01000004.1, on the reverse strand, counting down.
CGTTTCAATGTGGAGCGCATCGACCCCAAGGACCAGCCCTTCAATCCCGAGCTGCACGAAGCGGTGGCCACGGCGCCAATCCCCGGTGTTGCGGCCAATACGGTCATTGAGGTGCTGCAAAAAGGCTACCAGCTCAATGGCCGCCTGGTGCGGCCCGCCATGGTGGTGGTCGCCAAGGGCGCCTGATAGTCGTGCTCCCCGCTGGCAAAAGTGCCCCTGGAGCCCTGAAATTTGCAGTCCGGCCTTGAAAAATTCCGTACTGCACCAATATAGCCAACAAGCAACCTGAAACTCTTTGTGGAGAAACTGGAATGGGAAAGATAATTGGAATTGACCTGGGGACCACCAACTCCTGCGTGGCAGTGCTGGAAGGTGGCAAGGCCCGCGTTATCGAAAATGCCGAGGGCACGCGCACCACGCCCTCCATCGTGGCGTTTACCGAAGACGGCGAGATTCTGGTGGGCCAGGCGGCCAAGCGCCAGTCGGTAACCAACCCCCACAATACTCTCTACGCCATCAAGCGTCTGATTGGCCGTCGCTTCGACGACTCTGTGGTCCAGAAGGACATCGGCATGGTGCCCTACAAGATCATCAAGGCCGACAATGGCGATGCCTGGGTGGATGTCAAAGGCGACAAGAAAGCCCCGCCGCAGATTTCTGCCGAAGTGCTGAAGAAGATGAAGAAAACCGCTGAGGATTACCTCGGCGAAGCGGTCACCGAAGCGGTGATCACCGTGCCTGCCTACTTCAACGATTCCCAGCGCCAGGCCACCAAGGATGCCGGTCGTATCGCCGGTCTCGACGTCAAGCGCATCATCAATGAGCCCACCGCTGCGGCCCTGGCCTACGGCATGGACAAGGCCGGTGGTGACCGTGTGATTGCCGTCTATGACCTGGGTGGTGGCACCTTCGATATCTCCATCATCGAGATCGCCGATGTGGATGGTGAGAAGCAATTTGAAGTGCTCTCCACCAATGGTGACACCTTCCTCGGTGGCGAAGACTTCGACATGACCCTCATCAACTACCTGGCCGATGAGTTCAAGAAGGAAAACACCATTGACCTGAAGGGCGACGCCCTGGCCATGCAGCGCCTCAAGGAAGCGGCTGAAAAGGCCAAGATCGAGCTGTCTTCCAGCCAGCAGACCGAAGTGAATCTGCCCTATATCACTGCCGATGCTACCGGTCCCAAGCACTTGGTCGTCAAGCTGACCCGCTCCAAGCTGGAATCCCTGGTGGAATCCCTGGTCAATCGCTCCCTGGAGCCGCTCAAGCTGGCTCTTCAGGATGCCGGCAAGACCACTGCCCAGATCGACGAGATTATCCTCGTTGGCGGCCAGACCCGCATGCCCCTGGTACAGCAAAAGGTGACGGATTTCTTCGGCAAGGAGCCCCGCAAGGACGTCAACCCCGACGAAGCTGTGGCAGTAGGCGCCGCCCTCCAGGCCGCCGTGTTGTCCGGTGATGTGAAAGATGTGCTGCTGCTGGATGTGACGCCCCTGTCCCTGGGTATCGAAACCATGGGCGGTATCGCCACTCCGCTGATCGAGAAGAACACCACCATCCCCACCAAGAAGTCCCAGGTGTTCTCCACCGCCGATGACAACCAGACTGCCGTGACCATTCATGTGGTACAGGGCGAGCGCAAACAGGCGTCCCAGAATAAATCCCTGGGCCGCTTTGACCTCGCGGATATTCCCCCGGCGCCGCGCGGCCTGCCGCAGATCGAAGTGACCTTCAACATCGACGCCAACGGTATTCTGCACGTGTCTGCCAAGGACAAGGCCACCGGCAAGGAACAGTCCATCGTCATCAAGGCCTCTTCCGGGCTGTCGGACGAAGAGATTGAACAAATGGTGCGCGATGCCGAGGCCAATGCGGCGGAAGACAAGAAGTTCGAAGACCTCGTTCACGCCCGCAACGCCGCTGACAGCCTGGTTCACGCCGTCAGCAAAACCCTGGCCGATGCAGGCGACAAGGCATCCGAAGAGGAGAAGACCGCCATCGAAGCCGCCATCAAGGACGTCGAAGAAGCGCTGAAAAGTGACGACAAAGACGCCATTGAAGCGGCCACCGGCAAGCTGTCGGAAGCCTCTGCGAACCTGGCCCAGAAGCTCTACGCCGAACAGGCCCAGGCTGAAAATCCAGGCGCAGGCGACGCTGGCGAAAACGCTCAGACCGCCGAGGATGTGGTTGATGCCGAGTTCGAGGAAGTGAAGGACGCGGACAAAAAGTAAACCTTATGTGTGAGATGTGAGACGGGAAACGGGAGACGTGGGTTGCGCCCCGTCTCCCGTTTCCCGTTGAACATCTCCCCTACCAAGAGGTTTGATACCTCTTTTTTGCATTTCAGGCTGGGAACACCGAATGGCTAAACGGGATTACTACGAAATACTGGGCGTCGATAGGGGCGCCTCTGAGGCTGACATCAAGAAGTCTTACCGGCGGGTGGCGATGAAATACCACCCCGACCGCAATTCCGACGACCACGATGCCGAGGACAAATTCAAGGAAGCCTCCGAGGCCTATGAAGTGCTCTCCAATGCCGAAAAGCGCGCCGCCTACGACCGCTTTGGTCATGAAGGTCTCGGCAATGGCGCTGGTGGTCAGGGTGGTGCCGGTGGTTTCAGCGATATTTTCGGCGATGTATTTGGCGATATTTTCGGCGGTGGTGGTCGCAGTCGCGGCGGCCCGGCGCGGGGTTCTGACCTGCGCTACAACCTCGAGCTCGACCTGGAGGAAGCAGTGCGGGGTGTCACCACCACCATCCGCGTGCCCAGCCTGGTGAGCTGCGAAGTCTGTGATGGCAGCGGCGCCCGCAAGGGAACCCAGCCGTCCACCTGTGGCACCTGCGGCGGTGTTGGTCAGGTGCGCATGTCCCAGGGTTTTTTCTCGGTGCAGCAAACCTGCCCGAAATGCCGCGGTCGCGGGGTGCTGATCACTGACCCCTGCGGTAGCTGTCACGGTCAGGGTCGCCGTGAAGAGGTCAAAAACCTGTCTGTGAAAGTGCCGCCAGGCGTCGATAACGGCGACCGCATTCGCCTTGCCGGTGAAGGCGAAGCGGGTACTACCGGTGGTCCGCCCGGCGATCTCTATGTGCAGATCATGGTGCGCGAACACGATATCTTCCAGCGCGATGGCCGCAATCTCTATTGCGAAGTGCCCATCAGTTTTGTCGATGCAGCACTGGGTGGCGAGCTCGAAGTGCCCACCCTGTCGGGCAAGGTCAAGCTGAAAGTGCCGCCTGAAACCCAGACGGGCCGCCTCTTCAGGTTGCGCGGCAAGGGCGTGCCCAGTGTACGCGGCGGTGGCCTTGGCGACCTGCTGTGCCGGGTGGTGGTGGAAACGCCGGTCAATCTCAGTGCCCGTCAGAAGGAGTTGCTGGCTGAATTTCATACTGACCTGGGCGGACAGAAAAATTCCCCCCGCCAAACCAGCTGGTTTGAAGGTGTCAAAAAGTTCTTTGACGGCTTTACAATGTAAGGGAATGTGAGATGAGAGACGTCTCTCATCTCACATCTCACATCATAAAATGACAGGAATCAGCATGATCAGAATCGCGGTGACCGGTGCAGCCGGACGCATGGGCAAGACGCTTGTCGAAGCCATTACCAATCATTCCGAACTGCAGCTGGCCGCAGCGATTGAACGCCCCGACAGCTCGCTGGTCGGGGCCGATGCGGGCGAGCTGGCCGGTCTTGGTCGCAACGGGGTGACAGTCAGCGGAGATCTGGCGGCGGTCATCGATGACTTCGATGTGCTGATTGATTTCAGCGTGCCGACATCGTCCATTGTCAATGTGGAGTTGTGTGCGGCCCATGGCAAGGGCCTGGTGCTGGGCACCACGGGCTTTTCAGCCGAACAGAAAGCCCGCATCCAGGCTGCGGCTGAAAAGACGCCGATCTGCATGTCCTCCAACTTCAGCACCGGCGTCAACCTGTGTTTCAAGCTGCTCGATATGGCGGCGCGGGTGTTGGGGGATGACGTTGATATCGAAATCTACGAAGCCCATCACCGCCACAAGGTCGATGCGCCATCCGGCACTGCCCTGAGCATGGGTGAAGTAGTGGCCAGCGCCCTGGGTCGCGATCTGAAGCAGGTGGCGGTTTACGGGCGCGAGGGGATTACCGGTGCCCGCGACCGGCAAACCATCGGCTTTGCCACGGTGCGGGCCGGCGATATTGTCGGCGATCACACTGTGACATTTGCCGCCGATGGCGAGCGCGTCGAAATCACCCACAAGGCCTCAAGCCGCATGTCCTTTGCCCGCGGTGCCGTGCGGGCAGCACACTGGCTTGCCGATCGCCAGCAGGGCATGTTCGATATGCAGGATGTGTTGGGAATCAAGTGATCTGCCCCTGGGTTAATCCCGCCGGGCAGGGCAATACAGGGTGGACACACCCGGGTTGATCCCCTACAATCGCTCCTCAGGTTTTGGCCGCTTGTCAGGGCCTGATTCCCGAGTGAGGCGCATGATCCAGAATCCTTAAAAAACGAGATGAATCCAGTCATTCATCTCGTTTTTTTGCAACCTGCTTTTTTGTTGTCAGGCTGCCGCCAGCGTTCTTGTTGTCCCTGTCCAAATGTAAGGAGTATGTGTTGAAATCCGATAATAGTCGGCCCGCTTTGCTTGCGCTTGAAGACGGGACCCTGTTCCGGGGTATAGCCATTGGTGCTGATGGTATTTCCAGCGGTGAAGTGGTTTTCAATACATCAATGACCGGCTATCAGGAAATACTCACCGATCCGTCCTACGCCCGTCAAATAGTGACCCTCACCTATCCCCATATCGGCAATACCGGCGTCAACAGCGAAGATGAAGAGTCCGGCAGTGTCTGGGCGGCGGGTCTGGTGATCCGCGATTTGCCGCTGGTGGCCAGCAATTTCCGTAGCCAGAAGACCCTCGACGGCTATTTACGCGAGCGCAATATTATCGGCATTGCCGATATCGACACCCGCAAGTTGACCCGCATCCTGCGCGAGAAAGGCGCCCAGAATGGCTGCCTGATGGCTGGTGAAGTGAATGAGGCTGAAGCCATTGCCCACGCCAGGGGCTTTGCCGGGCTCAAGGGTATGGACCTGGCGAAGGAAGTCAGCGCTGCCAGTGTCTACCCCTGGAACGAGGGGTCGTGGGCGCTGGGCGGTGGCCACAGCAAGCCGCAAACCGGTCGCTTCAAGGTGGTGGCCTACGACTTTGGCGTCAAACGCAACATCCTGCGCATGCTGGTGGATCGCGGTTGCGACCTGACTGTGGTGCCAGCGCAAACGCCTGCCAGCGAAGTGCTGGCGATGAATCCCGACGGCATCTTCCTCTCCAATGGCCCCGGCGACCCCGAGCCTTGCGATTACGCCATCGCTGCCATTCGCGCCTTTCTTGAGACGGATATCCCCGTGTTCGGCATCTGCCTTGGCCACCAGTTGCTGGCGCTCGCCTCCGGCGCGAAAACAGTCAAGATGAAGTTCGGCCACCACGGCGCCAACCATCCGGTGCAGAACCTGGATGACAAGACCGTACTGATCACCAGCCAGAACCACGGTTTTGCGGTGGATGAAAGTACCTTGCCTTCCACAATTCGCACCACCCACCGTTCACTCTTTGACGGCAGCCTGCAGGGCATTCACCGCACCGACAAACCGGCTTTCAGCTTTCAGGGGCATCCTGAGGCAAGCCCCGGGCCACGGGATGCGGCGCCGTTGTTTGATCATTTTGTGGAACTCATGTTGGCGCGCAAGGGTACAGCGTGAGTTCAGGGCTGATGGCCCGCGATAGTGCAATGAGTTTCACGTTTCACGTAACACGGGTCGAGCACCAAAGCTCCTCGCCTTTACGTGCAACGTGAAACGTGCAACGTGCAACTCAAAAAAATCTGACGGTTAATACGAAATGCCAAAACGCACAGACATCAAAAGCATCCTCATCCTCGGCGCAGGCCCCATTGTTATCGGTCAGGCCTGCGAGTTCGATTACTCCGGCGCCCAGGCCTGCAAGGCCCTGCGGGAAGAGGGCTACCGGGTGATACTGGTGAACTCCAATCCGGCCACCATCATGACCGATCCGGCCATGGCGGATGCCACCTATATCGAACCCGTGGAATGGCGCACGGTCGCCGCCATTATCGACAAGGAGCGCCCCGATGCGCTGCTGCCCACCATGGGCGGCCAGACGGCGCTGAACTGCGCCCTGGATCTGGCCCGCGAAGGTGTGCTGGAAAAGTTTGGTGTGCAGATGATCGGCGCCGATGCCGATGCTATCGACAAGGCTGAAGACCGCCAGCGCTTCGACCAGGCCATGAAAGCGATTGGTTTGGAAACTGCCCGGGCGGTGATTGTCCACAGCCTTGAAGAAGCCCTCCAGGTGCCAGACCAGTTTGGCTACCCCTGCATTATTCGCCCGTCCTTCACCATGGGCGGCTCCGGTGGCGGCATTGCCTACAACCGCGAGGAGTTCGAGGAAATCTGCAAGCGCGGCCTCGATCTGTCGCCCACCAAGGAACTGCTGATCGACGAATCACTGATCGGCTGGAAAGAGTACGAGATGGAGGTGGTGCGGGACAGAAACGACAACTGCATCATCGTCTGCTCCATCGAAAACTTTGACCCCATGGGTATCCATACCGGCGATTCCATCACCGTGGCACCGGCCCAGACCTTGACGGACAAGGAATACCAGATCATGCGCGACGCCTCCATCAAGGTGTTGCGCGAGATCGGTGTCGAGACCGGCGGTTCCAACGTGCAGTTTGCGGTCAACCCAGCTGATGGCCGTCTGGTGGTGATCGAGATGAATCCGCGGGTGTCGCGCTCCTCGGCCCTGGCCTCCAAGGCCACCGGTTTCCCCATTGCCAAGGTGGCCGCCAAGCTGGCGGTGGGTTATACCCTGGATGAATTGCAGAACGAAATCACCGGCGGTGCGACGCCGGCGTCCTTCGAGCCCAGCATCGACTACGTGGTCACCAAGGTGCCGCGCTTCGCCTTCGAAAAGTTCGCCACTGCCAACGCCAAGCTCACCACCCAGATGAAGTCTGTGGGTGAGGTGATGGCGATTGGCCGCACTTTCCAGGAATCCCTGCAAAAAGCCCTGCGCGGCCTCGAGGTGGGCGTATCCGGTCTCGACCCCCATGTGGATCTGGATAGTGACAACGCGGCAAGCTTTATCTACGAGCAGATCGCCGAGGCGGGGTCTGACCGCATTTGGTATGTGGCGGATGCCTTCCGCGTCGGTATGCGCCTGGAGGATATCCAGCGTATTACCAACATCGACCCCTGGTTCCTGGTGCAAATCCAGGACCTGATCAATGAAGAAACCAGCCTCGAAGGCCGCACCCTGGCCGATCTGGACAAGGCTCGCCTGTATCAGCTCAAGCGCAAGGGCTTTGCCGACAAGCGTATTGCCACTCTGCTGGGCACCACCGAGGCGGCGGTGCGTGAACGCCGTCACGCCGACAATCTGCGCCCCGTGTACAAGCGCGTCGATACCTGTGCGGCGGAGTTTTCCACGGCCACCGCCTACATGTACTCCACCTACGAGGAGGAGTGTGAGTCCAATCCCTCCGACCGCCAGAAGATTCTGGTGCTCGGCGGTGGTCCCAACCGCATTGGCCAGGGCATTGAATTCGACTACTGCTGCGTACACGCGGCGCTGGCCATGCGCGAGGATGGCTACGAGACCATCATGGTCAACTGCAACCCGGAAACTGTTTCCACCGATTACGACACCTCCGACCGCCTGTATTTCGAATCAGTGACTCTGGAGGATGTGCTTGAAATCGTCCATGTCGAGAAACCCGTCGGCGTGATTGTCCAGTTCGGCGGCCAGACGCCGCTGAAACTCGCCCGCGCCCTGGAAAAGGCCGGGGTGCCCATTATCGGCACAACCCCTGATGCCATTGATCGCGCCGAAGATCGCGAGCGCTTCCAGCAAATGATCGACAAGCTGGGGCTGCTACAGCCGCCCAATGCCACGGTTCGCTCGGCAGATGCCGCTATCGAGAAGGCGCGCCAGATAGGCTATCCCCTGGTAGTGCGACCCTCCTACGTGCTGGGTGGCCGCGCCATGGAGATTGTCTACGGCGAGGATGAACTGCTGCGCTACATGCGCGAAGCGGTGCAGGTGTCGGAAGACTCACCGGTGCTGCTCGACTACTTCCTGTCGTCCGCCATTGAGGTGGATATCGATGCGGTGTCGGATGGCAAGCAGGTGGTGATCGGCGCCATCATGCAGCACATCGAGCAGGCGGGCATTCACTCCGGTGACTCCGCCTGTTCGCTGCCGCCCTACAGCCTGCCCGCAGACATTCAGAACGAGATGCGCGAGATCGTCAGGCAAATGGCGGTTGAGCTCAACGTGGTGGGCCTGATGAATGTCCAGCTGGCCTGGCAGGATGGCAAAACCTATGTGATTGAGGTGAACCCGCGGGCATCCCGCACTGTGCCCTTCGTATCGAAGTGCATCGGCACCTCGCTGGCCAAAATTGCCGCCCGCTGCATGGCCGGCAAGACCCTCGACTCCCAGGGCTTCACCACGGAGATCGTGCCCACTTACTTCAGCGTCAAGGAAGCGGTATTCCCCTTCAACAAGTTCCCGGGCATCGACCCGATCCTCGGCCCGGAGATGAAGTCCACCGGCGAGGTGATGGGGGTGGGCGATACCTTTGCCGAGGCCTACGCCAAGGCGCAGCTGGGTGCCAGCGATGAGATCCCCGTCAAGGGCACTGCTTTTATCAGTGTCCGTGAGCCGGACAAGGCCGGTGTCGCCCAGGTCGCTGGCCAGCTTGTTGCCCAGGGGTTTTCCCTGGTGGCAACCCGCGGTACCGCCGACGTGCTGCGCGCTGCCGGTATCGAAGTGGAAGTGGTCAACAAGGTCAAGGAAGGGCGGCCCCATATCGTTGATATGATCAAGAATGGCAGAATCCAGCTGATCCTCAATACCACCGAGGGGCGCCAGGCCATTGCCGACTCTTCCACCATCCGCTCCACCGCGGAATCGAACGGCGTGTACTACACCACGACCCTGGCAGGTGGCAATGCTGTTTGCCAGGCCCTGGCCCATGGCAGCGAATTCAAGGTGCGCAAGCTCCAGGATCTGCATAAAACCATAATGAATGGAACCACAGCGTCATGAACAAGATACCGATGACAGTCGAAGGTGCAGAGAAACTGCGCCAGGAACTCGACCAGCTCAAACGCGTTGAGCGCCCGCGCATTGTCCAGGCAATTGCCGAAGCTCGGGCCCACGGCGATCTCAAGGAAAACGCCGAGTACCATGCCGCCCGCGACCAGCAGAGTTTTGCCGAAGGCCGCATTCAGGAAATCGAGGGCAAACTCAGTTATTCCCAGGTCATCGATATCACCAAGATCCCAGCCGGTGACAAGGTGATATTCGGCGTCACCGTGGATATCGTCAATGTCGAGAGCGGCGAATCCAAATCCTACAAGATCGTCGGTGACGACGAGGCCGATATCAAGGCCGGCAAGATTTCCTACCAGTCGCCCATTGCCCGCGGTCTTATTGGCAAGGAAGTGGGAGATGTTGTCGTTATCAGCACCCCATCCGGTCCGCTGGAATACGAAATTGACCAGGTTCAGCACATCTAGGGTATTGCTGTTGCCAGCAGTGCCGCAGCCGAGGGGTAAAGTGTGGATTTTTTTATTTTTATCAGTGAACAGTGGGTTCTGGTCAGCATCCTGGTGCTGCTGATCTATGGATTTGCCTTCAGTGAGCGCCTCAAGGGCGGCAAGCCGATTTCTTCCAATGAAGTCACCCGCCTAGTGAACAGTGGCGAGGGTGTGCTGGTGGACATTCGCGACAGCAAGGAATTCAATGAGGGCCATATTACCGGGGCCATCAATCTGCCCGCCACCAAACTCGACAGCCGTATCAGTGAGCTGGAAAAACACCGCAGCAAGTTGATTGTCGTCACCGACAAGATGGGCCAGCAGGCCGGTGCTGCGGGCAAAAAGCTGCGCCAGGCCGGTTTCAACGTGCGCCGTCTGCAAGGCGGTATGGCGGAGTGGTCTGGCCAGGGCTTGCCCCTGGTCAAGAGCCGCTGATTGATCATTTTGTCCTTTGGCCTTGATTTATTCATCCTCAATCACCATTAAGTGAATGGGGAGCAGCCCATTCAATAACAACCGACAAAGGTTTTCAGACATGACAGAGCAAACCAACGAGCCAGAGGTTGCAGCGGACAATAACGCCGGCAACGGGATCGAGTTTTCCGTACAGCGCATCTACCTGAAGGATCTCTCTTTTGAATCTCCCCTGGGAGCAAAATCCTTTACCCGCCAGTGGAAGCCCAAGGTCAGCCAGGACCTGGGCACCAAAATTGCCAAGCTGGACGACAATCACTACGAAGTGGTGCTGAGTATCACTATCACCGTGAAGGATGACGACGACACGCTTTACCTGGCCGAAATTCAGCAGGCGGGGGTATTTTTCGTCAAGGGGCTGAACGAGCAGCAACTGGCCGGCATCCTCAACACCCAGTGCCCCAACATCCTCTTCCCCTATGCGCGGGAAACCATCGACAGCGTGGTGACCAAGGGCACCTTCCCCGCCCTGATGTTGCCGCCGATCAATTTTGATGCGCTGTTCCAGCAGGCCGTGGCCAACGCCAATGCCCAGGCCAGCGAAAAAGCAGAAGCCGGTACCCACTGATTGCGCATGACCTCCGGCCATAAAAAACCCGCACTGTGAAGATGCGGGTTTTTTTATGGCGCAGGGATGTCAGTCTTCGTCGTCGCTCTGGGTCATATTCAGCTCCTTGAGTTTGCGGGTGAGGGTGTTACGGCCCCAGCCCAGCAGTTCTGCCGCCTCTTTCTTGCGGCCGCCGGTTTTTTCCAGGGCAACTTCTATCATCACACGCTCGAAAGTCGGCAGGGCTGAGTCGAGAATTTTCTCGTGTCCTGCTTCCAGCTCGGTCCTCGCCCAGCTTTGCAAACTCTGCTCCCAGTGATCGGAGACCGGGGGGCGGGCTTCCTTTTCATCCATCAGTTCCGGTGGCAGGTCGGACAGCAGTATCTCCCGTCCCGAAGCCATCACGGTCAGCCAGCGGCAGGTGTTTTCCAGCTGGCGGACATTGCCGGGCCAGGGCAGGTTGGAGAGGTAGCGCTCGGCGTCCTTGGTAACCACCTTGGACTCCACTTCCAGATCCCTGGCGGACTGGGTGAGGAAATACTGTATCAGGCGCGGGATATCCTCCTTGCGATCTGCCAGGCGCGGCAGATGAACGCGAATGACATTGAGACGGTGGAACAGATCCTCGCGGAACCGGTGGGCGGTGACCAGCACTTCCAGATTCTGGTGGGTGGCGGCGATGATGCGCACATTGACTTTCACCGGGGTGTGGCCACCCACCCGGTAGAACTCGCCATCGGCCAGTACCCGCAACAGGCGGGTCTGGGCTTCCGAAGGCATATCGCCGATTTCGTCGAGGAAGAGGGTGCCGCCGTTGGCCTGTTCGAAGCGCCCAGGCCGCCGCTGGTTGGCGCCGGTAAAAGCGCCTTTTTCGTGGCCGAACAGTTCCGATTCAATCAAATCATGGGGAATGGCCGCCATATTGAGGGCGATAAAGGGAAACTGCGCCCGCGGGCTGTGACGGTGCAGCGCTCGCGCCACCAGCTCCTTGCCAGTGCCTGATTCGCCGTTGATCAGCACGGTGATATTCGACTTCGAGAGGCGGCCAATGGCGCGAAACACCTCCTGCATGGCCGGGGCCTCGCCGATGATGTCGGCGTGGACAAGCGGTGCGTCGCTGGGCGGCGGCTGCTGCTGTTCGCGGCTGAAGGTAACGGCTCGCTGAGTCACAGACACCAGCTCGTCGATATCAAAGGGCTTGGGCAGGTACTCGAACGCCCCCCCCTGATAGGCGGCCACGGCACTGTCGAGATCGGAGTGCGCGGTGGTGATGATAATGGGGATATCCGGCGACTCGCTGTGAATCATCTTCAGCAGTTCCAGTCCGCTGGTGCCGGGCATACGGATATCGCTGATGATAACTTCGGGGCGCTCGGTTTCGAGGCTTTCCAGCAGGCTGTTGGCATTTTCATAGCAGCGCACCGCAAAGTTGTGGCGGCTGAGGGCTTTTTCCATCACCCAGCGGATGGAGTGGTCGTCATCGACAACCCATACAGAGGCTTTATTGGTCATGATCACAGTCAATCGGTAGGTAGATGGAAAATTGGGTGTAACCCTGACGAGAGTCGCATTCGATCAGGCCGCGGTGGAGATTAATGGCCGACTGGGCGATGGGCAGGCCCAGGCCGCTGCCTTCCGCACGGCCACTGATCATCGGGTAGAAAATGCGCTCGCTGATATCAGCAGGGATGCCGGGGCCGTTGTCGATAATATCGAGGCGGCAGACGACCTTGTGGTGATCCTTGCCGATGGTGAAGTGGCGCTGGATGCGGGTGCGCAGACGGATGACTCCGCCGCGGCCAATGATGCCAGCCGCCTTGAGGGATTGCATGGCGTTGCGCATCACGTTGAGTGTCGCCTGGATAAGCTGTTCCTTGTCCCCGGCCAGTTCGGGAATGCTGGGGTCATAGTCGCGCACGATGGGCAGTTCGCCCTGGGTTTCCGCCTCAATCAGCATCGCCACATGCTCGGTGACTTCGTGAATATTGACCGGGGCAAATTTGGCCGGCTTGTTGGGCCCCAGCAGGCGATCCACCAACTTGCGCAGGCGCTCCACTTCGGTGGTGATGATGCCGGTGTATTCCTGCAGCTCGTCGCTGTCCAGTTCCGCTGCCAGCAGTTGTGCTGCGCCCTGAATTCCCCCCAGGGGATTTTTGATCTCGTGGGCTAGCCCCCTGATCAGATTGCGCGATGTGTCGTGGGCCGAAATCAGGGCTTCTTCCCTGTCTATGCGCATGATCCTGTCCATAGGTTGCATCTCGATAAGCAGTAATTTCTCACCTTTGCTGGCAATGGGCGTAACAAAGTAATCAACCACCACCTGGCTTTGATCGGGGAGCGACAGCGCTGCCTTGCGCTCCGTGAAGGGGTTGCCATTCTTGAGGGCGTGATAGAGGGCATCAATGCGGTTTTCCATACCGGAAAACAATGCGGCTGCACTGGCGCCACACAGACGCGCCGCGCTGGCGGCAAAGAGGGCTTCAGCGGCCGGGTTGAGATACTGGATCAGGAGGCTGTCGTCCAGGACCAGCACAACGGTGCTGAGGCTGTCCAGTAGCAGGTGGGCGTTTACTTCCTGATTCATTGCTTTTTATCCGTACAGACAAGGTGTAGCTGTCTGGTTGCCAGCTGGGTGCGTTGTGGCACTCTTTGGTGCCATTATTTAAGTATTAGCAAGTATTGGGCCAAGAGAAAGAGAGCGCATCCGGACCCTGGTGCAGGTATCAGTGGCAGAGTGTATAGGAATGCAGGAGTGCGAGCACCAGATTGGTGCGTAGCGCGCAAAAGGGCTGTGCGCTATTTGCCAGTCGAGGAGCCCGGATTGATCAGTTTGGATGCGCGATGAACGTAGATGGTAGTTGCCTGGCTGCTTGCCACCTTGATGCCCCGCTCGTCCACTATCGTTGCTTCAATCCGGTGCGCTCCGCGCTCAAGATTGTCGACACGGATGCTGGTGGCTGATGCGGGTTTGGCGACAGGTTTGCCGTCGAAAAGGAAGGACACCAGGTGATTGGGCTGTAGCTCAGGGACGATATCGACCTGGATGACAACATCCAGCTGCCCGGGGGGGATTGAAGCGCCATTGCGGGGTTGGAGGATTTCGACCCTGTCGTAGCCGCCACCAGAACCAGGAGGCTCTGAATCTTCGTCGGGCTTGGCGGGTACTTCAACACTCAGCTGGGTATTGACCCTTGGCAGCTCAACTTTTTCAGCCCGGTTCGATGCGGGTGGTTTGTCGGTGTAGGTCACTCTGCCGGACTCATCCACCACCTTGTAAACCTCCCCAACAGCGCCTGTGGCAGTGATGGCGAGGGTCGCGAGCAGAAGGCAGGCAGGCAGATGATGAAGCAGTTTCATTGTCCGGATCCTTGACGGTTCACGCTAGAGTAATACCCCTTGGACAAAATAAAAAGCCCGTCATTCCCTGGAATGACGGGCTTGGGTGTGCCTGCAGAGGCTTACACGCTGTAGTAGAGTTCAAACTCCAGCGGGTGAGTGGTGTGTTCCACTTTGTAGACTTCTTCCATTTTCAGTCCGATGTAGGCATCGATATAGTCATCGCTGAAGACACCGCCGCGTGTCAGGAACTCGCGATCCTTGTCGAGGTTGCTGAGGGCTTCGCGCAGGCTGCCACAGACTTGTGGAATCGCTGCCGCTTCTTCGGCGGGCAGATCGTAGAGATCCTTGTCGGCGGCATCGCCGGGGTGGATCTTGTTCTGCACGCCGTCAAGGCCCGCCATCAGCATGGCGGCGAAGGCCAGGTAGGGGTTGGCAATCGGATCGGGGAAGCGGGCTTCGATGCGCTTGCCCTTGGGTGACGCAACGTAGGGAATGCGGATGGAAGCAGAGCGGTTGCGGGCCGAATAGGCCAGCATCACAGGGGCTTCAAAACCGGGAATCAGACGCTTGTAGGAGTTGGTGCCCGGGTTGGTGAAGGCGTTGAGGGCCTTGGCGTGCTTGATGATACCGCCGATGTAGTAGAGGGCAGTCTCGGACAGGCCCGCATAGCCGTCACCAGCAAACTGGTTGACGCCATCTTTCCAGAAGGACTGGTGAACGTGCATGCCGGAACCGTTGTCGCCTACGATGGGCTTGGGCATGAAGGTGGCAGTTTTGCCATAGGCGTGGGCGACATTGTGCACGCAGTACTTGAGGATCTGCACTTCGTCAGCTTTCTTCATCAGGGTGTTGAACTTGACACCGATTTCACACTGGCCGGCATTGGCCACTTCGTGGTGGTGAACCTCGACATCCAGACCCATCTGCTCCATGGCGCCACACATTGCGCCGCGCAGGTCGTGCAGTGAGTCAACGGGGGGAACGGGGAAATAGCCACCCTTGACGCGGGGGCGGTGGCCCATGTTGCCGTCGACAAACTTCTCGCCGGAAGACCAGGAGGCTTCTTCGGAACTGATCTTGACGAACGAGCCTGACATGTCGGTGCCAAAATGCACTTCGTCAAACACGAAAAATTCGGGTTCCGGGCCAAAGAAGGCGGTGTCGCCCAGGCCGGTTGACTTCAGGTATTCCTCGGCGCGCTGGGCAATGGAGCGTGGATCGCGGTCGTAGCCCTGCATGGTGGCGGGGTCGACGATGTTGCAACGGACGATCACAGTGGCTTCGTCGAAGAAGGGGTCGACGATGGATGCTTCGTCGTCGGGCATCAGGATCATGTCGGATTCGTTGATGCCTTTCCAGCCGGAGATGGACGAGCCATCAAACATCTGGCCGGTAGTGAAAAAATCTTCGTCAACGTACCTGGCGGGGATGGTGACATGATGCTCCTTGCCCTTGGTGTCGGTAAAGCGCAGGTCTACCCAGCGGGCGTCGTTATCTTTGATAAGCGTCAACGTTTTTTCTGACATGTGTATTCTCCAAAAAGGGGTTCGGTTGTTCGTGTGCTCTTACATTGCCACTTATTATGGCTCTACAAGTTCGACTCAGAGAGACAAGCAAATGTTATGCCATGAAGATTTAGCCGGTTTTGTCCGCAAGGGGGAGGCGCATTCTTCTTCCAGTTGACGGATTGTCGCACCAGAAAAGGGCTTGAAAAATGCAAAAGCCCCATTTTGGGGCGAGACTGTTGGCCAGCAGCGCCATTGTGCCTTAATGCGTCGACTTGGTACAGATGCTCCCTCACCGGGTGTGGTTGTCGGCCAGTCAAATGCAGCTGGCTCGACTGGCGGGTTATACTGAGCGACCTTTTGCCACCTGTGATTACCTGTTCCATGCATTTTGTCATCAAGTTGTTCCCCGAGATCACCATCAAAAGCAGCCCGGTGCGCAAGCGCCTTATCCGCCAGTTGCGGGACAACCTGCGGCGCCTGCTCAAACCGATTGATGCTCGTATCGAGGTGCAGCGGGATTGGGAAAAGCTGGAGGTGTCGGCGCCAGAGGGCGGCGAAGAGCTGGCGGAAGCCATCGCGACGGTGCTGGCTTCCACCCCGGGTATTGCCAAATTCTCAAGAGTGGACAATTACCCGCTGACAACCCTGGATGATATCCGCGACCTGGCAATGGCCAGCTGGCAGGAGCGTTTGGCGGGCAAGACCTTTTGTGTGCGGGTGCGGCGTGGCGGCACCCACGAGTTCAGCTCCATGGATGTGGAGCGCCATGTGGGCGCCGGCCTGTTCATGGCCGGTAATACCGCCGGGGTAAAAATGCGCGATCCGGATGTTGTCGTCCCCATTGAGATACGCGGCGAGCACGTATTTCTGGTCCAGGATACCCGTCCGGGACTGGGTGGTTTCCCCCTCGGTTCCCAGGACAGTGTGCTGTCGCTGATTTCCGGTGGCTTCGATTCCACCGTGGCCAGCTATCTGACCATGAAGCGGGGGCTCCTCACCCACTTTTGCTTCTTCAATCTGGGAGGGCGTGCCCACGAGCTGGGTGTCAAGGAAGTAGCCCATTACCTGTGGGATCGCTATGGCGCCAGTCACCGGGTGCTGTTCGTGACTGTGCCTTTCGAGGGGGTGGTGGGGGAAATTCTCGAGAAGGTCGACAACAGCCACATGGGGGTGGTGCTCAAGCGCATGATGATCCGTGCCGCCAATCGCGTGGCGGCGTCAATGCAGGCCGGTGCCATTGTCACCGGAGAGAGCGTGGCCCAGGTGTCGAGCCAGACCCTTGCCAACCTCAGGGTGATCGACGAGGTGTCGGACATGTTGACCCTGCGACCGCTGGCGGTGATGGACAAGGGCGCAATCATCGATATCGCCAGGCTCATCGGCACCGAGCAGTTCGCGGCCCGCATGCCCGAGTACTGTGGTGTGATTTCGGTCAAGCCGAAGACTCGGGCCAAGCGCGAGCGGGTGGTGCGAGAAGAGGAAAACTTTGATTTCGCGATTCTCGAGCAGGCAATCTCCAGTCGCCGCACCGAAACCATCGACAATCTGCTGACCGAAGAGTTGACGGCGGGGGAGGGTGTGGAAATCTTCGCTACGCCCCAGCCCGGCGCTGTCATCCTCGATATTCGCCATCCTGCGGAGATAGAAGATAAAGCACTGGAAACGGGTGGCACCGAGGTCAGGGCAGTACCCTTCTTTGAACTTGAGCGGGTTTTCCCCACCCTGGATACGGGCCGCAACTATATGCTGTATTGCGATCGCGGCATTATGAGCCGTCTGCACGGTGAGGCGCTGCTGGATAAAGGGTTTACCAATATTTCGGTGTACCGGCCAGCGAGTGGCAAGTCATAGTTTCGGTTGTTTTGGCAGCCTGCCCCAGTGCAGCAAACGCCTGCTATACCAAATCCATGTAATGGGGGTGTTAACCATTGGTGCTGCCGCAAGAGATCACTGACACCTGTTGATCAGTGTCGGCCCGAAGCCCACAGCGGGCAATCGGCAGATGGTAATTGGCTTGTGCGGTGAGGTCACGCAATATAGATGTGACTTCACTGCCTGCTATCTCTATAATCCGCCCCTCTTTTCACTATGTAGCCCCCCAATGAGTATCACTAACCTCCGCAATATTGCCATTATTGCCCACGTAGACCATGGCAAAACCACTCTCGTGGACAAACTTCTCCAGCAGTCAGGCACTCTGAGCCGCAAGGATCAGGGGGCGGAGCGCATCATGGACTCCAATGACCAGGAGCGTGAGCGCGGCATTACCATTCTGGCCAAAAATACGGCCATTGAGTGGAACGGCTATCGCATCAATATTGTGGATACCCCCGGGCACGCCGACTTTGGCGGCGAAGTGGAGCGGGTGCTGTCCATGGTGGATTCGGTGCTGCTGCTGGTCGATGCCGTGGATGGGCCAATGCCCCAGACCCGTTTTGTCACGGCGAAGGCCTTTGAGCGCGGTCTCAAGCCTATCGTGGTGATCAACAAGGTCGACCGCCCGAGCGCGCGCCCCCACTGGGTGATCGATCAGGTGTTTGACCTTTTTGACAGTCTGGGTGCCAGCGAAGAGCAGCTTGATTTCCCGATTATCTACGCGTCGGCTCTGAACGGTGTGGCCGGATATGAAGTGGACACCATGCAGGAGGATATGACGCCCCTGTTCGAAATGGTGATCAACAAGGTGTCACCGCCGCCGGTCAACACCGATGGCCCGTTCCAGATGCAGATCAGCGCCCTGGATTACAACAGCTATGTGGGTGTTATCGGTATTGGCCGCATTGCCCGCGGCGCGCTCAAGAGCAATGACAATGTGGTGGTGGTGGGTGCCGATGGCCAGACCCGCCGCGCACGTATCCTGCAGGTAATGGGTTATCACGGTCTGGAGCGTGTTGAAGTGGCGCGCGCCGAGGCGGGCGATATCGTCTGTATCACCGGCATTGCCGGGCTCAATATTTCCGACACCCTGTGCAACCCCGAAAAGGTCGAGGCCCTGCCTCCCCTGACGGTGGACGAACCCACCGTGAGCATGACGTTCCAGGTCAACGATTCGCCTTTTGCCGGGCAGGATGGCAAGTATGTCACCTCGCGGAATATCAAGGATCGCCTTGAGCAGGAGCTGATCCACAACGTGGCCCTGCGGGTGACTCCGGGCGAAAGCCCCGAGAAATTCATCGTATCCGGACGGGGCGAGCTGCACCTGTCGGTACTGATCGAGAATATGCGCCGCGAAGGTTTCGAGCTGGGCGTATCGCGCCCGGAAGTGATCCAGAAGGAAGTGGACGGCGAGATGCATGAACCCTTCGAGCAGGTGGTAATCGACGTCGAAGAACAGCACCAGGGTGCCATCATGGAAGAGATGGGCCTGCGGCGCGGCGATCTCACCAACATGGAACCGGACGGCAAGGGGCGCGTGCGTCTTGATTACCTGATTCCCTCCCGCGGTCTGATCGGTTTCCGCTCCCAGTTCCTGACCCTGACAGCGGGCAGTGGTGTGATGACCAGCATTTTTGACCACTACGGCCCGGTCAAGCAGGGGCCCATGGCCAAGCGGCAGAACGGTGTGCTGGTGTCGATGATCAAGGGCAAAACCCTGGCTTACGCCCTGTTCAATCTGCAGGATCGTGGCCGTTTGTTTGCCAGTCATGGTGACAATGTCTACGAAGGCCAGGTGATTGGCATTCACTCGCGCAATAATGACCTGCCGGTGAACCCCACCAAGGCCAAGCAGCTCACCAATATTCGCGCTGCCGGCACCGACGAAAACCTCGTGCTGTCACCGCCGATACGCCATACCCTTGAGCAGGCGCTGGAGTTTATCGAAAGCGACGAGCTGGTTGAGGTGACCCCCAAGCATATTCGTATCCGCAAGAAGCTTCTCACCGAGAACGAGCGCAAGCGCAGTCAGAAGTCCTAGGTTGTGTAACAACCTGCGATGCTGAAAGCGCAACACTCATAAAAAAACCCGGCGATTTTGCCGGGTTTTTTTATGCTCGCGGTTTACAACAGATCCCTGTGCCTGAAGCAGCTCACCAGGTGGTCGTTCACCATCCCCACGGCCTGCATGTGGGCGTAGCAAATGGTTGAACCAAAAAACCGAAAGCCGCGCTTCTTCATATCCTTGCTGATGGTGTCTGACAGCGCAGTGGTGGCGGGAACCTCTTGCATGGTGTGGAAATGGTTCACCACGGGCTTGCCGTCGGAAAATTGCCAGAAGTAATTGGCAAAACTGCCATGCTCGCCCTGAATCTCAAGGAAGAGGCGGGCATTGCTGATAGCCGCCTCTATTTTTTGGCGATTGCGCACAATACCTGCATTCTTCATCAGGCGCTCCACGCTGCGGTTGTTGTAGCGGGCGACTTTTTGCGCGTCAAAATCCGAAAAAGCCTTGCGGTAATTGTCCCGCTTGCGCAATACCGTAATCCACGACAGCCCCGCCTGTGCGCTCTCCAGCACCAGGAATTCAAACAGCTTGTGGTCGTCGTAGCAGGGCACTCCCCATTCAGTGTCGTGGTAGTGGCGGTACAGTGCATCAGTGTCGCTCCAGGGGCAGCGCAATAGGTTGGCATCCATCATGGATCTCCTGTGTGGTCGTGACTGTTTTCCTGCCGTGCCATTGTGTGGCCTGGTGTACTATAGCAACCATCATTTAATGCCAGACCAGCAAGTGTTGCCAGTACTGGCAGACATTCCGGCGTCGTTCTGCCGGTATCCATTCTGAGGTTTTTGATGCGTACCCTCTATCCCCTTATACGTCCCCATGCTACCCACACCCTGGCCGTTGATCCGCCCCACCAGCTCTATGTGGAGGAGTGCGGCACAGCGGAGGGTATCCCCGTGATATTTGTCCACGGCGGTCCCGGTGGTGGCTGCCGGGAGGCGGATCGCAGTTTTTTTGATCCAGAGCGTTACCGGATCATCCTGTTTGACCAGCGCGGCAGCGGTCGTTCCAGCCCTCATGCCAGTCTGGAGAACAATCATACCCAGGGTTTGCTGGCCGACATGGAAATCATTCGTCAGCACCTGGGGATTGATCGCTGGCTGGTGTTCGGCGGCTCCTGGGGTTCTACCCTGGCCCTGCTCTATGCGCAGGCATACCCGCAGCAGGTGTTGGGGCTGGTGCTGCGCGGTATTTTCCTGTGTCGCGATCAGGATATACGCTGGTTCTACCAGTGGGGCGCCAGCCAGGTCTTTCCTGATTACTGGCAGGATTTTCTTGCTCCCATCAGTGCAGACGAGCGCGGTGACATGCTGCAGGCCTACCATCGCCAGCTGGTCAGTGATAACGAGATTGAGCGCATGGCGGCTGCCAAGGCCTGGTCAATCTGGGAGGGGCGGTGCGCCACACTGCAGCCGCAATCAGCAGTGGCGAACCATTTTGCCAATCCCCGTTTTGCCCTGGCGCTGGCGCGTATCGAAGCGCATTTTTTTGTCAATCAGGCGTTTATTCGCCCCAACCAGATCATTGAGGAAGCCCTGCGGCTGGCGGACATTCCCGGCATTGTGGTTCACGGGCGCTATGACATGGTCTGCCCCGTCGACCAGGCCTATGCCCTCGCTCAGGTATGGCCCGGGGCTGAGCTGGATATTATCCGCGATGCGGGCCACTCCTCCTCGGAGCCGGGGATTGTCGATGCCCTGGTGCGTGCCACCGATACGATGGCCAGCAGGCTGAGAGTTCGCTGATGCGGGGGCTGGTGCAGCGGGTGAGCGCAGCGTCCGTGCTGGTGGAGGACGAGATTGTCGGCACTATCGGTCAGGGGGTGTTGCTGCTTCTGGGTGTTCAGCGCGGTGATAGCCGCAATGAATGCGAAAAGCTGGCCAGCAGGGTGGCCAACTACCGTATATTTCCGGATGACGAGGGGCGCATGAACCGCAGCCTGGCGGATACGGGTGGCGGTATCCTGGTGGTGTCCCAGTTCACCCTCGCGGCGGATACCCGCAAGGGTTTGAGACCCAGTTTCAGCCCGGCGGCCGAGCCGCAGCAGGCGCAAGCACTCTATGATTATTTCGTCGAATGTATCAGCAAGGGCGTGGCCATTGTACAAACCGGCCGCTTTGGCGCTGATATGAAAGTGTCGCTTTGCAATGACGGGCCAGTGACTTTTTTGCTGGAAGTTTGAGAGCAGTCTGACGTCTGACGCCGGAAGTCTGACGCCAATATGCCCGAGCGATTATAAGCATGTGATGGCCAGGCTAACGCATCCAGTCAGACGAGCACCTGCTTTTGCGTCAGACGTCAGACTTTAAAACTCTTTTCCAGCTTCTTCTCTACCGGTACCAGCTTCAGCCTGGTATAAACCGGCACGCCATTCCTGTATTCCGGATAGGATTCTCCCTGGATCAGCGGTGCCAGATATTGCTGCGCCTTTTCAGTAATGCCAAAGCCGTCGGCGGTAATAAAGTCCCGCGGCATCATCTTTTCGACATTGGCGATTTTACTCAAGGGCGCTTCGCCGAGTGACCAGTTGTAGCGTTTGCCGGTGCCGCGCTCGATGGTCACCATCACTGCATTCTTGCCTGCGAGGGCATATTCCACGGCAGCCTTGCCGACTGCGTAGGCCTGTTCTACATCCGTGGCGGAAGCAATATGGCGTGCCGAGCGCTGCAGGTAATCCGCCAGTGCCCAGTGGTATTTATAACCAAGCTTGTCCTTGATCAGCGATGCCAGCGTGGGCGCTACACCTCCCAGTTGTTTGTGGCCGAAGGCGTCGGTGTGCGCCGAAGCGGCTACCAGTGTGCCATCCTTGTACTGGGCACCTTCCGAGGCCACGATCACGCAATAGCCGTTTTGCTTGACGGAGGCTTTGACTTTTTTGAGGAATTTATCTTCGGAAAAGGCAATTTCCGGGAACAGGATGATATGCGGTGCATCACCTTGCTGTTCGGCAGCCAGCCCGCCCGCCGCAGCAATCCAGCCCGCATGGCGGCCCATCACCTCAAGGATAAACACCTTGGTTGAAGTCTCGCACATGGAGGCCACATCCATGCTCGCTTCTTTGGTGGAAACCGCCACATACTTGGCGACCGAGCCAAAGCCGGGGCAGTTGTCCGTAAAGGGCAGGTCGTTGTCGACCGTTTTGGGAATATGGATGGCCTGGATCGGGTAGCCCATTTTTTCCGACAGCTGCGATATTTTCAGGCAGGTATCGGCTGAGTCGCCGCCACCGTTGTAGAAGAAGTAACCGATATTGTGGGCCTTGAAGACTTCGATAAGCCGTTCGTACTCGGCGCGATTTTCTTCCAGGCTCTTGAGTTTGTAGCGGCACGAGCCGAAGGCGCCGGAGGGTGTGGTTTTGAGGCCGGCAATCGCCTTGGCGCTTTCCTTGCCGGTGTCGATCAACTCTTCGCGCAGGGCGCCGATAATGCCGTTTCTGCCCGCGTACACCTTGCCGATCCTGTCTTTGTGAAGGCGCGCAGTTTCGATAACTCCACAGGCGCTGGCATTGATCACGGCAGTAACGCCACCGGATTGGGCGTAAAAGGCGTTTTTCTTCGGCATTGCATCCTCGGGGCTGTGCTGGAAAGGCCGCGAATGATACTTGAATTGCCATCGCAATGCACAGAATGAGCGGTGTTCAGGCTTGTCTGGTGCGGGGCGTGGGGCGGTGCCATAATCGCGGCTTTTAATCGCGACGAGTCATCATGCATATCCATATTCTCGGTATTTGCGGCACCTTTATGGGCAGTCTGGCCCAGATTGCCAAAGCAGAGGGTCACCGTGTTACCGGTTCCGATGCCAATATCTACCCACCCATGAGCACCCAGCTTGAACAGGCGGGTATAGACCTGATTGAAGGTTATGAGCCATCCCAGCTGGACCCCGCACCCGATCTTGTGGTGGTGGGCAATGCATTGTCACGGGGCAATCCCTGTGTCGAGCACATGCTCAACAAGGGATTGGCCTATACCTCCGGGCCGCAGTGGCTCGGCGAGCATTTCCTGCAGGACAAATGGGTGCTGGCCGTGGCGGGCACCCATGGCAAGACGTCCACAGCCAGTATGCTGGCCTGGATTCTTGAGTATGCCGGTATGGCGCCAGGATTTTTGATCGGCGGAGTGCCCGCCAATTTTGGTGTATCGGCACGTCCCGGTGATACGCCGTTTTTTGTGGTGGAGGCAGATGAATACGACACGGCGTTTTTCGACAAGCGCTCCAAGTTTCTGCACTACCACCCGCGCACGCTGATACTCAATAACCTGGAGTTCGATCACGCTGATATCTTTGCCGATCTGGGTGCCATTCAGACCCAGTTTCACCACCTGGTGAGAACTGTTCCCGCTGAAGGACGCATCATCTATCCAGGCAATGATGACAGTCTGCAGGCGGTGATCAGTCGCGGCTGCTGGACGCCCACAATTCAGCTCGGTATAGAAGAGGGTGATTGGCAGGTGCAGCTCAGTCGTGAGGATGGCGGCGACTTCAGTGTGTTTTTCCAGGGTGAAGAAGCAGGGCGTATTCACTGGGGGCAAACCGGTATCCATAATGTCAACAATGCGCTGGCTGCGATTGCTGCTGCCCGGCATGTGGGGGTCAGGCCCGCCACAGCCTGTGAAGCCTTGTGTCGCTTTACGGGGGTCAAGCGCCGCATGGAGAATCTGGGTGTGTTCAACGGCATTCACGTCTATGATGATTTTGCCCACCATCCAACAGCGATAGCCACTACCCTGGATGGTTTGCGCAAACGTGTTGGAGCCGAGAGAATCGTTGCGGTAATTGAGCCACGCTCCAACACCATGAAGCTGGGCGCACACAAGTCGCAACTGGCGGCGGCAACACAGGCTGCCGATCAGGTGCTGTGGTTCCAGCCGGACAATCTCGGCTGGTCGCTGGGTGAAATTTGCGAGCAGAGCCCGGTTCCTGCCAGTGTAGTCGCTGATATAGATGTACTTGTCAGCGAGACCCTCGCGGCAGCGCAAGGGGGGGGGCATGTTGTAGTGATGAGTAACGGTGGGTTTATGGGGTTTCATAACAGGTTGCTGGCTGCACTCAGAGGAGAAGCCGATGGCTGATGACTTTCATCGCACGGTGACACTGGCAATGACCGGGGCCTCGGGCGCGGCCTACGGGCTGCGACTGCTGGATTGTCTGGTGCAGGCAGGAGTGCGTGTTTACTTCCTGGTGTCCAGTGCGGCACGCATTGTGGTGGAGACTGAAACGGAGCTGGAATTGCCTGCGGATGACCGCCTTGAGCAGTTTCTTATTGCCAACTTTGATGCCGATCCGGGCCAGATCCAGCTCTTTACCCGCGATGACTGGTTCTCTCCGGTGGCCTCGGGCAGTGCTTCACCCTCATCCATGGTGATCTGCCCCGCCAGCGGCGGCTGTATCGCGGCTATCGCCAATGGTGCCAGCAATAATCTGATCGAGCGTGCTGCCGATGTGGCCATCAAGGAGCGGCGCCAGTTAATTGTCGTTCCCCGGGAGACACCGGTTTCGGCCATCCACCTTGAAAACCAACTTAAGCTGGCGCGCCTCGGCGTCACCATCCTCCCCGCCAGCCCCGGCTTTTATCAGTCGCCGCAAACCGTATTTGATCTGGTGGATTTTATCGTGGCTCGCATCCTCGACCAGCTGGGCATTGAGCAGACACTCCTGCCCCGCTGGGGTGAATAATGGCAAGCCGCCGCGAGTTGCTTGGTCTGTTGCTGGTGCTGCTCGCGGTTGCCGCTTGGTCCTGTATTGATCCCCACGAGAGACTCATCTGGTGGATGGAATCCCTGCCTGTGTGGATAGGCCTGGCAATTTTGCTGATCACACGGCGATCTTTCCCGCTGACACGGCTCTGCTATTACCTGATATTTGTACATGCGCTGATTTTGCTGGTGGGTGCTCATTACACCTATGCCAGAGTGCCCTTGGGCGACTGGTTTGCGGCGGCACTTGATCTGGATCGAAATCACTACGATCGTTTCGCCCATCTGGCGCAGGGGTTTGTACCGGCCATCATTGCCCGAGAAATATTGATTCGCTTGCAGGTAATCCGCACCGTCTCCTGGCTCTTTTTCCTGGTATGTTGTTTCTGTCTGGCTTTCAGTGCCCTCTATGAAATTATCGAATGGCAATCTGCCGTATGGGGTGGAGACAGCTCGCAGGAGTTTCTCGGTACCCAGGGCGATATATGGGATGCCCAGTGGGATATGACGCTGGCGTTGATTGGCGCCATGGTGGCTCAGCTGTTGTTGGCGAAATGCCATAATCGACAAATAAGGGCCATTTTTTCAGGCCATTCAGCTAATCATTGATCGAGGTCCATCAATGATTTCTCCTCTATAGGTCTATTCGTTTTTTTAAATTGCTGATGAGGCAGTTTGTATAGTTGCCATTTGCAGACTGATTGCCGGAGGCTGACTCTGCGCAGCAGTTGGTGAGCGATAATAAAACCCTTAAAAACTAGTCATTTGCAGAATATTTGAAAAAGGTGATTGACAGGGTGTTGAGAGTCGCTAGAATGCGCGCCTCTGCTGACGGCAAGGTTGAAAGTCAGCGGGGGATTCGGGAAGGGCAGCGGAAATTAAGTGCACTTTTGGGGTTGACAAAAAGGCGGCGTTCTATAGAATACGCAGCCCGCTCTGAGAGAGCGAACGTTCTTTAACAAGTTGATCAGGCAATGCGTGTGGGCGCTTGCTGAGATGAATCGGAGACGATAAATCATCAGATGCAAGTGACCTATGAATGTGAATTTTTAGAGAATAAGCATCTGAGCCGAGTTTTTAAGTCGTGCCACGGGCAACTGTGAAACGGCTTCC
>LADM01000005.1 GCA_000961645.1 Gammaproteobacteria bacterium BRH_c0 | reverse complement strand
TGGCCAGTTGCCCACGGTGGCGCAGGCCCGGGCCGCGCTGGCCAGCCTCAAAGCAGAATTGATTGATCGGGGCGAGGCTACAGCGCTGTTTGCCCAAGAGCGCGGCGATGCTTTCGATGCACTGCTGGGCAATCTCGATCAGACGGTGTTTGGCGAACCCGCCTATCCCACCGTGGAGGCCAAGGCGGCCCATCTGCTCTATTTTGTGGTCAAGAACCACCCGTTCTCCGACGGCAACAAACGCAGTGGCGCCTATTTGTTTGTCGACTTTCTCAATCGCAATCAGCGCCTGCTGACCACCAGCGGCGATCCAGTGATCAACGCGGTGGGGCTGGCGGCCCTGACCCTGCTGGTTGCGGAATCCGACCCGGCCAACAAGGACACCATGATCCGCCTGATCATGAATATGCTGGCTGGAGCGCAATAGAGAGCGAAGCACTTGTGGTTGAGTAGAGCCGGCAGTGATCGGACTCAGGCATTAGGTCGGCAAAGTTCAGGCACGCTTGGTTTCATAAAGAGTCCTATTCAAGATTAATTTCATGTAGTGAAAACTCAGGACGCTGCAATGACAGATACAACGCTAACAAACTTTGTAAAAGAATCACTGCTGTGCGGCGCATCAAGAGCGGATACAGAAAAAGTGCTGCTTGAAGCCGGTTGGCCCAAGGATCAGGTGGCCAGTGCGCTGGGGGCATTTGCAGCGGTCGATTTTCCAATTCCTGTTCCAAAGCCAAAAGCGCATTTATCGGCGCGGGATGCGTTTTTGTATCTGGTAATGTTCGGGATGTTGTATCTGGCCACCTATAATCTGGGTAACCTGCTTTTCCAGTTTATCAATATGGCATTCCCTGATCCGGCTGTTGTGGAATATTGGGAATGGACCGGGAGAGAGATTCGATTTTCCACTTCGGCCCTGTTCGTGTCATTTCCGGTTTTCCTGTTTGTCGCGTCAAAACTTGCCACTCAACTGCGCAATGATCCAACGCAACGTACATCCGCGATGCGCAAGTGGCTCACTTACCTGACGCTGGCGGTCGCTGCCTGCATTATTGTTGGTGATCTTATTTATCTGCTGAACAGTCTGCTTTCCGGTGAACTCACTGTGCGCTTTATCCTCAAGGCGCTGGTGGTGGGAGTGATTGCCGGAGCGGTTTTTGCCTATTACCTGTGGGTTATGCAACAGGATGACGAGGTGCTGGCTCAATGAACATAAACAGATTAGCCGCCATAGTTTCATCGGTTGCAGTGATAACCGCTGTTGTAGCTGGATTTTATGTGTCGGGATCGCCCGGTGTGCAAAGACAGTTGCGGATTGATGAGCGCCGGGTGGAAGACCTGGGGCGCATTTCTGATGCGGTGAGCGAGTATTGGGGAAAATATAAACAGCAGCCTGCCAATCTGTTGGTGCTGGTAGACGGTCATCGTCTGAAGAGTTTGCCGCGCGATCCGCAGACCGGGGCTGACTATCGTTTTGAATCCATTGATGTGCTTTCCTACAGGTTATGTGCGCGGTTTTCGATGGCGTCAAAACAAAGCGATACACAAGAATTCTGGGCCCATGATGCAGGGTTACAATGTTATGAATTTCAGCTTGAGCCTCAAAAATAATAAGCAAAGGTGGCGATTGCCATCGCTGATGCAAGCTCTAAATGGTGCATTGTGGCGTTCAACGCCAATCACATAACAAACCAAAGACAGGAGAAGTAGCAATGGAGAATTTCGACGGAAAAGTGGTATTGATCACCGGCGCAGGCGGTGGCCTCGGGCGTGAAACTGCCTTCGCCTTTGGCAAAGCAGGCGCCACACTGTCGCTGGCGGATGTGAATGCCGAGAGCCTGGCAGAGACAGTGGCACAGCTGCGCAGTATGGGTTGCGCCGAGCCTCTTTTTGCGGTGATTGATCTCGATACCCGCGATGCCTGCCAGCAACTGGTCAGCGATACGGTGCAGCGTTGCGGTGGGCTGGATGTACTGTGCAATGTGGCTGGTATCCTCAATGTCAGCCATATGGCCAATGTCACCGAAGCGCAGTGGCAAAAAATTATTGCGGTAAATCTGTCAGCACCTTTCTGGTTGTGCCAGGCAGCGATTCCCCACCTGCTGGAGCGCCAGGGCAATATCGTCAATGTGGCATCTTCCGGCGCATTTGTGGGTGAGTCATACCTGGTGCCCTACACCGCCACCAAGGCGGGGCTGGTGCAAATGACCAAATCCATGGCGATGGAATTTATCAAAACCGGTATTCGCATCAATGCTGTTGCCCCAGGCGGAATGAACACCCCGATGGGCAACCCGGATGCCTTTCCCAAGGATCTGGATATGGAGCTGGTACAGCAGTTTATCCCCGTCCGCCCACCGGCAGAGCCTGCGATGGTGGCAGATCTGATTCTGTATGTTGCCTCTGACCGCGCTGCCAATATCCACGGCGCTTGCCTGTTGTCAGATGGTGGGCATACGGCGGGGTGACGATGGTGTGTTTATTGGCGATCTGTATTGTATAGTTCAATGGATTTTAATCTGATCTGACCTCAATTTCCCCGAGCCCAACCGAGAGCGTAGTGGAGCGCACAAAATGAGTGTAGCGAATGCGCGGAACGAAGCGAAGGTTGGGCTTCGTGTTGAGCGGTTTGTTAAAATTCTGCGCCATTTACTTGCGACCAGTGGTGGGGCATAAGTTGTTTTAATGAGAGAAACTCCAATTTATTGTTAGGGTTTGTAATTGCTACCTGTACATTGCCACCCCAGTAAATTAAGCGTTCCTGACAGATGCCACACGGAGACAAAATGATAAATTCATTCTCCTCATTTTTTCTGTACATACACAAACTATGAGTAACTCTCTTCTCCAGCTTATTTGCTTCAAGTAGAGCACCGACCTCCATGCATAGTGATAGAGCTTCATTTGTAATCTCAGGAGCAACGCTGGTTAAAATACTGCCACCCTCGATAGCCACTGCTGCAGCCCCACCCCAACCATTAGGATAGCGCCGCTCTATTAGCTCTCTCGCCGAATTATAAAGTTTCTGTTCGATGCTCATAAATGAAAATTCTAACGTCGCCATTAACGGCTGCCGAAGCAACGGATTTTAATCTGATCTGACCCCAATTTCTTGTGACCCCAATTTCGGCGGGTCAGACGTTACCTGCAGCGATTTTTTTGGGCGCACCACGACTAGGCCTTAATCATTTGATCAATCGATACCAAGATGCTTGATGAAGCAACTTGTGCTCGCTCGATTTCAGAGTCCATCTCGTCTAGCATACTAACCACAAACTTCTTGGCTCGATTTAGATCCCCGGTCATTCTTGACATGCTAGCGATCGACTTACGCAAGCCCGCCAAACTGTGTCTAGAATTACCCGTGGCTTCGTTGAAGCCATCTAAGCTGTTTCTAAGATCGGCAAGGTTTCCTTCGTTTACTTCACCAAATCCACCATATAGCACCAATGCCTTAGTTAGCGCCGTAAATGCCTCTTCACGCGCCGCGGCAAGGAGCGGCAATTGAGCTTCCAAATGTCTGCCGTAGGCATTCATGTCATCGGCAGCACGTTTGATAATACTTTTTGCCGTTCTGATATTGGATCGATCTTCTGATTCAGTAAATTTTCGAGTCTCCTCGGTGCGTTGATTAAAATCAGCGCCTACCCTCTCGGTGGCAGAAGAAATCGAACTAAGCGTCTCCGTCATGTCAGACATACGAGCTTCATAGCTTTCGATGTAGTCCAGGTAACCAAGGTCCTCATCATCGTCGTCTACGGGCAATTCGGCATCGCTATCTATCGCGCTCGTTTTGCCAGTTGGATGTAACGAAAATTTACGGGCAATAGCCGCTAGATGTGCACGTAATGCTGCCTCAAATCCTGGTTCATCGGAAAATTCAGCGTAGAGTCCACCAATTCCTGGTAAATCCGCCCGAAATTGCCGAATTTTAATTAGTTGATCTGGATCAATCTTAGTCGGAGAAATCGGGGAATCCTTAAAATAGACCATAATCTCTGGCCCTGATGAGCTGCCCTTCCTGCGACTCAAGGCACGTTTGAACTCTTCCATCGTTCCAGACTCAGCTCTTGATGTAGGCGTTCCGAATCGTCCCCACAAGATACCGATGAATACATCATAGTCATCGCCAATTTGTTCATTTATTACGGCTTGCGGATCACTCCCAAAAGCGGGGTATACGTCAGTCTCCCACCTCAGCAGCCGTAAACGGACACCAAGTGTAGAGCTCCAATTTCGATTAAGTTCATCAATTACCGCTCCAAGTAACTCGCGCTCTTTCTGCACGTCGCTTGGTGAAGCTACGAACACTTGAATTTCGACAAACGATCTAGGCATTTCGATTGCTCTCCAGTGCGGCCCAACGCCCGGCTCACCGAGCAAATTTTTGATGGCGACTTTTTTGCGTATTTTTGCAAAAAAGGTGACAGCGGAAATTTGTCCGGTGAAGCCGTTTGTTAGGGCCCGGCCCATGCTCACTGATACACATCATGGGCCAGCGTTGCCCCCAGTGATGCCAAGCGGGCAAGCAAACTTGGCGATAACTCGAAAGCATAGTTTCTGTTGCTTTGGGAACTCACCCAAACCCTGACTGTACCAACCTTACTAATTTCCTTTAAAAAACTGCAATGCGGCTCTAAAAACGCGACCAACTCTTCTAATGCATCTTCGATTTGAGCATCAGTAGATTCACGCCAACGATAGGAGAACGGATTTGTAGACCAATAGCCTGTAGGGTAAACGCCCTCTAACTTTGTACCTTTCGGAGTCTTTCGAGACTCACCTGCTCGCCAGACTCGCTCAGGTTCTAAACCTAGCGTCCGGCTCACGAGATCTGGATCTAGCGCAGGATGACTGATTCTAAGATCGAGAATGTGCGAGTACAGTTGCATTAGCTTTTCCTTGCCAAGCCCTAACGCCTACATTTGGGGCAAACGGAGCGAAGCAAAGTTTGTCCCAGCCGTAGGCGACAACATGTTTTTGTTAGGGTGACTACGCCTCTGATAACGATGGAATAAAATAGACATCATACTCTCCATAATGACCTTCTTTGTCGCACCGAATTGCAAGTGAAGTCACTGATGCTAGCTCTTTATACAGAGTAAATTGGTAGCTCCACTCATTGGCTAGTGTGGTTGAAAATATAGTACTTTTCCCGAATCGAATCCGTATGTGAATGCTTTGGACTTTACAGGCAGAAAATTCGTAAGTAAGGAATACAAAGAGCAACTCATCGGTATGGTCATGAATGTACATGCCACTTTGTTTAAGTTCACTCAGCGAAACTTGTTTGCTTGGCGTTGGCATAAAAGCAACGGAATTTGCGTAAGAAAAAGATACGAAGAGTAACAGGGTTAAAATTAATGAAAATCTCATACAGTCACCCTAACAGCCTGTTAATGAGGTATGCCCAACCTCATTAACAATATTAGAAGGTATACCTTCCGGACGTTTCTGCTTGCGTTCAAAATGTCCAGATTCTTGATTTCCATGCAGATATTTCCCACGTTTCAAGAGCAAACCCAGTAGAAAGGTATTAGCTGCAGCAATCCTCACTCCCAAAAGGTATGGCACCAGCCACATCACCAGGCATTTGCTTGCCCCGATCATGGGCAATGCAGGTCGGCAGAGTGGGGATGATAGGTTGGTGCTGTGTAGATCGCGGGCTGCCTTGCTGATAAGGGTGCGACCTGGTTGTTCGATGATTGCTGGCATTATCTCTTCCCTGCTTGCCCTGTTTGTGTGAGCCATGCTGTTAGCATCGGATTGCAGCAGAATAGCGTGAACGGGCTTGTGATGAAAGAGACGTGCTGCAACAACGATATAGGGCAACAGTTACTCCCGGCTGCCCACCAGCGGAACCTGCCATGCTGGCAAACAATCCCACCCCAGAACCACTGAATTATTCACGGAGATTGCCAATCTGATGGCGGCGGGGGTTGAGTCATACCACACGGATTATCATCGTGGTGAAACCACCTACTACCTGTCGGTGGTAAAACCTTTGTCGGCGAAAAAATCTTGCTGGGCACGGGTGATCGCTCCGCAGCGGGGTGTGGTGGCTGTGCCTTCGATCACGGCATCGCCGATACGCAGTTGTATGGCGACACCGCCTGTCGATTTGCGCGATTGCCAAGCGATTATGATTGGCCAGGGTCATACTGATCATGGGCACAGCTACCCAAAGGAAAGCTACCCAGATGAAAGCTACCCGGAGGAATACCATGCAACTCAACAGCAAAATCAGCCCCTGTCTGTGGTTTGATAATCAGGCAGAAGCGGCGGCAGCGTTTTACACAGGCATATTCCGCAATTCACGCATTCTCAATACCACCCACTACAGCGAGGCCGGGCAGGAAATCCATGGTCGCGCGCCGGGGTCGGTAATGACAGTTGAATTCGAGCTGGACGGAATGCTATTCACCGCCCTCAATGGCGGGCCGTTATTTACCTTTAGTGAAGCAATTTCGTTCCAGGTATTGTGCGATAACCAGGCGGAGGTGGATTATTTCTGGGACGGTCTGTCCGCCGGTGGCGATGAGGCTGCACAACAATGCGGCTGGCTCAAGGACAGGTTCGGGCTGTCGTGGCAGGTGGTGCCGAAGTGCTTGCCAGAATTGCTCAAACACTCGGATGCCGAAAAATCCAGGCGCGTTACCCTTGCCATGTTTGCGATGAAAAAGCTGGATATTGCCGCACTTGAACGGGCGTGACGCGGGCAGTTGAACGCTACGGATGAAGCCTGGTCCTATCATCCATGGATATGGACAGTTTTCTCAATGCTATGCAGTGGCCTGCGATGATAGCGACGCTGGTGGCCGCCTGGCTTGTTGGCTCGCAAACCAAAGCCAAGCGGAGTGCGGGCTTTTGGTGTTTTATTCTGAGCAACGTGCTGTGGGTAATATGGGGCTGGCACGCCCGGGCCTATGCCCTTATCGGGTTGCAGTTTGGGCTCTTTCTGATCAACGTGCGGGGTACCCGCAAGAACGATTCAGCGCGGGATGATAAAGAACAGGGTGGACCGCAGGCGTAGGTGCCCTGATGGTGGTGGGTAAGGCAATATGGCGGTTACCGCTGGCAGCGGCCTGGGCCGAAGAAGAGGGCTGCGGAACTGTAACCACTAGCGTCGTGCTCAATGTCGAGGAGTGCCGCCAGGCCTGCCAGTTGCTGCGTCGCCGTGGTGTGTGATGAACCAGTGGTGCCCCCGGATTATGTGATGTTCTGTACTTTCTATAATCAGTTTGGCAACCGGTTGCTGAGATGCAGCCCGGTCAGGCCATGATGGCCTGAGCTTTTCCCTGCAATTGATGCTCCTCTGTGCTGTTGGCCGCACTCACCAGGCCGTGGGGCATTGCGTCCCTGGGTACTTACAGGCACAAAAGTAATAAAGCCCGATTCCATAAACCACTCGGCGATGCGACTGGCAAAGAAGACTTTTACATCCGGCTGTCATTTTTCGACCAGCCATCAACGATTCGCCAATAAGAGATCGGCAATTTTTATGCCGTTCGGCAGATGTCAGTGAGCAGAGCACTGAGGGCTGCGGAGCCAAGGCGATTCATGGTGGCGATATTGCGCTCGGGGATAGCTTCCGGATTCGGGTAGCTGGCCAGTACCCGTTCGAGGCTGTCTTCCCGCAACAGGTGCAGGATCGGGTAGGGTGCGCGGTTGGTGTAGTTTTCGGCATCGTCGGGCTGGGTGCAGGCAAACTGGTAGTGGGGGTGAAAGCTGGCGATCTGGTAGATGCCCTCATAACCGCTGTCCACCAGCAGGTCATCGGCGCGCTGCAGAAAGTCGTTGTAGTCGAGAAAGTCTTCAAGCAGCCGGGGCGCCACCAGCAGGGTGGTTTCAAGCTGGTCGGCAGGTGTGTCGTCGAGTCGTGACAGTTGAGCACTCAGGCCACTGAGCAGGGAGTCTTCAGTAACTGCCTCGCTGACCACAATTGACACCAGCCCGGCGTTGAAGGGCCGTTCGGCGAAAGGACAGAGCTTCAGGCCAATCACCATTCGCTGCAACCACTGGCGGGTGTGCAGCGCGATGGTGTTTGTGTCGGTCAACGTGGTTGGCACTGTGGTTGGACGGGGTTATTCATCCTGGGGATTCTGTTCCCGCGCCACGGCGCGGTAGCCGATGTCGCGGCGGTGATAGACGTCCTTCCAGCTGATTTCGCTGGCCAGGTGGTAGGCGCGCTGCTGGGCTTCGCCGACGTTGTCGCCAAGCCCCACCACGCACAGCACGCGACCACCGTTGGTGACCACATTGCCGTCGCTGATGCGGGTGCCGGCATGGAAGACCTTGGCATTGGCGCTGTCTGTGTCCGGCAGGCCGGAGATCACATCGCCCTTGCGGTAGTCGCCGGGGTAACCGCCCGCCGCCAGCACCACGCCGACGGCAGCGCGGGAATCCCACTCGACGCTGGTGCTGTCGAGTTTTTTGTCCAGCGCCGCCAGGCACAGGGCGACGATATCGGATTGCAGGCGCATCATGATGGGCTGGGTTTCGGGGTCGCCAAAGCGGCAGTTGTACTCGATCACCTTGGGGGTGCCATCGGCCATCACCATCAACCCGGCGTAGAGAAAACCGGTGTAGGTGTTGCCCTCGGCGGCCATGGCTTTGACGGTGGGCAGGATCACTTCTTCCATGGCGCGCTTGTGCACGCCGGAAGTAACCACCGGGGCGGGGGAGTAGGCGCCCATACCTCCGGTGTTGGGGCCGGTGTCGCCATCGCCGACGCGCTTGTGGTCCTGGCTGGTTGCCATGGGCAGCACATGCTCGCCATCCACCATGACGATAAAGCTGGCCTCCTCGCCGTCGAGGAACTCCTCGATCACCACGCGGCTGCCCGCGTCGCCAAAGGCGTTGCCCGACAGCATATCGCGAACCGCCGTCTCGGCCTCTTCCAGCTCCATGGCGACAATCACGCCCTTGCCCGCTGCCAGGCCATCGGCCTTGATGACGATGGGCGCGCCCTTCTCGCGCAGGTAGGCGAGCGCCGGTTCAATCTCGGTAAAGTTTTTGTACTCTGCCGTGGGGATATTGTGGCGCGCGAGGAAATCCTTGGTGAACGCCTTGGAACCCTCGAGTTGGGCTGCGCCCTGGCGCGGGCCAAAGATCGCCAGGCCCTGGCTTTCAAAATAATCCACCACGCCATCGACCAGCGGCTGCTCGGGGCCGACGATGGTGAGGCCCACATTTTGGAGCTTGACGAAATCCGCCAGCGCCTTGAAGTCGCTGATATCCAAGACGACGTTTTCAACACCCGGCTCGCGGGCCGTGCCGCCATTGCCGGGGGCAACGAAAACAGTATCCGCGAGGGGGCTTTGTGCGGCTTTCCAGGCGAGGGCGTGTTCGCGGCCGCCGGAGCCGAGGATGAGGATGTTCATGGTTGCTACCTTGTGAGTGTGCTGCAGGCCACATTTGAACGAGACCTGCTGGTCTGACGTCGGAAGTCTGACGTCTGACGCTTAAGACGATCTTGCGCATTGGCCAAGTGGCGAAGCCGCCTGGGCTTTTGCGTCAGACGTCAGACGTCAGACGTCAGACCCACGCTCTTAATGCCTAAAATGCCGCATCCCGGTAAACACCATGGCAATGCCGTGCTCATCCGCGGCGGCAATCACCTCGTTGTCGCGCATTGAGCCGCCGGGCTGGATGACGCAGCTGATGCCCACCTTGGCGGCATTGTCGATGCCGTCGCGGAAGGGGAAGAAGGCATCGGAAGCCATCACTGCCCCCTGCACGGCAAGCCCGGCGTGCTCGGCCTTGATGGCGGCGATGCGGGCGGAGTTGACGCGGCTCATCTGGCCGGCGCCGACGCCGATGGTCTGCCTGTTTTTAGCATAGACAATGGCGTTGGACTTGACGAACTTGGCCACTTTCCAGGCGAAGATCAGATCGTGGATTTCGGCCTCGGTGGGTGCGCGTTGGGTCACCACCTTGAGGTCGCTGTCGGCGACCATGCCGAGGTCGGCATCCTGTACCAGCAGACCGCCGTTAACCTTTTTGAAGTCGAACTGGGGG
>LADM01000025.1 GCA_000961645.1 Gammaproteobacteria bacterium BRH_c0 | reverse complement strand
GGGCTGTGTCAGGAGTGAGTGTAGGCAGAAACGCTGCTGTACTCACGCTTGTTGCCGGGAAAACTGTCAAACAGGGCGCGGTGGCGAGCCAGGCCGTATTCATCGCTGCGGGTTTCGTATTCCCGCACCCAGCTCACCAGGTAGTCGAGCATGGCCTGCTGGGCCTCGGGGGTGGGGAATTTTTCCGGCTCCCAGGGGCGCATCAGGCAGTGCTGCACGGCGACCTCCACACCGGGGTTCAAAAAGCGCAATTCCGAGCAGTGGGGCAGCGCTGCCTCGACAAGATCGCTGTAGCAACCTTCCAGAATCCACTGGGGATGACGCTCAATAAAGGCCATCAGCAGGGCAATACTTTGCGCCAGGGGTTTGCGCTGCGGCCCTTCGTCCCAGGCGATTTCATCGAGGGACAGGCGCGGGATATCGGTGCCTTCGATCAGGCCTTTGGCCATGGTGCTTTTGCCGGTGCCGGCATTGCCGAGCAGGATGATTTTCAGCGGCTTGGTCATACTCCCTCGCTGGCTGGTTTGAAAACGGTGACTAACGGGGGCAACCTCAGTGAGGTGCTTGCAGTGTCTCTGTTATTATCACCGACCATCGCCGCTGATTGAACCCGACATTCCATGGATACACTCTCACACGCCCTGCTGGGGGCCGCCATTGGCCAGTCCATCATGGGTCGCCCCCTGGGCAACAAGGCCCTGCTGGCAGGAGCCGCCATAGCGCTGGTGCCGGATATCGACGTTGCCATTGGCCACCTGCTCGGCGATGCGGCGGCCCTGACCTTTCACCGCGGAATCACCCACTCCCTGTTGTTTTCGGCACTGCTGGCGCTATTGCTGGGCTGGCTGTTGTCGCGCCTCGTCAGCACTGCGGCAAGTCGGACACGCTGGACCCTGTTCAGCGCTGCCGTATTGTTGAGCCATCTCACTCTGGATACCTTCACCTCCTACGGCATTCAACTGCTGTTGCCCTTCAGCGACCACAGCTTTGCCCTGGCCAGCGTGTCGGTCATTGATCCTCTCTTCACCTTGCCATTGCTGTTCACAGTGCTGGCGATCCCCTGGCTGGGGCGCCACAAACCTGAGCGCAACCGCCTCGCCGTGGCGGGGATTGTCTGGGTCACTGCCTTCCTGGCCCTGACCCTGGCGAACAAGCACCATGTAACCCGCCAGTTTGAACAGGGGTTTGCCGCGGCGGATATCCGCGTCGAGCGCCTGTTCGTCAAGCCCACCGTGTTCAACAACCTGCTGTGGCGCGCCATCGCCGAAACGGAGACGGGCTACCAGGTGGGTTTTTACTCGTTGCGCGATCATCAGCTACCGGGGGATTTTGTCTATTTCCCCCGCAACGAACCGCTGCTGGAAGGCCTGGCAGACAGCGCTGTGGTGCAGGATCTGCTCAAGGTCTCGGAGGGCTTCTACCAGGTGGTGGACGAAGGAGGGCAACTGCTTTTTCGCGACCTGCGCTACGGCCAGGCCTTCGAGTGGCTGCGCGATGACCGCCCCCACGTATTCACCTACCGGCTGATCATGGACGATGGCAAGGTGGTGAATATGGAAACCCTCAACCTGAGGGTGGATCGCGAGCGGGATGGGGAGACTTTTGCGGCGTTGGTGGCTCGTGCCGGGGGGCTTTGAGTTGCACGTTTCACGTTGCACGTAGGTACGTAAACCAATTGTGGTGAAATAGCCCACTACCCCAAAACTCCATTCTTGCGAAACAGCTGCCGACTGCTGGGGGTTTTCTTGCGTGCAGCGTGAAACGTGTAACGTGCAACTCAATAAACCACCCCACCACGCTCGCGATACTCTGCCAGCACCGCTACCGCGCTGTCCCGCGCCACATCCAGCTCCACCGCAATGCCCCGGTCGATGAGCTTTTGCGCCCAGCTGTCCGGCTTGTCTCCTTCATCGAAGCCGATGGCTTCTGCATCTTCGCCACGGGCGCCGCAGACCACCCGCTGCACCCCGGAAAAGGGGATAGCGCCCAGGCACATGGCACAGGGGGCGCAGCTGGTGACCAGGGTGAAATGGCCATGGCTGGCGAGATCGTGGCTGCCGAGACGCTGCTGGGCCAGCAGCAGGGCCACCATCTCGGCGTGCAGTATCGAGCCCTGCGCGGCGACCACCCGGTTAACTCCCACCGCGACCAGATTGAGGTTGGCGTCGAGGACGGCTGCAGCAAAAGGCCCGCCGCCGTCGCCACTGTTGTGGCTGGCGGCAGCCAGAACAAAGGCCATGGCGTCGCGCGTGCTGGCAAAAGGGGCGGATTGGCGGTTCAGTGTTTCGAGCCAGTCGGGCAGCGGAATGGTGGTGTGCATCAGGGTTCTCGGACAGCAGATAGGTGTTAGCGAACCGGGTAGTCCTCCCGCCAGCCCTGCAGCCACTGGTCGGCGGGCCGGGGCCGGGCAAAGAGAAAGCCCTGGTGAATCACATTGCCGCGGGCGTTGAGGAAGTCGGCCTGGGCCTCGGTCTCAACCCCTTCCGCCACTACGGCCAGGTTGAGGTGGCGGGCGATGGCAATAATGGTTTCCACCAGGGCGGCGTCGTCGCTGTCACCGGGCAAATCCTGGACAAAGCTCTTGTCGATTTTCAGTTCACGAATAGGCAGGCGCTTGAGGTACGACAGGGACGAGTAACCGGTGCCGAAGTCGTCTACCGAAAAGCGCACACCGAGTGCGGCGATTTCATGCATCTTGCCCACCACCATGTCCATATTGTCGATCATCAGGCCTTCGGTGACTTCGAGGGTCAGGTGGCCGGGGTCGGCGCCGGTGCTGGCCAGCAGCTGCTGGAGCCAGCTGACAAAACCGGCCTTGCGGAATTGCCTGGGTGAGAGGTTGACGGCCACTTTCAGGCTGCGTCCGGCCAGCTGCTCTTTAGCGATGGTGGCGCACACCTCTTCCAGTACCCAGCTGCCCAGTTCGACGATCAGGTCGGATTGTTCGGCGACGGGAATAAACAGGGAGGGCGGGATCAAGCCGCGCTGGGGATGGTTCCAGCGCAGCAGGGCTTCCGCTCCCACCACCCGGCCGAGGCGGTCCACCTGGGATTGCAGGTGGATCATCAGTTCGTTGTTGCCGAGTCCGTTGCGCAGCTCGTTTTCCATGGCGTAACGGGCCTTGGCCTGCTCGCCCATGGCGGTTTCAAAGATGGCGGTCTGGTTGCCGCCAGCGGCCTTGGCCCGGTGCAGAGCTGTATCGGCGCGACGCAGGACATCGCTGGCGCTCTCCTGCTCCGGCTCGGGGAACAGGCAGATACCGAGCGATACCGAAAAGGTCACGGCTTCGCCTTTCGCCTCGAGGGGATTGCGGAACGCGCTGTGAATGGTTTCGGCCATGACTTCGGCGTGCTGGCTGGTGGTCTCGGCGCGGTGCGGGCTGATATCCGGCAAGAGGATGGCGAACTCATCGGCGGAGAGCCGCGCCAGGGTGGCACCTTCACTCACCAGCGCCTGTAATCGCGCCGCTGTCATTTGCAAAATGGCGTCGCCAAAAGTGATGCCAAGGGCTTCGTTGACCGTTTTGAAATGGTCCAGATCGACAATGATCAGCGCGCTCTGATGGCGCTGCTTGCGGGACAGGGAGAGCAGGGTGTGGAGTCGCTCGGTCAGCAGGGCGCGATTCGGCAGGCCGGTCAGTTCATCGTAGTGGGCGAGGTGTTCAATGCGCGCCTGGGCGGCTTTCTGGCGGGTAATGTCCTGCTTGACCGCCAGGTAATGGGTGATCTGGCCATCGGGCTGGCGAATCGGGCTGATTATCGCTGATTCGATAAATTCCTCGCCATTGCGCCGCCGGTTGTGAAGCTCACCTTTCCAGGTTTCGCCACGCTTGAGGGCGGCCCACAGCATGGCAAAGGTTTCCGGTGGCGTGTTGCCGGATTGCAGGAGGCGGGGGTTCTTGCCAACCACTTCGTCGCGGAGGTAGCCGGTGGCCTTTACAAAGGCCTCGTTCACATATTCGAT
This sequence comes from Gammaproteobacteria bacterium BRH_c0, assembly GCA_000961645.1. GTDB lineage: Bacteria > Pseudomonadota > Gammaproteobacteria > Pseudomonadales > Porticoccaceae > NAT127. Next base: position 15,998 of record LADM01000025.1, on the reverse strand, counting down.
GGCACAGTTGAGGTCGGTGATGATGATGTTCTCAGTGCTTTGCTCTACCGCCTGTACCAGGTGCCGCAATTGCTCTTCGGTCCGTTTGCGGGCGGAGATGTCGTGGCCCATCCCCAACACCCCAATCAGATTGCCGTCGATATCAAACATGGGCATTTTGGTGGTTTCGAGCAGTTCCTGATGGCCGTCAACGGCAAAGGTTGCCAACTCTTCCCGGGTGTCAGGTATGCCGGTACTCATTACCTGGTTATCAATGCGGCGAAATTCGTCGGCCAGCGAGGTCGGCGCAATATCGTAATCCGTCTTGCCAATGATATCTTCGGCCCGGCCTCCGACCAGTTCGCCCATGCGTGGATTACAGGCCATATAGACGCCCGACTTGTCCTTCAGCCAGATCAGGTCAGGGATCGATTCAAACAGGGATTTAAGCAGCTGGCGCTCATGCTCAACACTGCGCTCCAGCGTTTCACGTCGCATGCGGTTGGTAAAGATCAGGCCGATGGCGGCGGTGGCCAGGGGAAAAATCAGCAGCACAGGAATACTGATCGTGGTCAGCACCGCCCGGGCGGTTTCCCAGGGCAGGGTGAGCATGGTGGCGAGCATCACCAGATGTACCACCAAGCCGCAACTGTAGAGTTCTTCAAGGGGAATGTCGGCCAGTCGCTCGCGCCGCCAGTAGCCCCAGGCCATGCCGATGGCGCCGGAGGTGGCGATCACATAAAGGCCAGTCAAGGCGTTGGGGCCGCCTTCAAACAGACGGAATGCGCCAGTAATAACCATGGCGGTGATGGTGGGTAGCGGCCCCAGGAAAAGCCCGCTCACAGCCAGTAATACCGAGCGGCTGTCAAACATCAGGTCAGTATCAAGGGGCAGGCTTGCGAGCATGATGCTGATGCCGATAACCCCCAGCACCACGCCGACCATTACTTGCTTGAAGGGGTTGCCGTCGAGGTGATGGTGAGCGGTGGAGAGGTCGTACACCGCCACCATGGCGAGCAGGAGAGCAGCATTTTGCAGCAGCGATGCGAGTATGGGGATGTAGGTCAGTGTCATCAGGCTGTGCCGGGCTTATGGTTTGGTGAATGCCTGTGTGCGCCAGCAGCATTCCCTTGGCCTGGCAAAATCCTGTCATTATTTGCCAGGCTGCGGCTATTCCTTCCCGGGAAAGGCGTGCAGATTGGCGGCATTTGAGATCCCCTCACAACAGCACAGGACCTTGTCCCGGCAGGATACGCTGTTCAGTGGGCAAAGACCAAAGCTCTGCTCAACCAGTGGTGTCCGGCAATCGCCTTGAGCTTTTCTACTGAGCTATCCCAATCAGCTATCAAGTAAAGACTGCATGTCCGAGAACGGGCGGGCCCAGGGCTTGTTGATACGCAGCTTGGCGGGCAGCGACTCAATATGCAGATTGGCCTGATGGCGATCGCTGAACGTTCCCAGCAAAAGATAATAGAGTGATTTGCCGCCTTTTGAGCCGCGAAAATACACGGTCTGGCCGCTCAAGCTGTGCTGGCTGATAAAGCGCTCGATCCCCTCCCTGCTGCCGGAAGCGGCGAGCTGGATGGTGTAGTGACCAGGTTGCTGACTGCGCAGCCACTGTTCGGGGTCGCTGCTGTCGGCGGCGATGGCGGCAGTTTCGCTGGCAACGGCAGGCGTGCTGTCGGCCTCTGTGGTGGTTGCGCTGTCCGTCGACTCGGTGCTGCTGGTTGTTGCTGTTGGGTGCTGGGCGGCGGGGGGAGCATTTTGAATTGCCGCCAGCCCTTCTTTTTGCTCCGCCTCAGCAGGTTGCGCCTGCGGGTCGGCCAGCAGTGGCACCTGCTTGTTATCGATCAGCTCGCGCGCTTTGACATGGCCGTTGCGGGCAGCCTTGTTGAAATACTCTACAGCCTTGTCCCAGTTTTTCTCTATGCCGAGCCCCTGGTAATACTGAATGGCGAGGTTGAACTGGGCGTTGGGAGAGCCGAGATCGGCCGCCTGTTGCCACCAGACGACAGCCTGCTCCTCACTTTGCGGCACGCCGCGACCGCGCTTGTAGGCATTGCCGAGATTGAACTGGGCATTGACATGCCCCTGGCGGGCAGCAGCGTCAAACCAGCGGCTGGCAGCCTTGTCGTCCTTTGCCACTGTATCGCTGCCTTGGTCGTAGAGAACCCCGAGGAAAAATTGGGATTGGGCATCGCCTTTGTTGGCCAGCTCCAGCCAGATTTTTTCCGCTTCCGCAAAGTCGCCACTTTGGTAGGCCTCCTTGCCGGTCACGAAGGTCGTTTCGCCTTGGGTGGCGGGAACCCACAACAGCAGCCAGCACAGCAGCGGCAGACACAGGATCCGGGCCGGATTGAAAGTTGTCATGGCGGTGGCGATTAGTGTTGCGTTGGGCATCGATGAAATCCTGAATCTGATAGCGGGCCAATGGCGGCCCGGCGAATAATCGGTTTTAGTTTTTGCCTGGCGGCCGCAGACCCTTTATCGTTGCTCTACACCAACAGCGGGCTGATGCTTTATGGCACTTCAACAAGGCGCATCTTTTCCAGTAACGGGCTCTGTTAAGCACCGCGCCGTGCTGCTGGCCAGCGTATTTTTCCTGCTCTGCGCCTGCAGTGACAGCGATGAGCCTGTAGCGCCAGAGACGGATGTCGGGCCAGTAAAGGCCGTCGTGCCTGTAAACAAAGCCGCGCAATCCGGCATAAACAGTGTCGAGCGCTGCCTGGCCGATAATAGCAAAACACCCTGCAATATTCTCGAAGGGAAAATCAGCCAGGCGTTCACCCCCGAGGGCGCGCAGCTTACCACTGAAAATGACGACTTTGCCGGGAATGTCGGTTGCCGGATGTATTGGGATGGCGGTCGCAGTATGGAAATCGGTAGCGCAAGTTCCCTCACCGTGCCCGCCAGCGACGAGCTTTTTTTCGGAGCGATTGATACGGTCAGCGCTGGCATTGAAGTGGCGGCCAGGCAATTCGAGGCGGCTTATCTTGCGCCACCTGCCGCGCCTCAGGCAGCGCAGCTGTCAGCGCTCAGTTTTGAGCCTGTGAATGATCTTGGTGACGGCGCAGTGTGGGGCGGCACAGAGCGAGAAAAAACCCTGCTGGTGCGAGTGGGAGCCACCCGCTTTGAGGTGCGCACAGTACTCAGTGACGATGCAGCCGACAACCGCGCGAGTGCCATTGATCTGGCGCGCAGGGTAATTGCCCACTGTCAGTAACTGACGAAGGGCAGAGCTCCAGCGAAAGCCCCAGCGAAAGCCCCAGGGGATGTCAGGCGCTTTGCCGTTGCTGCCTGCCACTGAACCAGCCCAGCACATTGACCAGCAGGCAGGGCAGGAATGTCAGGGTCACGAGGGTGGAAAAGGCAATCCCCAGCAGCACCACGATACCCACCCCCCGGTACAGCTCGGTGCCCGCGCCGGGGATCAGCACAAGCGGCGCCAGACCCAGCACGGTGGTGGTGCTTGACATCAGAATGGGCCGCAGTCGCGATGCCACAGCATTGCGCACGGCGTCCTCGACAGTGGTTCCCGCCTGGCGCAGATTCTGGCGCGCCTGTTCCACGATCAGAATCGGATTGTTGACTACGGTACCCAGCAGGATCACAAATCCCAGCATGGTGATCATGTCAAAGGGCTGATGGAAATTGCCCAGGCCGAGGCTGGACAGCAGGCCGCTGGCGCCATTGACCAGGGCGAGGCCGACGACACCCCCGGCGAGGCCGAGCGGCACGGTGGCGAGGATCAGCACAGGGAAACCCCAGTGGGAAAAGATCGCCACCAGCAGCAGGTAGATCAGCATCAGCGCCACCATGAAGTTGCCGGTGAGGGATTCGCGGGTCGCATCGAGCTGGTCGGCAGCACCGGAGATACTCAGGCTCACTCCCTTGGACACGTCACCCTCCGCCTGCATGTGTGCCACCAGATCGTTGCGCACCCGGGCGACGGCGGTTTCGAGGGCGACGTTGCGGGGCGGAATGATTGACAGGGTCACGGTGCGCGCCCCGTCAACGCGGCGCAGGGTATCGCTGTCGACGGTTTCATGGAGCCTGGCGAGTGCGTTGAGGGGCAGCACCGAACCCCGCGGCGTGAGAATTGGCAGCGTTGCCAGCTGTTGCAGGTTTTGGGCTTGGCCCGCATCGCTGAATAAAAAGATATCCACCTTGTCGTCGTCGATAAAAAACTCGTCCACGTAGGCGCCATCGCTTAGGGCCGCCACGGTAAAACCGAAATCCTCGGCGTTAAAGCCCGCTTCTGCCAGGCGGTTCCAGTGAGGACGGATCTGGATCAGAGGCTGGTCGAGGGACAGGGAGGCAGGCTCTGAATTGATCTGCGGGTTGTCGAACAGCGCCTCGGCGCGGCGCAGGGCGTTTTCGGCGGTGGCGTAAAGGCTGGCCTGATCAGCGCCAGAGATATCCAGGTTGACCGCCCGCGTGCCGCCCTGGTTGCTGGAAATGATGGAGCCGCGTGCGGAGAAGGCACGCATGCCGGGGTAGCTGTTAAACAGTGCGGTGAGGCTGTTCATCATGGCCTCAATGTCGCCGTCGCGGGTAGGTTCGCTCATGACTCTGAGGCTGCCCGGGCTGACTCTCAGGGAGTAGTACTTGAGGGAGGGTAGTGGTGCCTCGCCTTCATCGAACAGAGCCGGGTCGGCATTGACCGCCGCCGACAGCAGGGCGCGAACCTCATCACCGATAGCGTTCATCTCCGTCAGGTTGTAGCCGGGGGGAGCATTCATGCTGGTGAAGGCCTTGGGTTCTTCGCCCTCGGGCAGGTACTCCGCCGGGGGCATCAGCCACCAGGCTGCACCGAGGGTGGCCAGCAGGATTACGGCCAGGCAGGTATAGCGCCGGCCAGGGCGCGCGGTGAGCCAGTGGATTGCCTGCAGGAGAGTGCCGGGTGGGCCTGCATTCGGGCTGCCGTAATGCTTGCCAAAACCGAATCGGGCACAGGCGCTGGGCACCACTGCCACCGCAAAAAACAGCGAGGCGAGAATGGCGGCGGAGATGGCGATGGCGATATCGGAATAGAGCTGGCCCGCTTCTTCTTCGACAAACAGTACCGGGGCAAAGACCAGCACAGTGGTGGCGCTCGATGCCAGCACGGCGGGCCACACCTCCTTCACACCCAGTATCGCGGCCTCAATGCGATCCAGCCCCCGGCGCCGCGCCTGCTCAATGTTTTCCAGCACCACAATGGAGTTGTCGAGAGTCATGCCGATGGCCAGCGCCACCCCGGCGAGGGAGATCACATTGATGGTGCGGCCAAACACCAGCAGCCCCAGAAAGGCGGCGATGGTGCATACCGGGATGCCCATCAGGGCGATAAAGGTGGCCCGCGGCGAACGCAGAAACAGAAACATCACGGCGGTAGCCAGCATGGCGCCGATCAGCAGGTTGGTCACCACGTTGCGAATCGACGCCTGGACATAGCGCACATCGTCACCGATCAGGATCAGTTGCAGGCCGTTGGCGCGGAGCAGGTCGCGGTTGAGTTCCGCCACTACGGCAAGCAGGCTCTCCTTGATCTGGATAACGTTGGAGCCCGGCTCGCGCTTGACCGCCAGGTTGAGACTGCGCTCACCGTCCACATAGGCCAGGCCGCGCACTTCAAAATGGTCCATGCGGACGCTGGCAACATCCTTGAGCCTGATATCGGTGTTGTTGCGGTGGGCGAGAATCAGATCCTCCAGTTCGCCGACGTCCCGGAAGCGACCGATGGTGCGAATCAGGTAACGGCGTTTGCCCTCGTCGATATCCCCCGCCGAGGCGTCGCGATTGCGGGTTTGCACGGCGGCGCGCACATCGGTCAGGCTGAGACCGCGCTGGGCGAGCCTGGCGGGGTCCACATGGATCTGGACCTGACGCTCGGCGCTGCCGCGAATGTCGACCTGGGATACCCCGGCCACCCGCTCCAGCTGGGGACGCACCTGATCCTCGGCGAAATCGGTGATCATATCCATGTCGATAGCGAGGGGGTTGCCCTCGCGCGGGCCGAGGCTGAAATACATAAAGGCATTTTCGGAAAACGAATTGCTGAACAGCTGCGGCTGGTCGACATTTTCCGGGTAGCTCGATACCTGATTGAGAGCGTTGGAGACACGGATAAGGGCTTCGTTGACGTCGACGCCAAAGGGGAATTCGAGCTCGATGGAGGCCTGCCCGGTTTCGGCGAAGGACTCCATCCGGGTGAGGTTGGGCAGGGTGCGCAGGTAGCGCTCCTGTTCGATCAGGATTTCCTTTTCGATATCCTGCGGGGTGGCACCGGACCAGCCGGTGATAACGCTGATGGTGCGCACATCCAGGTCCGGGATCATCTGGACCGGGATGCGCAGCGCTGCGGCAATGCCCAGTACACAGATGATCAGCACCAAAACGGTCAGCAACTTGCCGTTGCGAACGCTGGCCTCAAGCATGGCGAGTCTCCATCAGGCGCAAAAGCCCATCAAGTGGGGTGCCCGTCACGAGCGGTTACCGTCGATGACGGTGACCGCCTGTCCGTCGCGCAGAACCTCGTTGCCGCGAATCACTACCACTTCTCCGGCATTGATACCCGACAGGATTACCACGCCCTGTTGACCCTCGCTGCCGGTTGACACCATGCGGCGCTCGGCGCGGCCATTGTTGACCACAAACAGACTCTGGCCGCCATCGGGGTGGCGCAGCAGAGCGTCCCTTGGCACCAGCAACCCGCTTTGTTGCTGGTCACCCAGATCAAACACTGCGGTGGCTGACGTGCCGGGCAGCAGCTCGACCCCGGTATCCTCGACCACCACCCGCACCAGGAAAGCCCGCGCTGCGGAATCGCTGACGGGTACCAGCGCGGTGATTCTGCCCGTCAGGCGCTGAGCCGGAAGGGCATCGGAGATGACAGTGACAGTGGTTTTATTGCTGATATCGGCAAAACGTTCCTGCGGCGCCATCACATCGAGGCGAACCTGATCGAGGGCAACCAGCTCCAGCACCGGGGTGCCGCGACTCACCCACTCCCCAACCTCTGTCAGCCTGGCACTGATAACACCGGCAAAGGGGGCGGGCAGCTGGTGGCGCTGGAGGAGTTCTGCTGCGGTTTTTTCCCGCGCCCGGGCGGCATTGTAAGCGGCAGTGGCGATGGCCAGGTTGGCCTGGCGCGTGGCCACTTCGGTGGCGGAGATGTGATTTTGCTCGCGCAGGCGCAGGGCTTCATCCAGCAGGCGGCGGGTTTCCGTCAGCGCCGCTTGCGCCTCCGCTGTGGCGGCATTGGCCTCGGCCTGTTCGAGGCTGGCGATGGCCGGATCAAGAGCCAGGAGTATGTCGCCACGCTCGACACGGCTCCCGGCATCAACGTTAATCTGAGCCACCAGCCCGTCCACCCGTGTTGACAGCCGCGCGCTTCGCTCCGCGCTCAGGGAACCGGACAGGCGCAGGGTGTCCGCTACGCTGGCCTGTTGCGGCATGGCTACCGATACGGGTGCCGGGTCATCTGCCACAGCAGGGTTGAGCAGTAACAGAGGCATGAGAAAAACCGCGCACAGAAAGACAGACAAACGCGGGTGATGAGGCGGGTTAATAGGCATGGTTATTCCTGATTGGGGCGGGGAATACCGCAGCAGCTGGGGACGGAAATACGGCAGCTGGTCAGGCCAATACTAACGGCGCTGGAGTGAGATAACAAATTTACTCGTGGTGCTTGTCAGGTACTTTGCCAGCGACAGGCGCTAGCGGCCCTTCAGTTGTCGATGGCGGGACTTTTCCTCATACATCGCCTGGTCGGCGGCTTCCCAGGCCTGGGTAAGCCCCTGACTGTGGTCGCGGCAGGCCATGCCGATGGAGGCGTTGATGCCCGCTGCGGCAAAGCTCTCTGCCAGGCGCTCATACAATCTCTGGCTTTCATCGGCACTGCATTCAATGCCGAGAATGGCAAATTCATCGCCCCCGATCCGGGCTGCAAAATCCGTTTGCCGCACCGCATTGTCAATGCAGCGCGCGCTGCGGCGCAACAGTTCGTCACCCTCTGCGTGGCCCTGGGTATCATTAATCTGTTTGATGTCGTCGAGGTCAACGACCAGCACACACAAGGGGGTGCCGTAACGCCGGGCGCGGGCTTCTTCCTCTGCTATCTGTTGATCCCAGCCGCGGCGGTTGGCCAGTCCAGTGAGACCATCGCTGTGTGATTCCCGCATCCAGTGCTGGGCAAGCCGCGATTGCTCTACAGCTTTCAGGTCGGCAGCGAGAACGGTGGAGAGCATTTTGCCAAGCAGCTCAACCAGCTCCAGATCAGCGCTGGTCATGGCAGGCTGTACTTCGGGATCAATGGCGCACAGGGTTCCAAACAGGGAGCCGTCGGCTTTTTCCAGGGGAACCCCCACATAGGCACCGATCTTGAGCTGTCGGCCAATGGGCGCTGCGGCGTAGGCGGGCACGCTGGCCGAGTCGGTGGCAAGACGTGGACCGAGGCCCTGGATCATTTGTGAACAGAATGAATCCGCCCAACGGTAAACATCCCCTTCCTTGACTCCGTAGCCGTGGTCCTCGGCCTGTAATACGATCCAGTCATCTCCTTCGGTGCGGGTGACTATCCACAGTTCAAAGCCAAAACGCCGGTGCAGAAAGCCCAGCACCATTTTGCCTGCGCTTTCAAAACTGTCGAATGGGCTTGAAGAGATCATGGATAAAACCTTTTACTGTGTTTGGCTCCTGCCATTAGTGGGTACAGCTGAGTGTTTTCCTTGTCGCTGGGGATTGGTTGCCGTTATGGCATCAAGGGCATCCATGTCAGGTCGGCAATGGCCGCGAGCTGAGCGGGCATTGTAATGCTTTAAATTGGTAAAACAGCATGTATACTCAGGTCGACAGCGTTATCTTGACCGTACATCAAACCACTGCACTATAAAATCAACAGGTTGGAGGATGCTTTATGGAGAGGTACTACTACATCAGCGACAGTCTTGATGAGCTCGAAGTCGTCGAACAGGAGCTGGAAAACGCCGGGATCGCCACCGAGCAAATCCATGTGCTTAGCCAGAATGACCGCGAGGTGGCCAACCACCGGCTGCACAGTGTCACGTCTATCATGAAAAAGGATATTGTCCACTCTACCCTGATCGGCGCGGGGGTGGGCATCTGTCTGTCGATTCTGGTGCTGGTGGGTGCCTGGCTGACGGGTTGGCCGGAAACCTATACCTGGATTCCCTTTATATTTCTCTCCATTGTGCTGCTGGGTTTCTGCTCCTGGGAGGGTGGCTTGTGGGGTATTCAGGAGCCAAACCACCACTTCAAGCGTTTCCAGAAAGTGCTGGATCACGGCAAGCATGTGCTGTTTGTGGATGTCGACAAAAACCAGTTGTCGCCGATGCAGGCTGTCTTGCGCACCCATCCCCATCTCAAGAATGTGGGCACCGGAGCCTCGGCGCCGCGCCTGATTGTGCGCGGTCAGCAGTGGTTTCACCGCTTTATGAAGTGGGCTCCCTGAGTCGAGACCAAACGTCTTTGCCTTTCCCCATCAGGCCCTGAAGCCAGGGCCTGATGGTTTTTGCTTCACCGTCAGCCGCCGTCGTGAAAGAAGAACAGCCGGGTAAGGAAGGTGTAGTCGGCTTCAACGGCCATCAGGCCGATCAGCACCAGCAGGCTCAATGGCGGCAGCAGGATGGTGTACACCAGTGCCAGCCGCTCCCACATCATGTGCATAAAGACGGCGACAATCAGCCCCGCCTTGAGCAGCATAAACAGCAAAATCAGCGACCAGCGCAGATAACCTTCAAGCTGGAGGATATCGACGGTGTAGGACAGGGCACTGAGTATAAACAGCAGTGCCCAGATCTTGAGATAGATGCCAATGGGATGTTGTTGCCCTGACTGTGCCATGACACTCTCCTACCACAGATAATAGAAAGCAAAAATAAAGACCCACACCAGATCGACAAAGTGCCAGTAGAGTCCGGCAATCTCGACATTGTGGTAGCGGCCATTGCGGTCGTAATCACCCCGTAGCACCTTGCGGGCAACCACCGCCAGATAGATGACCCCGGCGGAAACATGCAGGCCGTGAAAGCCGGTAATCATGAAAAATGTAGCGCCAAACTGCGCGGCGCCAAGCGGGTTACCCCAGGGGCGGATACCTTCATCGACAATGAGTTTGGTCCACTCAAAGGCCTGCATGCCCACAAAGCTGGCACCGAGAATAATGGTAAACAGCAGCATCAGGGCGGTTTTGCGCCGGTCGCGACGGTAGGCAAAATTCACCGCCATGGCCATGGTGCCGCTGCTGGTGATCAGCACAAAGGTCATGATGGCGATCAGTATCAGCGGCAGGTGGTGGCCGAAGAGGGTGAGTGCGAACACTTCACTGGCATTGGGCCAGGGCTCCACCGCCGACATGCGCACAGTCATGTAGGCGGTGAGAAAACAACTGAAGATAAAGGTATCGCTGAGCAGGAAAATCCACATCATGGCCTTGCCCCAGGGCACGCCGAATACCTGCTTGTCCGCTGACCAGTCGCGCACAATCCCGATGTGGTCGTTTTCGCCTGTAGCCGCAACCGCAATATCGTGTGCCATGGGGTTATCCTCTCAGGTGCTCAACTCAGGTGCTCAACTCAGGTGCTCAGCTCAGGTGTTCAACAACAGGGCAAAAAGACCAAGCCACAACAAAAACAGGTAGTGCCAGTAAACACTGCACAACTCGACGCTGAGGCGAACGCTGGCAACCGGGGCGCCGCCGGCAATCTTGCCGGCAGTTTTGCTCCATACCAGCAGGCCACCCAGCAGGTGCACGGCGTGGAGCCCGGTCAACAGGTAAAAGAATGAGTTGGCCGGGTTGCTGGCCACCAGAAATCCGGCGGCGCTTAGTTGCTGCCAGGCCCACCACTGGGCGGCGAGAAAAGCCAGAGCAAAAACACCCCCCAGGATAAAGCCTGTCAGCAGCAGGCTGCGCCTGTTGTTGCTGGCGCCGTGGCGCGCCGCTTGCAGGGCGATACTGGCGAGCAGCAACAGTGCGCTGCTGACCCACAGAGTTCCCGGCAGCGCCAGGGGCCGCCAGTCACCCAGATGCATCCGCATGTGGTAAGCGGTGACGAACAGCAAAAACAGTGCGGTAATCACCACCATAAACACCCACAGGGCCACCTTGCTGGCCACCCTATGGGAGTACTGGAAATCCGCCCCGGCGCGCGGGTCGATAGCTACGCCCTGTTCAAGCCAGGTCTTGGCAGTGACGCGCTGCAGGACCATCCACCACACAAAAACGGCCATTACCGACACCATAAACAGCACGATAATATTCATGTGCGCGCCTCCTCGTCTTCTGTGTCGTGGCCTGGAGAAACCGGCACATTCTGCGGGGTGAAGTCTTCAGCAGTACCCGGTACGCTGTAATCGTAGGCCCAGCGATGCACCACCGGCAGCGTTGGCCCCCAGTTGCCGTGTGCTGGTGGTGTTTGCGGTGTCTGCCATTCGAGGGTTGTTGCGCCCCAGGGATTGCCCCCCGCCGGTTTGCCGTGGCGCAGGCTCCACACCATATTGATCAGGAAGAGAATCTGCACCAGGCCGACAAAAATGGCGGCGGCAGTGATGCCGATATTCATGTCCTGGGCGGATTCGGGGATAAAGTCCGTGGTGAGGTTGGCGAAGTAGCGGCGCGGAATACCGAGCATGCCCAGATAGTGCATGGGCAGGAAAATCGAGTAGGCGCCGACAAAGGTCAACCAGAAGTGCAGCTTGCCGAGGGTGTCGTTGAACATGCGTCCGGTGATTTTCGGGTACCAGTGGTAGATGGCGCCAAAAATCACCAGCACCGGTGACAGTCCCATCACCATATGAAAGTGCCCCACCACAAAATAGGTGTCTGAGAGGGGCACATCCACCACCACATTGCCCAGCCACAGCCCGGTGAGTCCGCCGTTGATGAAGGTGAAAATAAACCCGATGGCAAACAGCATGGGCACCGTGAGGTGAATATTGCCGCGCCACAGGGTCAACACCCAGTTGTAGACCTTTATGGCGGTGGGCACGGCGATGATCAGGGTGGTAACCGCAAAGAAAAAACCGAACCAGGGGTGCATGCCGCTGACGTACATGTGGTGGGCCCAGACAATAAAGCTGAGCACCCCGATGGCCAGGATTGCCCACACCATCATGCGGTAACCGAAGATATTCTTGCGGGCATGGGTGCTGATCAGGTCGGAGACAATGCCAAAGGCAGGCAGCGCAACGATATAGACCTCCGGGTGGCCAAAAAACCAGAACAGGTGCTGGAACAGGATCGGGCTGCCGCCCTCGTGGTCGGTTAGCTGACCCTGGGAGAGCAGGGCGGGCATAAAAAAGCTGGTACCCACCACATGGTCGAGCAGCATCATCAGGGCGCTGACAAACAGGGCGGGAAAGGCCAGCAGGCCGAGGATGGTGGCGACAAAAATACCCCATACCGTGAGCGGCATGCGCATCAGTGTCATGCCCTGGGTGCGGGCCTGGAGGATGGTGGTAACGTAGTTGAGCCCACCCATGGTGAAGGCGACGATAAAGATTGCCAGGGAGATCAGCATCAACAGGATACCCCAGTCAAAACCGGCGGTCCCAGGCAGGATCGCCTGGGGCGGGTAGAGGGTCCAGCCCGCCCCCGTGGGTCCGCCCGGGGCAAAAAAGCTCGACACCAGCACCAGCACTGATACCAGGTAAAACCAGTAGCTGAGCATGTTGAGGTAGGGGAACACCATATCCCGCGCGCCGATCATCAGGGGAATCAGGTAGTTGCCAAAGCCCCCCAGCAGCAGGGCGGTGAGCAGGTAGATCACCATGATCATGCCGTGCATGGTGACAAACTGGTAATAGGCAATGGGGTTGATAAAGGTGAAGCTTTCCGGATAGGCCAGCTGCAGGCGCATCATGCCGGACAGCACCAGGGCGATCAGACCCACGGCGATGGCGGTGAGGCCGTACTGCACGGCGATGACCTTGTGGTCCTGGCTCCAGATATAACGAGTGATAAAACTGGTGGGTTCGTGGTGCTCGTCGTGCTGGTCGGCAATTGCTACCTGTTCCATCAATTCCCCCTGCCTGTTGCAGTGTCAGATGAGTCTTCTTGGCCCTGGTCGAGGGTGTCGATATAAGCAATCACATCACCAATGGCCTTGCTGTCATTGAGAATGTTCGCCATGGCCACCATCTGCTGGCCGTACTGATCGGTTTTGTGGGTACCGCGAATGCCGCTGCGGAAATGTTCCAGCTGGGTGCTCAAATACCAGCTGCTCATGCCCGCCAGGCGCGGGGCGTGCATGGTCCAGATGCCCTGGCCGTTATCGCCGTGGCACACCGCGCAATTCTGGTAGAGTTTTTTGCCCCTGGAGATATTCCCTTCATTCTCGGTGTCCGCAGCGATGGCCGGCACATCCGGCAGGCTGGCGATATAGGTGGCGACACTGGCGATGGCGTCATCGTCGGGCAGCACGTTGGACATGCCCGCCATCTGCTGGCCAAAGGTGTCTTCTGGGCTGGCGCCACGCACCCCGCTGCGGAAATGGTGCAGCTGGCGCTCTATATAGCTTTGGTCGAGCCCGGCAATTTTGGGGGAATTCATCTGCGGGTTGCCCTCGCCTTGAGCACCGTGACAGGCGGCGCAGGTGACGTAGTGTTGCTCGCCTGCGGCGGCGCTGGCGGTGGTCTGCTCCTGGGTCTGGGCAAAGGTGGGCTGCTCGCCAAGCCACTGGTTGAAGTCCGCTTCCGGCGCCACCACGACGCGACCCCGCATCAGGTAGTGGCCAATACCGCACAGCTCCATGCAGAGCACATCGAAAGTGCCGGTGCGGGTGGGGGTAATCCAGTAACTGGTGACCATGCCCGGCACCATATCCATCTTGACCCGGAACTGGGGCACAGCGAAGTTGTGCAGCACATCCTTGGAGCGGTTCAACACCTTCAGGGGGACATTGACCGGCAGGGTGACTTCATTGCTTGCCACCAGCCGATCGTCCTGGCCAGCGGGATCGTCGGGATCGAGGCCAAAGGGGTTGGCGCCACTGTAAAAACGCGCCGCCACGGCGCCGAAAACGCCATCCTCTCCGGGGAAGCGGTAGCTCCACTCCCACTGCTGGCCGACCACCTCGAATTCCATGGCGTCTTCCGGCATGGCGACAAACTTGGCCCAGACGAAAAGCCCGGGGGCGAGCAGCGCCATGATGCCGATGGTGGTGATAGCGGTCAGCCAGATCTCGAGCTTTTTGTTTTCCGGCTCGTAGTGCGCCTTGGCGCCCTGCTTGTGGCGGTAGCGGATAATCGCGTAGGCCAAAAAGAGGTTGACGGCGACAAAGACAAAACCCGTGACCCACACGGTGAGGTCAATGGTGCCATCGATCATGCCCCAGTTGGAGGCGATGGGTGTCAGCCACCAGGGGCTGAAAATATGGAAAAGGACGGTGACTAGTACCAGAACAATCAATGCAATTGCGATGGCCATATACCCAGTTCCCCACGCTATCCGCGACAGTGTCTGTGAAAACCCCTGTCCTGTGGGCAGAGCTCGGGATATTGGCCCTATGCCCTTTGATAATCTGGACGAGGTAATTTGTACTCGGTTCCCTGGCCGGAAGGGTTTCCCGGCGGAGCATGCTGCGGGTTGGTGTTATGAATTGTCATGCCCCCATTAAAGGTAATTTATATTCCCTGCCTGTCAAGGCGGAGTTTGACGATTGTCAAGTGCCTTGTAGGCCCTGGCACGGTGCCGGGCTTTGTGGCTGGGGACTGCGGGCCTCTATTTTGACAAATGTGTAGATTTTATCGGGTGTGCTATTTATGCTGGGCAATCGCAGATAGCGGCAAAACTATAACAATCCAATCCTGAGTGAGGCCATGAATATAACCGTGTACAAGCAATTGACGATGTGGCTGGCCTCGGCAGCCATGGGAATTGGCCTGATGTTGAGTGGTGCAGCAGCTGTTGTCGCACAGGAGCCAGCCCCGCAGGGATCGGAGCAAACCTTCTGGGTGGAGCAGCTGGCATCCGGTCTCAACGCGCCCTGGGGTATGGTCTGGTTGCCGGACGGCACCCTGCTGATCACTGAAAAGTTTGGCGGGTTGCGGGTGTTCCGCAACGGCGCGCTGACATCCGAACCTTTGCCGGGCGGCCCACAAAATGTATACCAGGCCGCCCAGAGCGGCTTGCTGGATATCGTGCTCGACCCGGATTTCGACAAAAACCAGCGGCTCTTTATTGCCTATACGGAAGGCACGGCCGGAGCCAATCGCGGTGCCATCTACCGCGCCCGCTACACGCCGCAGGGTCTGGTGGATGGCGAGACCATTTTCCGTGTCAGCCCTGACAGTTCGATCTTCCCCTTCCCCCTGGCAGGGCGCATCCAGTTTTTGCCGGACAAGACATTCCTCTTCACCTCCTCTGACGACCACGCCCGCCGCCACCTGGCCCAGCGCCTCGACAACCATCTGGCGAAGATCCTGCGCCTCAACCGCGACGGCAAGGCCCCCGCCGACAATCCTTTTGTCGACACACCCGGTGCGCTGCCGGAAATTTACGCCTACGGCACCCGCGCACCGCTGGGCCTCACCCGCGACCCCCGCAACGGCGATATCTGGGAAATTGAAAATGGCCCGCAGGGCGGCGATGAACTCAATCTCATCGTGGCCGGCGCCAATTACGGCTGGCCCATCACCACCTACGGTCTTGAATATACCGGCGAGGTTATTTCCGAGCTGAAGGAGGCGCCGGGCATCGAATCCCCGGTGACCTACTGGTTCCCGTCCATTGCCCCGTCGAGCGTTGCCCTCTATCTGGGCGACAAACTGCCACTGTGGCAGGGCAACCTGTTTGTCGGCACCCTGCGCGGCCAGCATCTGCTGCGCCTGAACGTGAAGGATGGCAAGGTGCTGGAGCAGGAGAAACTGCTGCTCGACCTCAACGAGCGCATCCGCGATGTACGCGAAGGCCCCGACGGCCTGCTCTATGTGCTGACCGACAGCACCGATGGCCGCCTGCTGCGGCTGCGGCCCGGCAAGCCGCAAGGCTCTGAAATGGCGCGGGTGGGGAAGGCGCC
>LADM01000090.1 GCA_000961645.1 Gammaproteobacteria bacterium BRH_c0 | reverse complement strand
CAGCGGCCATTTGCGGCATTGTTGGCGTTCACACCGCCTTGGGACGTATTCCCTACGCCCACTACGACGACCCCAAGATCATGCTGATGATCACCACCGCGCCCCTCACCCGCAGTGTGCGCGATGCCGCCATTGCCATGCAGGCGATCGCCGGTCCCGATGGCCGTGACTTTATCGCCCTCGAAGAGCCAGCACCCGATTATGTCGGCGCCCTCGACAAGGGTGTCAAGGGCATGCGCTTTGCCTGGACCGACAACTACGGTTTTGGCGCCATGTACGCCACCCACCAGACCGCAGGCATCGAGTCCACCACCCGCAAGGCGGCCCAGGGTTTCAAGCAACTGGGTGCCAGCGTCGAGGCAACCGATGAGGTGTGGGAGGATTTCTTTATTCCCTTCATCATGATGAACAATGCCTACGATGCTGTCGCCAGCGATGGCACCATGCCCCCCGCAGCAGCGCTCAAGGAGGCCAGCGAAACCCGCCACCGCAACTGGCAGAAATTCAACAAGCTGTTTGAACAATACGATGTACTGCTCAGCCCCTGCGCCGGTCAGCTCGCCTACACCGTTGAGGAGTGGGATGCGGCCTGGAACAAGGATGGGGCAAAGTATCCCCACAACACCTTCGCGCCCACCTATACGGTCTACACCCATATGTTCAACTGGCTGGGATGGCCTGCGCTGTCGGTACCCTGCGGGTTTATCGACGGCTTGCCGGTGGGCCTGCAGCTGGTCACCAGGCCCAATAACGAGGCGGCGCTGTATGCCGCAGCAGAGGCTTTCCTCAAGGCGTTCCCGCGCAACGAAAAACCGCCTGTCGGCTGATGCCGGGGTTTGTCACCATTACACTCCATTACCCTATGGCCTGCTGATTTTCAGCAGGCCATAGGGTTCAACGAATCATCCTCTCCGGTGACGTACACCGGGCCCATAAGGGAGAACGCAACATGGCCCTGAGCCAGGATTTTGCACAGCGGTACGGACAGTGGGCGCTGATATCCGGCGGCGCCCAGGGCATTGGCGCAGGCTACGCCCAGCGCCTCGCCGCACTGGGAATGCCCCTGATTTTGCTCGACATCAGTGGTGAGATTCTCGAACAGACAGCGGCGAAACTGCGCAGCGATTACCCCGATGTGGAGGTGCGCACCATCGCAGTGGATCTGGCCGATGCGGCGGCCCTCAATGCCGCCATCGACAGCGTTGCTGATCTTGAGATTGGCCTGCTGGTGGCCAATGCCGGTATCGGTGCGGTCGGCCTGTGGCTGGAAGTGCCCCTCGAAGTGAAAATGAACCAGATCGCCGTCAACTGCACCTCGACGCTGATTCTTGCCCACCGCCTTACGCCGCCCATGGTGGCAAGAAAGCGCGGCGGCATCATCATCATGGCCTCCGGTTCGGCGGAAATGGGTTCGTCCTTTATCGTCACCTACGCCGCCACCAAGGCCTTTGACCGGGTGTTTGCCGAAGGCCTGTGGGCGGAACTGAATCGCTACGGGATTGATGTCACCACGGTGATGCCCGGCGCTGTGAATACGCCTGGTTTCCGTGCCGCCCTGCCGAAAGGCAAGGAACCCACCAAACTGATGCAGCCGGTGGACCCCTTTGTGGTGGTGGATGCGGCCCTCGACGGG
This sequence comes from Gammaproteobacteria bacterium BRH_c0, assembly GCA_000961645.1. Taxonomy (GTDB): domain Bacteria; phylum Pseudomonadota; class Gammaproteobacteria; order Pseudomonadales; family Porticoccaceae; genus NAT127. The sequence continues at coordinate 31,265 of LADM01000090.1, read as the reverse complement.
TTGGGCAAAAAGATCAATGTCAGGCCCAATGCCGGCTTTATCACCGGCGCCCTGATGGGGCTGATGCTGTGGCTGATGCCGCGCAAGAAATTCATCAACCTCGGTGACAGTGCTGTGCGGGCGATGTACGACCGCTGACGGGCTATTCCCCCCAGGAAACCAACTCGGCGGGGTTGGCACTGACCCGGTAGCCGATATGCTCGCTGGCATGGCGCACTGCAAAGTGAAAGTCCGCCGGAAATTGCGCGTAAATGCGGTACAGGGATTCCCCTGCTGCAACCCGGTCGCCGAGTTTTTTCAGCAGCAGCACACCGGCGCCCTTGTCGATGGGGGCCCCCGCCAGGCGGGCAACGCGGGCCAGGGTGATATTGTCGATATCCACCACCAGGCCGCTGTCGGCGGCGACAATGTCGTGAGTGAGATCGCCGAGGGCAAAGGTTTCAGACTGCTTTCCCTGGGCGTTGATAATGTGCTGCATTTTGGCGAGGGCGCGGCCTGAGTCGAGAATATTGCGAGCAATGTCATAGCCTTCGCCACCGCGTACATCAGCCTCAAACTCGATCAGCCTGCCCGCCAGTTGCAGGGATTTTTCCCGCAGGTCGTGGGGGGCGTCGGGATCATTTTCCAGCACCTGCATCACATCGCGGCATTCCAGTACCGGGCCAATGCCGCGGCCAATGGGCTGGCGCCCGTCGGTGACCACTACCTGGGTCACCAGACCGATGCGGTCGCCTACATATTCAAACAGTTTGCGCAGGTGCATCGCTTCTTTCATGGTGCGCACCTTGGCGCGCGGACCGGCGGGAATATCGATAAGCAGGTGAGTGGACCCGCAGGCGCTCTTTTTTGACAGGATCGACGCCACCATCTGGGCCTGGGAATCGATGGCCAGCGGGCGCTCCACCGAAATCAGGATATCGTCCACCGGCGCCAGCTTGGCGGTGCCTCCCCAGGCCAGGCAGCCGCGCTGCTCACGCACAATCTGCTCAAGCCGCTCCATGGGCAGGTCAACCTGGGCGAGAACCTCCATGGTGTCGGCGGTGCCAGCGGGAGAGGTGATGGCGCGGCTGGAGCTTTTCGGACACAGCAAGCCAAAGGCCGCAACGATGGGCACCACGATCATGGAGGTGCGATTGCCGGGGATGCCGCCGATGCAGTGCTTGTCCACCACCAGCTTTTCCTTCCAGTCGAGTCGCTGGCCGGATTCCACCATGGCGCGGGTCAGGTAGAGGATTTCGTCGCGGTCGAGTCCGGCCTCGGATACGGCGACAATAAAGGCGGCGATTTCTGTCTTTGAATAGCGGTTGTCAGCAATATCGAGAATAATCTCGCTGAGTTTTTCCTGGCTGAGCAGGGTGCCAGCGAGCTTTTGCCGCACATATTCCATGGAGTGGGGCGGTTCCGCATGGTTTACCTGAACGGCTGTTTTTGCCGCTAAACCCAGGTTTTCGAAAGCCTGCTCTGAGAGGCCCAGTTCATGGGGGGCGACAATGCCGGTGTCATCCACCACGTTGAGCACCGCCAGAATTCTGCGCCCATCCTGCTGTACCTCGATCTTGTTGAGGGCCTGGAACCCCTCGACCCTGTACTGGGGGCAATCGCGGTGCATGAATGCCACGTTCTCGTGGTAGGTATCGATGGCAACCCGTTTCAGGGCAAGGGTGGACGTGGCTGGCTGGTTCATGGTGCTGAGTCTTTCCCGACAGAATCTTGTGGTTGTTGTCAGCCCATTATCCCTAAAAGGCGTAGGGCTTATGCACTATTTTCAGCGGTTTTTGTTTAGGCCCACTAAATTTCTCTCCCTCCGCCTCTCTGGTCGAAAAAATGGCCTCCAGCGACGATAATCCAAATAGTGTTAACAGGCCCTAATGGCTTCACGGGTTTGGGCGGTGGACAGCAGACGGGTTCCTTTCTATGCTTGCCTGCCTGTATTTTCCTGTGCCAACCAATGGCCAAACCCGCCCCGGAGATCAACCACCATGACCAGTAATCTTGCACAAATTCCCTTCACCCGGATGGATGGTTCCAGCGCCACCCTCGGTGACTACAGCGACAGCGTGGTGCTGATCGTCAATGTCGCCTCGGCCTGCGGTCTTACTCCGCAGTATGAAGGTCTGGAAAAACTCTACGAAGATTATCAGGACAAAGGGCTGGTGGTGCTGGGTTTTCCCGCCAACAACTTTGCCGGTCAGGAGCCGGGCAGCAACGAGGAAATCGCCCAGTTCTGTCGCGGTACCTTTGGTGTGCAGTTTCCCGTCGTGCAAAAAATATCGGTAGCCGGGGATGATCGCCACCCTCTCTATGCCGCCCTGATCGAGGCCCGGCCCAAAGCTACCACCAATGCCGACAATGCCCTGTTGCAGAAGCTGGAGTCCCACGGCCTGGGGCCGAAGAACGATACCGATATCATGTGGAATTTCGAAAAGTTCCTGGTCGGTCGTGGCGGTGATGTGATCGGTCGCTTTGCGCCGGATATTGCGCCCCAGGACGAACGCATCGTCAGTGCCATCGAGGCGGCACTGGAAAACTGATCACACTGCTTGCCTGGCTTTACGCAAGCGCCTTCCCGGTGAGGCGCTTGCGGTTGTGTGCCGGATCTCAATGCATTAACGGGGTTTATCTGGCCAGGCTTGCCGCGTCATAGCTTGCCAGCCATTGCCTGTAGGTGGAAAACTCCATCGGTCGCGCCATGTAGTAACCCTGGCCATAATCACAGCCCATGGCTTGCAGTTGCAGCAGCACTTCCTTGCTCTCGATGCCTTCAGCCACTACCTGCAAACCGAATTTGTGGGACAGGTCGATAATCAGTTCAATGATTTTGACGTCATCGTTGTTGCCTTCCATATTCTTGACAAAAGACTGGTCAATTTTGATTTCGTCAGCAGGAATGCTCTTGAAATAGGACAGCGAAGAAAAACCGGTGCCAAAGTCATCAAGGGCGATTTTTATGCCCAGCTCGCGCAACTGCGACAAGTGCTTGAAGCACAGTTCGTGGTTTTTGATCAGGGTGCTTTCGGTAATTTCCAGGGTAAGGCGTTGCGCTGACAGGCCCCAGATTGCCAAGGCCGATTCAACGGTTACCAGCAGGTCAGGGTCGTAAATGGATTCCGGTGACACATTGACACTGACCGACAGCGGCTGCCCTTGGGATTCCAGTGCGACCATCTCCCGCATGGCTGTATTCAAGGCCCACTCGGTCAGTCGGGTAATTTTTCCTGAAGACTCGGCCAGCGGAATAAATTGGCTGGGACTGGTGGTATTGCCATCCGGTAGCACCCAGCGCATCAATGCTTCTGCCCCTTCTGGCTGCAGAGAGGTCAGATTTATCTGCGGCTGATAGTAGAGCTTTATCTGATCGTTAAAGAGCGCATGGTGGAGATTGTTCTCCATCTCGCTAGTGAGAAGATTGCCCGCAGCCAGTGATTCACAGGCGACCACATAGGGAGCTGCTGTGTCGAGGGATATTGCCAGCGAAAATTCTGCTTCGGCCATCAGCGCTTCGGCTGTATCTGCATGCTGCGGAAACAGGGCAACACCGATAGCCGGGCTGATAGTCATTTCAGCGCCATATATTGTGTAGGGGCTGGTCAGGGCGGTGAAGATCTTTTGTGCGGCGATAGGCATCAACTCCGGCACAGCAACGTCCGACAAAATGATGACCAGTTTATCGGAGCCAATTCGGGTCACAGTGGTCGCGTTTTTCATACAGGCGCTGGTGCGCTCCAGCATCAATCTGACAAGGGCTTCGCTGTTGTTGAAGCCGTGCTGGAGACTGAGAACGTGAAACTGGCGTATCTCCACGATAATCAGCGCGAGGGTTTTATGGTCGTCCCTGGCACTGACAATACTGCGTCGCAACTCGGCGATGAACGATTGCCATTTGATTGACGGGGTTCCCATGATTATCTGTTTTTTCCCAAGGCTAGATAAAAATAAGTCTAGATAAAAATATCATCCGGGTTGATGCCGTACTCGGTGGGTAGCAGGCTTCTGCTGATATCCAGTGGTTGTCCGGCGTCATCGTGGGTGACATCAAAGAGATCGAGGAATTTGCTCTCTGCCAGTTTGCTCTTGTTGCCATCGAGGAGAATCAATAACCGCGGTCGCAAGCGACGGCGACGATGTTCGGTAACGACGATGCCGACTTCACCACTGCTCAATTCCACCAGGGACCCGGCCGGATAGATGCCAACTGCCTGGATAAACTCCTCCACCAGCTCTGACTGGAAATCAATATTTCTGACGTTGTAGAGGGTTTTAACCGCATCGCTGGCGGGCATCGCCTTGCGATAGGGTTTGTCGTTGATCAGGGCGTCATAGGTGTCGACGATACCGGCAATTCGTCCGTATACGGGGATCTGATCGCCCTTGAGCCTTTTCGGATAACCGTTGCCATTGAGTCTTTCATGATGTGACTGCAGCATCTCGCGGGTGATACTGCTGACACCGCGCGAATTGGCGAGAATGTCCATGCCCTTGGCAACATGGGTTTTGGCCAGCTCCCGCTCTTCACTGGTAAGGGTGCCGTTCTTGTTCAGCAGCCGGTCGGAAATACTGATTTTGCCTACGTCTTCGAGCAATGCACCGGTGGCAATGCTGTGAATGATGGTCTTTGGCAGACCCAGCTGGCGACCAAAAGCCGCTGCCCAGATAGAAGATCCGAGCGCGTGGTTGTAGGTGTAGTCGCTTTTGCGCTTGAGCTTGGCCAGCAACATGCAGGCGTCGGGGTTGCGGATAACGCTGTCGACAACCTCGCTGATGGAGTTGTCCACTTGCTGCATATCGATTTTCTGGTGTGTTCTCACATCGTTGTATAAACGCGATACGGTGCTCTCATAGTCGCTGTAAATGCTTTTGGCATTGACCAGTTCGTCAGTGAAGGAGGAAGAATCGGTGAAAGTCTGGAGAGGACGTTTGAAAATTGTCTGGAGCTTTTCCCGGGTCAGGGCCTTTTTTCTTGTCGGTATAGGGTTAGATGAACGGGATTTATGCAGGATGCTGCGGCCGCTATCGATGTACACGTACTCGCACAGCTCCGTCAACACTTCCAGCTCTTGGGCTGTGCGGATGACAAAACCCTGGACGAGAAAGGGCGTGTCCAGCCAGGGCCGGTCAAGCTCCACCACATACATGCCAAGACGCAGGCTATGGGCTGGTATTTTGTCGTATCGCGATAAAGACATGGTGCATTTCCGGAACAATTGGCGTGCTGAGTTCGCTACAGGGCATCCCGGTTTGTTATCGGCAGTCAGGGTGGCGCTGACTTGCTCAGCCATTGAACCCTGTTAAGGGGAATACAGGTAGCGATTTACCGCAAGGATACTGTTGCCAGCCCAGTCAAAATATATCCCTGAATACAGGCAGGGTACAGGGGCTACCGTTCATTTGTGCCCAGTGGCATTTTCCACAGCTTGAATGGTCCGGTTTTTACCTGATGGGATAAATGAGTGGCGTTAACTGCAGTGTTTTAACAATTGCAGTCGGGCGGTGAACGCCGCAGTGGCTCCAGCAGGGGTGACAGCCCGTTGTGATCAATTTCCTGCATCAGTGCCAGCAGGCTGCCGATCTCACCGGGCGGGAAGCCGGTGCGGGCAAACCAGTTGAGGTAGGGGCCGGGCAGGTCGGCGATCAGGCGACCTTTGTATTTGCCGAAGGGCATGGTGCGGGTTACCAGTAGTTGCAGGTCTTCCGGTTTCATGGGCGCAGTTCTGATTGTAGCGAATGCGGGCATTATGCCCAATGCCATCCGCTGTTGCTGCAAAAAGGATTGTCACAAAAAAGATTGTCACAAAAAGGATTGTCAGGGGCAAAAGCGGGTGAGCGGTTAACAGACAAAGGGGTTTTTGCTATCCCGGCGCTTCAATCCACGCTCAAGCCTGCAGCCCGGAGTCTGCCCTTGAGCTGTTCAACCTCTTCCACCAGATCGGCCATCAGGGCGGCGAGCTCCGGCGCGGCATCAAAGTCACGTTCCAGTTGACGGATGCGCCGGGCGCGGGTGAGATCGCGGCTGGAAAAGCGCCAGTGGCTGACCTGTAGCGAGCCGTCGCCAAAAAACCCCGCTTCAATACGCTCGACCACCCACTGTGGCTCAACCGCGCAGGCGCGGGCCAGCTCCTCCAGGGTGAGGGCGGCATCGTCGAGTACTATCCCGGTGACAATGGTGTGTTGTGTCATAACAGGCCCTCCTCAGTGCTGACTGACTGGTTTGCGCGGGTTAAAGGCCAGTTCCTGCGCCATGGTTTCATAAAGCTGGCGGGCCTTGTCACTGTTGGCGGGCGGCAGCACCACCTCCAGTACCAGGTACAGATCGCCGGCAGGTTCCCCGGGAATGCCGCGCCCTTTGAGGCGCAGCTTGCGCCCGGTTTGTGACCCGGCGGGCACCTTGACCTGTACATTTCCAGAGGGGGTGGGGGCTTCGATAGAGGCGCCGAGAGCGGCCTCCCAGGGGGTGACTGGCACGGTTCGATACACATCCCGCTGCTCCACCCGGTAGTGGGGATCGGGTTTGAAGTGGACTTCAAGGAACAGGTCGCCCGCTGACCCACCTCCCATGCCAGGACTGCCCTGACCCGCGAGGCGAATATGCTGGCCCTCCTTCACGCCTCTGGGAATTCGCACGTTGAGGGTGTGCTCCTGCATGATCACCCGGCCCTGCTCATCCTGTTGGGGCGAGCGCAGGGTGATCGCACGGGTTGCCCCTTCATAGGCGTCACGCAGGTCGATAAGCACCTTGGCGTGGTGATCTTCGCCGGGCATCTGGTAACCACCGGCACCTCTCCCTCGCCGACCCATCTGGCCGAACAGGCTGGAGAAAAAATCACTGAATTCGGCAGACTCTGAGTCGTAGGGGCCGCGGCCAAAGGGACCGGCGCCGGAAAACTCGAAGCCCGCATCCCAATCCGGTGGCGGATGGAACTCCTGACCGCTGTGGTAGCGGCTACCGAGCTGGTCGTAGGCGGCGCGTTTTTCCGGATCAGACAGCACCGCATTGGCCTCGTTGACCTCCTTCATGCGGGCTTCGGCATCGGGCTCCTTGCTGACATCCGGATGGTATTTGCGCGCCATCCTACGGTAAGCCTTTTTGATCTCGTCGGCGGTTGCGGCTTTGTCGACGCCGAGAATCTGGTAGTAATCCCTGAATTCCACGCTGGTGAACCTCCGGGTTTGATGTTGTTGCCATGGGCGAGCCGGTTGGCCCGTCTTTGCTCCATCTTGAGACCATGAAAGTAAAAGTTAATTGCTGCCAATCAACTCAAGTACATTTACGTGAATATAGCGACGATAGGGATAAATCCAAGTGGGTGCAGTTACCTGTATAGCGTAGCTGGTCATTTTGATGAACACCTGAAACCCGGGTCTCAAAGGTGAGCGTTTTGCGGGTTTCAGGATGTCGGTGATTGCGGGATATATCGGGCTTTATCTGGTCGGCTAAACCGACATGCAGGCGTAATCAGGCAAAGCCGCTCAAGCGCTGCTGAACAGCTTCTCTTGCCTCGGCAATAATCCGCTGGAGCAGTTCGTCACAGCTGGGGATGTCGTCTATCAGACCCATCACCATACCCACTGTCCATATGCCCCCTTCAATGTCGCCCCCTTCAATACAGTTGGCCCTGCCACGGGCACCCGCCACCAGGGGTTGCAAGTCGGAAAACTGGGTATTGCCGCGTTGTTCAATATCCAGCACCTGGTTGGCGATGCTGTTTTTGTAAACCCGCGACGAGTTTTTCAGGCTGCGGAATATCAAGGTGGTGCAGCGCTCGTCGCCATCCACCATGGCCTGCTTGAGGTTGTGGTGCACCGGCGCTTCCCGAGTTGCCACAAAGCGGCTGCCCATGTTGATGCCTTCAGCGCCCAGCGCCATCACTGCGGCCATCTGATAGCCATTGGCAATGCCGCCGGAAGCCAGCATGGGTATGGTCAATTTCTGTTTGGCTGCAGCCAATAGAACCAGATTGGGAATATCGTCTTCGCCGGGGTGACCGGCACATTCAAAGCCATCGACGCTGACAATGTCGCAACCCACCGCTTCTGCCTTCAGCGCATGGCGCACCGAGGTGCATTTGTGAATCACCTTGATACCTGCGGCTTTGAGTTTGGCCAGGTGAGGTTCAGGGTTTTGGCCTGCGGTCTCGACTATCTTGATACCGGCACTGATCATGGCATCCAGATACTCCCCATAGGGCGGAGGCTTGATGGCAGGCAGAATGGTCAGGTTGACGCCAAAGGGCTGATCCGTCATCAACCGGCAGCGGGCAATTTCCTGATACAGCGCTTCAGGGCTGGGCTGGGTAAGGCCCGTGAGTATCCCCAACCCGCCAGCGTTGGAGACTGCGGAGGCCAGCTCGGCGCGGCCTACCCACATCATGCCGCCCTGCACAATGGGGTAGCGAATCCCCAGTAATTGCGTCACCCGGTTGTTGATCATCAGTATTGGCCCTTGCTCGATTAATTGCTTTTGTTGGTGAAGGCTTCGATGGTTTTGCGGATTTCCTCGGTGGAAAACGACTCCTGCTCCGCTGCACAGGCAAAGGGGCCGACGTTGAGCACGGCCTGTTGCAGGTGCAAATTCACGGCGCGCTTGGTTTCTTCCAGCGCCTGTTGCGGTTTTTTGCCAAGGCGGGCGGCGAGGGCAACAGCCTCTTCCATCAGCTTGTCCCCGGGGTAGGCCTTGTTGGCCAGGCCCAGCTCGATACACTCGGCAGCGGGAATGCGTTCGCCGGTCAGCAGGTAATACTTGGCCTTTAACACGCTCATATACAGCGGCCACAACACGGCGCCGCCGTCGCCCGCCACCAGGCCAATATCCACATGGGGGTCGGACATAAAGGTTTCCTCGGCCATCAGTACGATGTCGCAGGAAACGGCAAGGCTGCAACCCAGGCCAACGGCGGGGCCATTGACGGCGGCGATAATGGGCTTGGGGCATTCGAGCATGGCGTTGAGGAGACGCTGTGCGCCGCGCATGGATTCACGGCGGTATTGCAGGTCTTCATAGCAGCGGATGAAGTTGGGGATATTGCCGCCCGCGGAAAATGCCTTGCCCGCGCCGGTCAAAACAATGGCGCGCACCGTCTTGTCGAGGGCAAGGTGGTTCCAGATATCCTGCATGGCCACGTGCAGCTCATCGCTGAAGGCATTTTTGGTTTCGGGGCAGTTCATGGTCAAAATGGCAACGTTGCCGTCGCGTTCAATTAGCAGGTCATTGGTCGGTGTATAACCCATGGTAGAAACTCCGTAGTGGGTGTGATTGGGATTGGTTGGCGGTCATGAATAGTGCTTGCGCAGGGCTTTCTTGTCGATTTTCCCGGTCACCAGTTTGGGGAGTTCATCGACAAAAATGACTTTTCTCGGTTTTTTGTAACTGGCCAGCAGTTGGCGTGTGTGCTCGATTAAATCCTCCGCTGTGAGCGGTGCTGCATTTTTCAGTACCACAACGGCACAGACAATTTCGAGCCATTTTTCGTCGGGAATACCAATGGCGGCGCACTCGGATACAGCGTGATGTTGCAGTACGGCCTCTTCCACTTCCCGCGAATAAATATTTTCGCCGCCGGAGATGATGACATCTTTTTTACGGTCAACCAGATAGATAAACCCGTCTTCAATACGGGCGACATCGCCGGTATGCACCCAGCCGTTGCGCAGGGTGCTGGCGCTGGCAACGCTGTTGTTCCAGTAACCGCGAAACATGGCAACACCGCGCGCCAGCAGCTCACCCGCAACACCGTCAGGGCAGTCAGCACCATTTTCATCAATGACTTTTACCTCCATATTGGGGTAAGGCTGACCGATGGATAACAGCTGTTTGCGCTCCTGATCCGTGCCCAGAGGGCGGTGCTGCTGCGGCGTGAGTGCGCAGGGCACCACCTCGGTCTGGCCGAACAGATTGACAAAATCACAGCCCCTGAAAACCTCAATGGCGCGCAGCAGTAACGTCGAAGGCATGGGGGCGGCGGAGTAGAGAATGGTGCGCACACTGGACAGATCACGCTGTTCAATACCGGGCGTAGCCAGCAGCATTTGCACCATGGTGGGCGCCAGCAGCAACACGGTCAGCCGGTCTTTCTCAATGGCATTAATGATCGCCTCGGCATCAAAGTGCGGGTACAGATAGGCGGTGCCTCCCCGGCCATGTTGCGACAGGCTGAGTACCAGGCCGCCAATATGAAACATGGGCATCACGATCAGGATGCGGTCCGGTTGCTGCAAATTGGCGTAGCAGGCATCCAGCTGGGCAATATGGCGCAACTCGCGCTGCCCCCACAGGCAACCCTTGGGGCGACCGGTGGTGCCGCTGGTGTAAATCAGACAGCAGGGGTCTTCTTCGCGGCCTTTGCATGGCGGGCCATGGGGATCCCCGCTGGCGATAAAGCTGTCGTAGTTAATCGCCCAGTCAGCTTCTCCATCCATACAAACAAAAGTTGTGACCGACGTTAATATCGGGCGAAGCTCTGCAATCACCGCTAGATAGTGCGCTTCAAAAAATAATACGGAGGGCATGGCATCGTTGATGATCCAGGCCATTTCCGCTGCGGCCAGGCGAAAGTTCACCGTGGACAGAATAAATCCCGACCATTGGCAGGCGGCAATCACCTCACCGTAGGCAATCGAGTTGTGAGCCAGTATGCCGACGCGATCCTGATGGCGGACGCCTGCCTGATACAGGGCTGACCCCAATTGTTTGGCGCGTTGCAGCAGCTCGCCATGGCTGATGCGCTGATCGCCCTGCACATAGGCGGGATGATTTGTGTGCCACAGGGCATGGCGTTCGAGATCATCGGCAAAAGACAGCGGTAGAGGTGAATGCATGGTTCAGACCGTCAGCAAAATGTGTAATCGTTATTGGGCAGCTTGAGGATTGGTGTGTGGCATCATGGCTTGCCTGTTGCGACATCAACAAATTCAATGGCTGAGGTGCAACGTCCCTGGCGCATATCGTTGGCGCGGGAAACCACCGTGGTTGCACAAAAAAGCCGTTTGCCGTCGCTGCCACCCAGGACGCAGGCTACGGCCCAGCGCCCCGGTGTCGGCAGACGTTCGATAATGTCCCCCGTATGGCTTACCCGTAAAAATTCACAGGCGTATAACCCCGCCACCCAGATATCGCCGTTGGCGTTGACGCAAAGGCCATCGGGGTGAATGTCGACTAGATCGGCAAACACACGGGCAGGGGAGAGGGAGCCGTCGCGGTGAATATCAAAAGCCAGCAGCCGACAGGCGCCGGTTTCGGCCACCACCAGCGTATTGCTATGGGGCAGGCGGACAATGCCATTGGGCATTTTCAGGCCGCTGGCGACAATGGACACGTTGCCATCAGGGCTGACATGGAGGAGATCGCTGGACGCGCTGGGAGATGGATGGGTGTCGTACCAGATATCGTAACTGAAGGTGCCGATATAGGCGTTGCCCTCCGGGTCGATCAGCATGTCGTTGCAGGCGTGGCGGCTGAAGGGGCTTAAATCGGCGACGATGTGTAACTGTTCAGGTTCGTAGCGCAGGAGTTTTTTGTCCAGCATCGATACGACCAAAGGCGTCCCATCGGGCATAAAGCCCAGGCCCGAAGGCTGCCCCGGCACAAAGGCTTCGCGCCTGATATCACCATTGAGGCCGATACTTTGTACCTGACGGGTGAGAAAATCGGCGTACCAAAGGCGCTGATTGTGCCAGCGCAAACCCTCGGCAAAACCCAGACCCTCGATCAGTGTTGTCAGCATCGTTCTGTTCTCAACTAGTGACCGGCAACCAGCGCTTTGCTGATAATGCCGCGCAGTATTTCCCGCGTGCCGCCATAGATGGAAAAGGACGGAGAGGCCAGCATCACATAGCGGAACACTCCGAGAAAATCCTCGTCATCGAGTTCGCCGAGGTCAAACAGATCGCGGGCAAGATCGGGAATGGATTGCTCAAACACTGAGCCCAAATCCTTGACGAAGGAACCAGCGGTGCCGACATCAATGCCCTGCTGCATGGCGCTGGCAACGGAGAATGACATGCGTCGCAAGGTGGCCAGCTGGGCTGACAGCTTGCCAATTTCAATGGTGGCGCGCTGCGACGGGTATTTGCTCGCCAGGCGCACCAGTTCCTGCAGCATGATGGCGGCGGTCAAAAAGCGTTCCGGGCCGCTGCGTTCCAGCGCCAGCTCGCCCATGGCCTGCTTCCAGCCGTTGCCCTCGGTGCCGATCAGGCAATCATCGGCAACAAAACAGTCAGTAAAGACCACTTCATTAAAATAATGCTCGCCCGCCAGGTTTTGAATGGGGCGAATTTGCAGGCCGGGGGTTGCGAGGTCGACCACAAACTGGCTCATCCCGGCGTGGCGATTGGTCTCGTCGCGGGCCTGGGTGCGGCACAGCATGATCATGTAGTGCTTGAGGTGCGCGCCCGTGGTCCAGACTTTGGTGCCATTGATAATCCAGCCGCCGTCCACTTTCACCGCGCGGGTGCGCAGGTTGGCCAAATCGGAGCCGGCGTCCGGTTCGCTCAGGCCGATGCAGAAAAAGATTTCTGCTTTCGCCAGACGGGGTACATATTTCTGCTTTTGCGCCTCGGTGCCGAGACTCAATAGCAGAGGTCCACTTTGGCGGTCCCCGGTCCAGTGCAGGCTGACGGGCGCGCCTGCGGCGAGCATTTCTTCCAGCATCACATAGCGCTCCAGCCCGCTGCGCTCGCCGCCGCCGTATTGCTTTGGCCACACCATACCAATCCAGCCTTTGGCGGCGACCTGACGGCTGAACCCGGCATTGAATCCGTGCCAGCTGTGAGCGCGCTGCGATATCGACATGCCGGCGAGTTGCTCCTGCAAAAACTCGCGCACTTCGATGCGCAATTCGTTCAGCGCCGGTGAGCGCGGGGGTACGCTAAAGGCAAAGCTCATGGAATTAATCCTCTTGGGAACCTGTGTCACTGGCACGCTTGCGCAGCAGGGCATCGGCGATGGTGAAGGGCGTAGAGCTGCCGCTGCTGTGCACAATGACGGGATTTAATTCAAACTCGTCGATCTTATCCTGTAACTCCCAGGCCATTTGCGACACGGTGGCAATCAGCCTGGCGACTGGCTCCAGATCGACAGGTTCCTGGCCGCGAAAACCCTTTAACAATGCGGATGATTTCAAGCTGTTGATCATTTCTGTCGCGCCCTCAGTATCAACCGGTGCGAGGCGGTACTTGATATCGCGATACAGTTCCACGGCAATGCCGCCAAAACCGACCAGAACCAGCGGCCCCATGGAGGGGTCGCGGACGGTGCCGATAATCATTTCATGGCCCCTGTCGGCCATGGCCTGTACCAGAATGCCGCGTATGCTGTTTGCATCGCTGTGGTTTTTGCCCGCTTCAAGCAGTTCTCGCCAGGCCTGCCTTACGCCATCGGCGCTGGCAATATTCAGCCGTACACCGCCGATTTCAGTTTTGTGTGGCAACAGGGGCGACTGGATTTTCATTGCCAGCGGATAGCCGATTGCCTCGGCGGCGGCCAGTGCTTCGGCTTCGCTGCTGGCCAGGCGCTCCAGCGAGGCGTCAACACCGTAGTGTTTGAGAAGCGCCTTTGCTTCGTATTCGCACAGCAGCGTGTCGGCAGTGTTGAGGATTTGTTTCACAGGTTCGGGCAATGCTGCGGGCGGCACTCGCTGTACATAACCCACGGGCGGCGGTTGGGCCAGTTTTACCAGGGCGGCGCAAACGCCGGGCAAGCTGGTGGTGGCGGCAATGCCGCTTGCGGCCAGTGAATCAATGGCCAACTCAGTGGGGATGGAAAAGCTGTAAAAAATAAACGGTTTGCGCTTGCTGCTGGCAAGGCGGCGCAATTGCGCGGTATCGAGGAAAAAATGTTTGATGGTGAGGGATGTCACCACCAGGATGGCGTCAACCTCATCGCAATCCATCAACAGGTCAACAATATGCAACATGCCGCCAGTGCGCAGCGCCTGGGCGGTAATGTCGATAGGGTTTTGCGGTGCGCCATAGGAGGGAATATGTGCGCGGATGGCGTGCTGGGTTGCCTGCGACAATAGCGGCACACTGCCGCCCAGGCGCTCAATGGTATCGCCTGCCCAGGCTGCAGCCCCGCCCGAGGCGCTGACGATGGCAATGCGCTTGCCTGTCGGCAATGGCCCGGTGACCAGCAGGCAGGCCATGCTGAGGGCTTCTTCGAGATCCTGCGCCTGATGGATGCCGCAGCGTTCAAACAGCGCGCCGTAGGCCTGATTCCAGCCCGCCATGGCGGCGGTGTGGGAGGCGGCGGCACGCTGGCCGGAGTCGGATTGCCCAATCTTGATCACGATAATGGCTTTGCCCGCGGCGGGGGCGCGCAACGCCGCTTGCATAAAGCGCTCGGTGTTTCTGATCGATTCCACATACAGAAAAATCACCCGGGTGCTGTCATCGGCGACCATGTATTCCACCAACTCGGCCATATCGATATCGACTTCGTTGCCGGAGGTGACGACATAGCTGAAATCCAGTCCAACCCGTCGACCGTGCTGAAACAGCGCATAACCCACGCCGCCACTTTGGGCGACGATGCCGACTTTTTTGTCGCTGATGCGCGGGCTGGGCTGGGGTGGCTCCGCCAGTGTCGGGCTGAAGGTGGCGGCCAGATTGATAATGGCGTTGTAGTAACCCTCGGCATTGGGCCCTGAAATACGCATTCCTGTGCGCTCGGCTATGTGGGCAATCTGTTGCTGTATCTCGGCACTTTTGCCGCCTTGTTCGGCAAAGCCCGAGGTGATGATCACCACATGCTTTACCCTGGCCTGGGCGCAGCGCTCCAGCTCTGGCAAGACCTGTTCGGCAGGAATGGCCATCAACACAACATCAATGGCCTGGCCCAGATGCTCGCTGGCAGCGGCGACGCTGGGGTAACAATCGAGATCCAGTATTTTTTTGTGGCTGGGGTTAATGGGCAGGATATGGCCCGCATAGCCGTTGGCCACCAAAAACGACAGTAGCCTGCCGCGAATTTTTCCCACATCCGGTGAAGCCCCAACAATGGCAACAGACTGTGGCCAGAAAAACGAATGCAGCGAGTGCGACTTTGCGTCTGTCATGCCGGGCTTGACTGGTATTGCCTGAATCTGTGGCTGATCAATGCTGACGTTCACAATTGCGCCGCCCTGGTCATCAGTGGCCAGAATTCTTCGCTGCCTGCGTCGATAACACGTTGGCCGACCCGTTCTGCCCAATAGGCTTCATTGCCAAACTCGTCGCGCCATGACCACAGGCGGCGAGTGGCGTGATGCAGCGGGTGTTCGTGGCTAAAGCCAATGGCACCGTGAGATTGATGGGCCAGCCGCGCAGCAATCTCGGCGGCGGCATTGGTGCGTATTTTGGCCATGGCAATGGCGATGTCGGTGTCAGGGCTGCCTTGCGCCAGCGCATCCAGCGCCATATCGACAGCGACATTGGCCGCCGCCGTTTGCCCCGCCAGCACAGCGAGATTTTGTTGTACCGCTTGGAGCCGATTGAGTGGTTTGCCAAAGGCGATACGCTCGCTGGTGTATTGCACCGCCAGATCCCGCGCGGTGATCAACGCGCCCGCCATTTGCAGGCTGCGTAATAGCGCGCCGTACAGATAAAGGGTGTTGGCCTGGATATCGGCGGGCGCAGGTTTTACATCAGTGCCAGCGATGATCGTGTCGGTAAAATCCAGCGCAACACGGGGCTCACCGGCAAGATTGGTGGTGACGCTTTGCGTGGCATTTTTTGGATCAATGCTGGCCACCCTAAGCCCGTCAGCGGTTTCGCACAGCACGGCAATACGCTCGACGCTGTTGCCCCAGGGAATCTGGCGCAGGCGGCCATTGAGCAGCCAGCCCTGTGCTGTTGGCGACAGGGTCAGCGTGCTGTTGCGATCCACCGGGCCAAATGCCAGCGGCGCTTGCGGCACTGGCAGGCCAACACGGCCCAGCAGCCATCCGGCAATAATGGTTTCGCCGTAGGGAACAGGCGCGGCATAGCGACCGGCAATGCGCACGGTGGGCAATATATCGGCAGGATGCAGGCCGAGGCCGCCAGCCTGCTCGGGCACAAGTGCCGATAAAAAACCGAGGTCGGTGAGCGTGTCCCACAGTTGTGTTGGCCATTGACCGGCTTCCGCAGCATTGACGGTATCTTTGCTGCACAGGTCGGCAAAGCATTTATCGGCACTGTCGGCCAGCATGGTTTGTTGCTGGAGGCGTTCGTCGAAATGATCAGTCATGGCCCGACTCGCTGGGAGCAAGAGGTAAATTCGGCGTTAAACAGGGTGCGCATGCTAACGGCCATAAAACACTTTCCAGGCAAACAGCAAATGCACAGGTTTTTTGCCAGCAAGCCACTGATGCCGTAGAGAATGGTGGGCGATTCATGGCTCATGGGCAGCCCTCCATAAACATCTGTGACACGGTTTTCGTCACGGTGTAACTCAGTACCCCTTCAATGCCACCCTCGCGGCCATAGCCGCTTTCTTTCACGCCGCCAAAGGGCACGCCGGAGGTGGACACCACCAGATGATTAATGCCAATGGTGCCGCACTCCAGTTCTCGGGACAGTCTGTTCGCCGTTGCTGCCGAGCGGGTAAACACATAGGCAGCCAGGCCGTAGGGCAGGGCGTTGGCCTGGGCGATAACCTGGTCCAGATCATCAAAGGGGTTGAGTATGGCCACGGGGCCGAAGGGTTCTTCGCTGAGGACGCGCGCCTGTTCAGGCACATGGGCGAGAACTGTGGGCTGCAAAAAACAGCCCTGATCGCCAATACGCCTGCCACCCGTCAGCAGCGTTGCGCCGCAACTAAGCGCATCGTCAACCAGGCTTTGCACGGCACTCAGACGCTTGTGGTTGGCGACCGGCCCCATGCTGACACCCTCCTCAAATGCGCCGCCGACCCGGATTTTTTCGACATGGGATAAAAATAATTCGCTGAAGCGCGGGTACAGGGTCTGGTCGATCCAAAAACGCGACGGGCATAAACAGGCCTGGCCAGCATTGCGGTATTTCACAAAGGCCAGCTTTTTGGCCGCGTCTTCCACATCGGCATCGGCACAGACGATCACCGGTGCATGGCCGCCCAGTTCCATCAGGCAGGGCTTCATGTGGGCAGCGGCCTTTTGCGCCAGATGCTTGCCAACGGCGATTGATCCCGTGAAGGACACAAAGCGCACAATCGGCGACGCAATAAGCTGTGAGGAAATCTGCTCGGGGTCGCCGTACACCAGGTTGATCACGCCGTCCGGCACACCGGCATCCATAAAGGCCTGTACAACCGCCATGGTGCTGGCGGGGGCTTCCTCGGCACCCTTGATGATGATGGAACAGCCCGCAGCCAGGGCGCTGCCGATTTTCCGGCAAGGGGTAAAGGTGGGTCCATTCCAGGGCGTGAACGCGGCGACTACGCCAATCGGCTCGCGGGTCGCGAGCACCTGGGTGTTGGCCTCTGAGGGAATAATGCGACCATAGACACGGCGACCTTCCGCCGCATCCCACTCGACCATATCGGCGCCGCGCAGCACATAGGTGATGGCTTCGTCAAAAGGCTGGCCTTCATCCAGCGCGGCAAGGTGAGCGATTTCACTGGCGCGCTCACGCAACAGGGCAGCGGCTTTTTGCAGTATGTCACCGCGCATAATGGGCGCGGTGTTGCGCCACCGTTGCAGACCCTGGCGGGCAGCGGTCAGGCAGCGGTCCAGGTCGTCACTGCTGGCTTGCGGGAATTCAGCCAGTAACTCATCGGTGGCAGGATTGAAAACCTGGCAGAGCGTGCGGCCCGAACCTGCCTGCCATGTGCCGTTGATCAGGAGCCGTATTTCAGGGTAAGTGTTGGCCATTGCTACACCATGCTGTGTTTGTTGTCGGCTTGCAGAACTGCCAGCAGCTTTGCCGGAATAGGCGCAACTTTTCGCGCAGCAAAGTTAAAGCACAGCACGCCGTGCTTGCCCCTGGCGACTTCGCGCCCGCTGGCTTTGTCGCTGACGCGCCAGACAATATCAAAACCGTACTGGTGAAAATCCCGCAGGGCTTGCTCAACCACCATTACCTCGCCGCTAAAGGCTTCGGATTTGTACACCACAGCGGCGTCGGCCACGATGGTGGCAACTCCTTCAAGATCAAAAGGGCTGTAGCCCAGCTGTGACCAGTAGCCGGTGCGGGCTTCGCTCACCAGGGTCAGCAACAGCGCGTTGTCGAGATGGCTGCCGATATTCATGTGGCTTTCATTCAGCTCGATCGCCAGGGCAAAACTGAAGCTGTCGGGCAGTTCTATGCTGATGCGTGCCATTGCGATAACTATCCCTGGTCCGTGCCTTTTCCAGCAGCTTTCCCGCGAGGCTTGTAACCAAGCTGTCTTGAAATTGCGCTGGCGGTTGCTTGCAGTGCTTGGGTCAGGCTTGGCAATTTATCCTTTACCCTGTCCGTCGGAGCGCTGAGAACACTGGCCGCAATCACATGCCCCCAGTGATCCCTGATGGGCGCGGCAATGGCGCAATGCCCCAGCACCGACTGATCGATATTGATGCAATAGCCCTGGCTGAGAATGCGGTCAATCTCGGCGCGCAGCTCAGCCTTGTCGACAATGGTCTTGTCGGTATAGCGGGTGAGTTGCAGCGCATCAATCGTGGCGTCGCGCTCGGCAGCGGGCATGTGTGCCAGTAATAATCTGCCGCTTGAGGTGGCGTGGAGGGGACGGGTTTCGCCAATTTTGGCGGCGGCCAGAATCCGGTGCAGACCTTCCACCTTGTCGATGTATATGACGGCCTTGCGATCACTGGTAAGGCGGGCAAGGATGGTGGATTCGGCAGTCAGGTTGCGCAGCGCGACAAGCTCGGCATGGGCAAGATTGCGCAAATCCCGCTCGGTATCCAGGCCGCTGCCAAGCTCAAGTACCTTGGTGGCGAGCTGGTAGCCATGGTCGTCGTGGCTGATATAGCCGCGCTCGGTGAGGGTGCGCAACAGGGGCAGCAAACTGCTTTTGGGCGCCTCAAGGGCGAGGCTCATATCCCGCAGAGAGCAGTTGCCGGTCATATCCGCCAGCAGCTCAAGGATATCCAACACGCGGTTGGCGGTGCGGTGGCCGCCAGCACTGATTGTGGTATCGATTTCGGGGACGGCATTTTTGTTGCTCATAATGTGTCCAGCCCAGCCTTAAACCTGATCCAAATCGACGTCAGATTCGAACGCAACGGCCAGGCCCAGCTGCTGGTACTGGTCAGCTTCGTCTTTGGTTGCCGTGAGTTTGGCGTACATTCTGCTGATGCCGTCGTCCCCGGTAGCAAAACGCAGGGGGGGCGACGCCATGCGGGAGAATTTCAATAATATTTTGGCGATGCGCTTGGGGTCGCCCGGCTGCGCGCCATGGCGGGCAGCCATGCGGTCGAGGGTTAACTTCACCGGGGTACTGTCGTAATCGGCAATCTGCCGGGCGGCCCTTGCCATGGAGCCGCCAGCAAAATCGGTGCGGGTCGAGCCGGGTTCGAGAATGGTCACCCTGATGCCCAGCGCCGCGGTCTCCAACGCCAGGGCTTCAGAAAATCCCTCCAGGGCAAATTTGCTGGCGGCATAAAAACCAAAAGCCGGTGAGGCAGCAAACCCGCCAATGGACGTGGTATTGATGATGTAGCCGCTGCGGCGCTGGCGCATGTAGGGCAGCAGGGCCCGGGTCATTTCGGCAGCGCCAAAAAAATTGACTTCAAACAGGGGGCGGTATTCTTCCGGGGTAGTCGCCTCTATCGACCCCAACAACCCGTAGCCCGCATTGTTGATAAGCACATCAATACCGCCAGTTAGCGCTTCGGCAGATTGCACAACCGCCTGGGTGGCGGCGCTGTCGGTGATATCCAGGCTGTAACCGAAGGCAGTGTCCGGGTAGGTGTCGAGCAGGGGGGCAATATTGCCTTTATCGCGCGCCGTGATCACAACCGCATCACCGGCAGCCAGCAGGGTTTCGGCAAAGTCATAACCCATGCCCTTGTCGCAGCCGGTAATCAACCAGGTATGTTTTCTGACGGTCATTGCTAAGCCCTCTTTGATTGTGGCTTTAACTTATATCGTTCCTGTATGCGAACGGAGTTTATATTTGCGAACACAGTAGTGGCAAGTTGTCGTGCTGTCAATTGCCTGGCAATGGAGTGACTGACCAGTGAGCGCGGAGGATTGAAGAGGGAGAGCCGTTTGACCGCGTACTAAACAGATTTGGAGACAGGCAGATGGCCATGCCTTGAAACAATGGGAAGCGCCTGGTTGCCGTGGGATGAAACTGTCAGCAACCAGGTCAGCAGCGGCTGGCCTGTTTGAACAGGACAGAACCATTGCGCAGAATGGAGTTGTTGCGCAAAGCATCCACTCGCTTGTAAATCCTGAAGAGAGGTTTGGAATGCTGTGCCACAGGCCTTGCTGTTGTTGAATATCAGTCCATGACTATTGCGGGATTATCGCAAGGTTCTTCCCTAACTTTACTGAGCAAACCACTGGCGGGCCTTCCCGGTCAGGCGGTATTTCTGCAAGCGGCTGTTGGGCTTGTCGGGGATTGTCATCTCAATCAGGCCTGCATCCAGGGCGGGCTTGAGGTAGCGTTTGCGGAAGGATTTGCGGTCAGAAAGGCTCAAGGCGGCCTGTAGTGCCTCGCGGGCCATCTCGCCCTGGATCGCCGCCAGCAGCTCGCCAACTTGGGGGCTGACTTGAGGGCTGACTTGGGGGGCGGAGTTGGCCGCAGCATCCAGGATCATCCGCAGCATAAAGGCAATGAAGGGCGCGGAATCGGTCTGCCGGGTGCTTTCCTGAATGGACTGATAGTACTCGGCCTGGTGTTCGAAAATCAGGCTCTCCACCGGGATGTCGGCAAACAAAGGATTCCAGCGGACCAGAATCAGGCTCTGCCACAGCCGTCCCATGCGACCGTTGCCGTCGGCAAAGGGGTGGATGAATTCAAACTCATAGTGAAAGACCGAGCTGGCGATAAGCGGGTGGGCGTCAGTGGCAGCCAGCCAGCTGAAGAGATCGGCCATCAACTGCGGCACCCGATTGGCGGGCGGGGCCATGTGGATTACCTCCTGGCCCGCCATGACGCCAACGCCGCCGCGCCGATACAGTCCCGCCTCGTCGATCAGGCCGGACATCAGTATCCGGTGCGCTTCCAGCAGGTCTTTTTCCGCTTCGGGCTTCCAGCTGTCGAGCCGGTCGTAGGCGGCCAGGGCGTTTTTTACCTCCTGCACCTCGCGGGGCGGGGCGATGACCCGCTTGCCATCCAGAATCGCGGTGATCTGCGCCTCGCTAAGTGTATTGCCCTCAATGGCCAGCGAGCCGTGAATGGTGCGGATACGGGCAATGCGCCGCAGCCGCAAGGCTCTCGCTTGGTCGGTGAGCAGGGCCAGCCGCCCGATGGCCTCACTGATGGCGGCAACCCGGTTCAGGATTTCCGCCGTGATGGTGTAGGGCGGCTGATAATCCATATGGTCTCTCTTTTGCATCATGTCTCCAGATAGACAACACTGTCTTTCGCGCTACCCAGATGAAAGTTGCCAGTTACTGGAAGTTGCCAGGAGGCATCCGTTGTTTTCCTTGTAAAGTGGCACAGTGTGAAGCATGAATAATTGATGCTTGGATTGTTGGTTTGCGGGGATTGTGCGTGAGATTGGCAGAATAAAAAAGGGCCAACCCTCAATGGGTTGGCCCTTTTTGGTATTGGTGGGGCGAGGGGAGCTGAACATTTATCCTAATATATTGATATATTATTTAAAGTTCTGTTTACATATTGCCTTTGGAATGCTATTTGGAATACAAATTCTGACCCCTCTCTGGGGATTTGAATCTGCGGCTCACTTTAAATCTACAGGCTGGGTAGCAGCCACATATATGACAGTTGATGGTTTAGATTAATCCCCTTTCAACTAGTCTGGCATAGTCGGCCTCTATAAGAGCAGTGAGAGTTTTGCCAGAAGACAGGCCTCTTTGAGCTGCGACAACTTCTAGCTTTTCCCTCTGGCGGCTGTTTAGCTCAAAGTTGATCTGTGTCAGGCCATTTTCTCCTGAGCGACGAAGCCGCTTATTCCAAGCGTTCTTCATGCTGGTGGCTTGTTTTTCCTTGTAGATTTCCATGTAGGGCATGACGTCAAATGATGTCATGACGGCAAAAAAGAAATCGTAGTTCGATGAAGGGCAAAGAATGAGGTGTGCCATCCCTTTTGATTCTAGGTAGCTCCACGCCCATCTGCATTGATCCTGATCCTTGCGTTCAATCCAGCGTAGATGCTTGTCGAATCTTCTGATGTTAGACCAGCGCTTCATTAACTCCTGAAGATAGCGATTCTTTTCATCATTTTTTGTGAACCAGCAATCAAGAGTGTTGATGATTTCTCGACGTTTTAGTCCGCCTGGTCGTGGGCCTTCTGCAGGTGGAACAATATTCGCTTTTGTGTAGATTTGTTGATAGGAATGTGGAGGCAGGGCAGTCTGCATCCCATAAGAGTTGGTTAAGGCTTGATTGGGGACGGGCGGGGCGGGGTGCAGTAAAAATGGGCTCTGAGGGTGTCGTGAAAATGTCCAAATTAGCCAGTTGCAGAGCCGGTCATCGGCAGATGTGATCCAGGCTAGATCGCCGCGTGAGAGCATCTGCTCCCCCCTTAGCTGTTCAGTAATGGATACAAACTCAGGGATATCTTTACACATGTGAAATATCTGTTCCCTCTGATTTGTGCCTTGGATTGGCGCCTGCCAGTCTGAGCCGTTTGGCTTGATCCCACGCCTGCTAGCCTCTTCGTTATTGCTGTTTATAAGGAATGCAAGCCATGTAATGGCGCGATCATCCAGTTTGTCGAGGTACTTTTTTAGGGCCAGATCGTAGTCCATCCTAGCTTCCCGTATATGTTGAGTTGTCGTTCCGTTCATCATTCATCATGTCTTCCTTACCCTCTTCGGAGAAAGGCTAATTATGAGTCTTGGTGCGTACCAGCTATATATACCAAGAGGTACCTAGTCGAATTTTAGGTTCTATCCTAGTACATAACAAGAAATATCCTTGATCTAATCAAGTATGATCCTAGAAATAATCTAGAATTATTATAGTCCTATCCTAGGATATACTTATAGTGTTAAGTATTTGATATAAAATAAAACAATATGGTAAATATGTATTCAAAGTGATACGGAAATGCGTAATTTTTCTACCCACTTGGTTTTTAGTGGACACCTGTTATGGATACTTTCGTCCCGGCACTCCCTGCCCCCAAGCGTTGCCGCTGCCATTCACCCCAGTGCAAGGCGGAGGTCCTGAAAACCTGTTCTGAATCTCGCAACACCATTGACGGTGTGGCCCAGCGCTATGGGGTCAATGCCAATCTGGTGCACAAGTTGCGTCAGCAGTTTCCCCAACAACCCGCCTCTGGATTGTCAGGTTGACGGATCTGGTCAGTGTTGTCGGCGCATCCGACAGTGACACGGTCCGTATTGAACTGCCCGACAACATTTTCGTTCACTGGCCGATCGCGCGCATGGCCGATGCCTTGGTCTGGGTAAGGGCGATGAGATCGTGATTCGTGTCAATAAGATCTGGCTGTCCCGGAAGCCGCTGCATATGCGTTGCGATGCCGATACCTTGCCTGGCGGGTATGGTGTTGCCCCGCTCGACCCAGGCCGACTGGCTGGGCCGCTGCGGTGTCGCTCCGTTCCTTGATGACGGCAGTGTGCCTATCGATAACGATTGGGTGGAAAACCAGATTTGCCCCTGGGCGCTGGGCCGTTCCAACTGGCTATTTGCGGGATCACTGCGCAGTGGCCAGCGCGAGACAAATATGATGAGCCTGATCCAGTCGGTCCAGATCAATAGCCTTGATCCGCAAGCCTAGCTCACGGATTTGATGCAGCGCCTGCCAACGATCCGCCAGTCCCGACCCATGAGTTGTTGGCGCACAACTGGACGCCTGCTGACAAGGTGTGATCACCGGGCGCTTACGAAAAACATAAAAATTAATTTCTAAAGTAACCCCTGATCTCATAGACCAAAACCAATCAGGAGTCATTCCATGGGTAAACCCGATAGACTGATACGCAAACCCGTCGTGCTCGACCGTACAGGTGGCAGTAATGCTTGGCTATATAAAATGATCGCGGAAGGTTCGTTCCCAAAACAGGTTCACATAGGTGGAAGAGCCGTTGCCTGGCTCGAAAGTGAAGTTGACGAGTGGATTCAGGCCCGCCTGGCAGAGCGAGGCTAACGAAAAGACCTAGTCCGCATCCATTCCTACCTCAAAACCAAAACCTCACCCTGGGTAGCATTAACTGCCCGACGACAAAGCATCCCCCTCATCCCCTGGTCCACTGTGCCGGTGTTGCCACTTCAGGAACATCATTTCTACGTCCGTGCCTGGCTTTCGGTGCCGACCGGCGGGCGGCATTTGATGACGGAATCCGTGTTGTGGCAAAGGGATGTAAGGGGAATCACGAAAAGGTACTGAAAATGAACATCCATGTTAAACAGAACCCCGTATTGGCTAAAGGGCTGACCGATGACGTTAGTTACTGCTGTCTTCCTCTGATGACTGGGTACGGTCCATTTGACGTAGCCCGGCTCAATGCTGTTATCGAGGCCCTGAATCAAGCTTGGGATCAGTCTCCCCGCGTGTTGCTAACCCGCTTCGAGGTATACCTTCCAGAGAACAGCTTGGCAGGTGTAGTCCCCTCGGTAAAATCATTCATAGTCGCCTTCTTTGAAGCATTGGATTCCCTCATCAAGCGAGAGATAGAAGCCCTTCCAAGCAGTAACAACGTCGGACGCCTCACGCGGACCTGGGGTGTCTGGGCTATGGATGGTTCTGGGGCTGGCCACCGACTTCAAGTCGCGGTTATTACCAATTTCGATGCGTGTTACCAACCGGGAAGACCGGATGCCACCGAACGAAGAATGGCTCAGTGGATTAGTGAAGCTTATGAGCAGGCCATGAGGCAGTGTGGTCGTGAAGCTATCGGGTGTATCCACTTCGTGGAGAAATGGATACATCTCCTCGGCGGATACCAAGACTTGGCGGGTTATCAGGAGGCTTTCCGGCAACTCAGCTTGTTTTGCGGGGCTGCGTATCCAAAGCTTCCCCTGCTAGACAGTTCAGTGTTTGGCTGCGGCTTATACCCGTCCAGACTGACAGATGCTGAGCTCTATCCAGATGAGGCGTTCATCATACCCCCGCAGGAGCTTGCCAAGGGGCACCGCAATAGCCTCGTAAAAACGATGGTCAGCTACGGCGCCTGTGGGTAATACCTGTTGACCTTTGCAATGTAGAGCGTCTATTTCGTAACCACCAGATCCGCATAAATCACTCACTCCGGCATTCGCTGGACTATCCATCCCGTAATTTTTTTTCCTACCAAACCGCAGAGTTAAAGTCCCTATTGCATAGGGCTTGTGGGTAGCCAAGCCCTATCTGCCGGGGGGGGGGTGGAATGTCTGTATTAGTAATATCTATACATGAGCGAAGATCAATAGTTTATTTCTGCCTGGGGTGAAGGTTATAGAGATTGGCCTCACGCCATGAAGGTATTGATCCAATGAATTCATGTAATCAACTCAAACATACCAACTAAGGAGCTAAAGATGCAGCAGGGCAACATAACTGGGATTAAAGCAGGGCAGATGAAAACCTTTACTGAAAGCTCAATGGAGCAAGGTTACTGGCGCTGTCCAGACAACAAGAACCTGTACTTGGTGGATGGACCCACCTTTAGAGGTCTGCCGCTGATGTCAGGCCATGGCCCTTACATCGTCCAGTATCTCGATCGCCTCATCGAGGTTTTGCAAAAGGCCTGGGCCGAGCATCCTAGGCTGCTTGTACTCAGGATTGAGCTGAAGATTCCAAAGGAGTGGATGGGGCGCGATGATGTCATGTGGGACGGAATCATGAAGCGATTCATACAGTCCCTACGAAGGAAGGTGATGACAGACAGGGCAAGAGCCAAAGGGCGGAATGGTCGTTGCCATGACTCCTCGGTCAGGAACGTGTGGACACGGGAAGTCAGTACCAGGGATAGAGATCACTTTCACGGATTGCTAATGGTGAACCATGATGCCTATTATGGTTTGGGTAGCTACGATCTCAGAGTGCCCAGTCTGGCAAACATTATTCGTGAAGCATGGGCAAGCGCTCTGGGATTGATCTTTGAACAAGGTGCTAGGTTCGTGCACTACCCTGAAAATTGCTCGTACTTTATAAACGGGCATGGTGACGTAGCCACATTTGCTGAGGTGTTTCGCCGTGCGAGCTATATGTGTAAGGAGCGAACGAAAGTCTACGGTAACAGGCAGCAGTCCTTTGGCTATAGCAGGAAATAATCTCTCCAATCCGATCCACCGCCATGTTCAAGCGAGTAGCCAAGGGCGGTTCAGGGTTCACTCTCTTCAGCAATCCCCGAGATATCGGCAAGACGAAGGGGGTGGACTGGCCGTTTCAGGATTGGGCACCTCGTTACAATATCTCGCCAGGTACAGAAATTATACGGATCTGCTATAACTCAGAAGCCGAGCCTAAGGAGTTTGACCGATTCTGATGGCGATACCTGCCTTGCTCAGCCGGTGCCAAATCACCGCAACCGATAAATGCTCAGGCTGAGCACTTAGAGAGCAGTCGTTACTTTCGGGGAGCCTTTCATCACCAGCGGTGCTTGATTCCGGACGATGGCTGGCACGAATGGCAGCCCAATGCAGGCGGCAAGCAACCCTATTGCATAACTCGGCATGATCATTAGCGACTTTTCTTCGCCGGGATTTTTGAACTGATGGCCGATGGTAAACCCTGCTGTACCATCGCACCTTGCTAGGCCGAGGGGTTATTCGGGACATTCACTCCAGAATGCCGTAAGCCCCACAGTCCCGATGCTCTTGCTTTAATAGCGTCGAATTGATGATCCTGGGCTGGCGGCCTCTCTGGCTCCACAGGGTAGTAATGTTTGGCTGTTGTAGACGAGTAGGGAGCTTCAGGTTAATATTTCCTGAGGTGCCCACCTTACTTGCACACGAGTAAAAACAGGCGTTCGACTCCACTAAAGCTGACAAATCTTCTGACAAATCTCTTTGAGCTGCGTCGTTGTTGGGTATTTAAACGTGTGCACAAATCCCGAACGCGATGTGGTATCGAGGATATTTTGTCATGACAATCAAAGAACTTGCCTACTCTGTTCAGCAACACCTCCAGGCCTTTACAGCCGAACCCCTCAAAAGAGCCCATGCCTACGAACTCTTGTCTGCCGCTTTTGGCTATAAAAGCTATGCCGCCTTTGGCGTGGATGCGATTTTTGCGGAGGGGTTCCTAGACCCAGAAAGACTCGCCTCAGCTAAAGTTAGTGTGGAACAACGTTTCATCGGTCTAGGTTATCGACAAGCCACAGCAGACACCGTCGCCTTGGCCCTAGCTGAATTCCTGGGCCAGAACCAGATTGGTATCAAGCGGATTTCGGAATTGATAGCTGTTCTTCATCAAATAGCATCTGACTATGGTGATGAAGGGTTTGAATATGAAGAAGAGAGATACCAACTTTCCTCTGAATTGGTAGATAGCTTCGCTGGTGGTAGAGAATTACTGTTCGAAAATCCCATTGGCGCTCTTGAGCTGGAGTGCTTGGAGAGTGCGGCCGATAAGGGGGTGGCACAAGCGCATTACGCTCTGGCGTTAAGCCTTGGCGGTCCAAGGGATAACAGCGATGGAGGTGGTTACTGGTATTCCGTTCAGCAACAAGGCCAAGTTTTGCAGGGTGTAGAGAAGGAGTGGGCTGATGGCCATGCTGCCTGGCTCTTACAAAGGAAGAAGAGGGAATACCATCTCGATGAGGCCGCACGCCTAGGTGAGCCAAATGCGCTCTTGGCGTTGAATGACCCAACCTGCTTTGAGTTGTTCGCCGCGAGTACTGATATCAATCCTGCATTCATGGCCAATCTCGCCCACCGTTTTCATCGGTGGAATGAGGAAGAGCGCTGGCTGACAGTGGCGGCGGAGGCTGGCAATACCAAGGCAATGTGCGAATTGATCGAGGGTTACCATAGTCAAAATCTTCAAACGTGCTGGAAGTGGGTATATCTCGCAGCGCTTTTGGGTGAAGACCTTACAGCAGATAAGCATGTCGCCATCCATGAAAATGGGTCCCCTTATGATGATGACGTAGGTGGAACTATTTTCGTGCATGAGAATTACGGAATTGAACTTGATCCACTGGAGGGTAATCTTGACCGACTCGCCCGCGAAGCGGCACAGGAAATCTTCAGTCGGATTGGTTAATCATGTCACCAGTACAGCAAAAAGGACAGGCTGCGTTGACTTGGGCTTGTCCGTTTTGCGGGGTGGATTCTGGTCGGCGAAAATACAAATTCGGCTTCTCGGCTAAAGCCTTAGGCCGCATCGCCTTGCCATAGGTGAAATCGCTTTCACTTCAACCGATTCAAAGCGGAGACCGTATTCTTTGACGATAGCTACAAACTGGTCCAGGTACCGGCACTGGTAAGCGGTATTCGGTGGCAGCCAATCATCGGGTCCCAGTGATCCTTTCTCCCGGTTAATCCTGGCCAGTATGGGAATGAGGTTGGCCGAATCGTTGGCAAAAGCCCGCTTTCTCTCACGAGACCAGGTTGAACCGCCATGGCCATGCGCCCAGGCCAATGGCACCACATGGTCGATGTCCAGATCAGCGGCCCGGGTGAAAGAACTGTTGGTATAGGGGTCAGTCCATTCCCCATAGGTGACATTACAGCCTTTATTCCGTTTGAACTGCACAGCCACTTTGCTGTAATGGATCAATATTTCCGCACGGGTGTCCTGGCAGTCATGGTCCCCGTCGATCCAATGCGGCCACTGCTGGCGGTCGTATAAGGTGGAAAAGCGAGGTGCTTCGTGGGGCAAGGCCAGTGCAGGATCAGTCACCTGTCGGTGTTTGGAATAGCACGGCGATTTGTGGCAGTGGTACTGGCCAGTTGAACGCTCTCGGTGCCCCCCTTGGTTATCCAGCGCACCCCCGTGCGACAGGGCTGGACCCGTCCAATAAACCAATACCAACGATAATGCGAAATACCGGAACATCATAATCCGTCGCCACCCATAGAGGGCGGCGACGGTACAGGTTCCGTGATAGCAAAGCCAGGCAGTATGGCAATTGATTGCCTTGTTCGAGAAAGGTAACGAGAGGATGAAAGTTAAAAATAATGGGCGAGGGGTATTTCATGAACCAACCCACAGGACTTACCCATGACCCACGACATCGTCCCAGCCAATCAACTCAGTCACGCCAAGCCCCAGACTCGGTCCACCATCGAAGGGCGAGGAAACATTGCTCTGGAGTATCCCTCCATCCAGCCTCCTGAAGATGAGATCCAGGTGCGAGAGGACCAGGCGATCTATCAGGTTTGCGTCGATTTGCTCAAAAAGGGAAGGCGCAGATAGCCAGCAACGAGACCCCATGCGGAG
Source organism: Gammaproteobacteria bacterium BRH_c0 (assembly GCA_000961645.1). GTDB lineage: Bacteria > Pseudomonadota > Gammaproteobacteria > Pseudomonadales > Porticoccaceae > NAT127. Next base: position 1,872 of record LADM01000090.1, on the reverse strand, counting down.
GTGGGTTGCCCCTATGCTGGTAACTCCAGTCCTCAGTCCCAGAACCAATTTCCTTAAATAGATAGCCAGCGCGGCATTGCTACGCTACCTCTGCCTGGGTGGCCAAATATTGACCAGGGTAAGCATGGGGAGATGGACTTGCCTGTCAATAGCGGTTGACCAACGGTGCATATTCAGGCTTCAATGGAAGTATCTAGGGTTGTCATCAGGTAAGTATTTCAATACCATCTAGGCATATCAAAAGGGACTTTGAAAGAGATGATTCAACAGTGAAGTTTTTTGGATTCATACTCTGTAGATCCCTTCTTCCCGTTCTAGCTTTTGTCTGCGCTGTTACCTCTCCTTTTGTCTTTAGCGCTTCTTCTGTTACTGAACTCTACTATGCTGGCTTTGCCTTGGCTGGTAATGCCTCGGATGCCGCCGAATCGTTTCCGCTGACTTCCAAGTTAATGACCGAGACTACCGCTGAGGGTATCCCGCTAATAGAGGATCAACTCCGCAAAAAGGTAAGCGGATCGGGCAGACTCGACAATATTGTCTTTGATTTGGTGACCCAGCAGCAGGGTCAGGGAGCTGTGGCGGTTGCGTTCGTTGTAGACTGGGAAAATATTGCCTATGAAACAATCAACAACTCAAAAAAAATCGTCGCCGATTTGCACGGACAAATACTCGTTTTTGACTTTGACAGCAAAAAAGTATTGGCAGCATTTCCGGTTGCAGTGCAGTTAATTGATGTAGTGGACGGTGAAGTAACTGAAGCCTACGAAGCGGAATTGATAAGGCGTTTGACCTTTGGAGACAACGGACAAGGATTGTTGAGCGCATTTGCAAAACGATTTTCTACCCTCGATATCAAGCGTACCTATGGAAACTATATAGGAGTGGTTGATGTCGTTCTTGAGAGCAAGGCGCAAGAGTTTTTAGAAGCTCACGGTAAGGACGCTGGCCAGTATGAAATCAAAGTAGCAGACCAATTTGGCAAGCGTCTCTCTTCAAACCTGAATATTCCCTATGTGCCCTACACTAAAGGTATGGCTATTGGAGCCAAAATGGTCGCTAGATTTGCTAGTGGATCTGAATACCAGTTTGAACTTCCAAAGCCAGACTACCAAATTTATCTAACCTTGCGTGGATTCAAAAAAGTTCAGCTTGATTCCAACAGTGTCTTGAGTGCTTGGGCATACGGCAGTTATATGAACGTCAGGATCACAGATTTTGACAGTACAACACATTACTTGGACATTCCTGTGAAGTACGGCGCTGTCAAGAAAGTGCCCAATACAGCAAATAAGATCGACGATTGGACTATTTTCCAGGAATCACTGTTTTCTCTCATAGACCAAACAACTCAACAATTCATAGAGCCGGATAGAAAATGGCTGGCAGAGTGGTCTTCTGGAAAGGATGCCTATAAACAGCTTCAATCCATGCAGAGAATTATTGATCGAACGCAATAAGGTTAAGTTAATGAAAGTAAGAAGTTTTTTGTCAGTATTATTGCTCATTCCCATTATGCTTTTTTCTATTGCAGTCTCAGCAACTGAAATTCATGGGAAGGCAGATGTTCCATACAAGTCGATGTTTGGATCAAGTCCAAGCGCTGCGATGCGTCAGGAGGCAATTGAAGAAGCGAAAAAGAATGCGTGGAATCGCTATACCTCAACCTTCAATCCAGCGAAGTTGGCAAGTTATAAGTCCGCAGAACAGGAGATTCTGTCGAACATTGATGAGTTCATTATCGATATTAGTATCGTCGATGAATTCGTCAATAAAGACTCGAAAGTGTTTACTGTTGCCATCAGGGCAAGTATCAACGAGGCAGCCTTAAACTCAAAACTGAATTCAAATGCAGCTAGCAGTGGTGCTGGTGGC
>LADM01000043.1 GCA_000961645.1 Gammaproteobacteria bacterium BRH_c0 | reverse complement strand
ATATCGTTCGCCTCTACACCGGTCAAATCCGCCACCCGCTCGGGTGCATAGTCGGCCACCAGTGTCTGCAATTGCTCAACACCCCGGCTGATGGCGGCCAGGCGCCCCGGCTTGACCAGTTGTTCAGCAAACAGGGTGTGAATGATGCCCAGCAACAGCAGGGCATCGCTGCCGGGGCGCAGCGCCAGGTACTGATCGGCGATAGCGGCGGTTTCGGTGCGGCGCGGGTCCACCACCACCAGCTTGCCGCCCCTTTCGCGCAGCGCCTTGAGACGCCGCGGCATATCCGGCGCGCCCATCATGCTGCCGTTGGACACCATGGGGTTGGCGCCGAAGATCAGGAAAAAATCCGTGTGCTCAACATCGGGCACCGGAATCCGCGCCTGGTTGCCGTACATCATCAGGCTGGCCAGAAATCGAGGAAAGGAATCAATCGACGCCGCCGACACCATCAATGCCGGCATGGCGCCCAGCAGAGCGGGCATACCCAGCATCACCCCGGCGTTGTGGGCGCCGGGATTGCCCAGGTAAATACCCAGCCCGGCGATACCGTCCCGGTCGCGAATACGGTTTAGCCCCTCGGCGGCGCGGGTGAGGGCTTCGTCCCAGCTGATTTCGACAAAGCTGTCACCCTGCCGCAGCAGAGGTTTGGTGATGCGGTCGGGATCATCGCGCAGGCCGCGCAGGCCCTGGGACTTGGCACAGACAAAACCGCGACTGGCGGGGTGATCGGGGTCGCCCTTGATGCTGACGATCTCGCCGCTGGCGGGATCGGCTTTTACCAGTAAACCGCAGCTGGATTCGCAGAAAGGGCAAAGGCGGGGGCGGGTGATTTCAGGCATGGCGACAACGTAGCTCCGGACTTTTCATAACAGGGGGTTGAAGATGCTGACTGACCAGGACACGGCATAAACTCCGTGTCGTTAGATATCGATATGCTCCCTGATAATCCTGCGCAACTGCTTCTGGGTGAGTCCGGTCACCCGCGCCAGGAAATGCAGCGGCGCTTCAGTGGGGTACGGGTTTACCCCCTTGCCCTGGGACTGCAGCCAGGCCAGCGCTTCGAGATTATCTTTCTTTGGCTGGGCAAGCGCGGCGCGAAACTTGTAGGCCTTGACGATCATGGCATTGCGCACGGCATTTTTGGCGCGGATATTTTCAAGGGCTTTTTGCCGGGCTTTTCTGCCCCGCTCCTTTCGCCCTTCCGCATCCAGTGTCGCCATCGCTTCAGTTCCGGATCAGTGCGTTGCTAGCCCGCCATTGACTCGGCGGTTTCTTTCATCAAATGGGTGTCCAGGTATTCCCTGGCACGCAGCACCTTGCCATCGCGCAGTTCAAACACCCAGTGGTACTGGTTGCTGTAGCTCTGGCCGTTGGGCAGGCGCGCATCGGAGTGGCCTTCTGCGGCGACAAAATCCCCTTCTGCCACGGCATGGTCGAGGGTGATATTGAGGCCGTCGGGCATCAGGGTGGTACTCATCAACTGGAAAACCTCGCCCATCTGCTGCTTGGAAAAGGTGCCGGAACCAGGCAAATTGCCCGCCACCCACCAGGTGGCGTCATCGGCCAGACTGTCCATGATGGCCGGGATATTCCAGTCGGAAATGTCCTGCAACAACTGACGCACAATACGCTTGTTGGTCTCTGTACTCATTGCTAAACGCTCCGCAGCGGACTGCCTGTTGGCATGATTATAATGATCGGGATGGCGCACAACGTGTTCCGCACTTTTGCTGAAAAGCCCGGCACTGTCAATCAGTGCACGCTACCAATGTCCTCTCCCTGAGCCGACATTTACTCACCCCCACAACGGCTGGTCTACACTGATAGTGACATTATCAATGTGCATAGCACAGGAATCAGGCCATGGGCCGCTGGATGATCGTGCTGGCGGTTTTACTCGTATCGGCATGTGCCGGGCACCGGCAGCCCTTGCCCGCTGCCGCACTGGATACCCATGTTTTGCTGTCGGGCGAACGCCTGGCCTTTGCTGCCCCTGAACCTGTCGACGACAGCCAGTGGCTGGAGACTGACCCCGCCATGGCAGCTTTCGCCGCTGAACATGCCGCTGGCGGCAATAATAGCGACAATTTTGTCGCCATGATCAGCGCCCTGCTGCGCGCCAGCCCCGGCGGTTTCAGCTATGACGCAACCACCACATTAAACGCCTCCCAGTCCTACCAGCAGCAACGGGGCAACTGCCTGAGCCTGGCCGCCATGGTAGTGGCTATCGGCCGCGCAGCGGGATTTGATACCCGCTTCCAGCGCGTAGACATGCCACCGGAATGGAACCTGCGCCACAACACGGCGGTCTTCAACCTGCACATTAATTCCGTGGCGCTGTTCCGTCATGACAGGGTGATGGAGGTAGAACTGGGTGGCCGGGGTGTGCAGCAGGATCATGGCCGCGCGCTGTTAACCGATGCCGAAGCCCTTGCCGAATACCACAACAACCTGGGGGCCGAAGCACTGATCGCGGGCAACCTGCCCCGTGCCTATGCGCACCTGCGCCGCGCCCTGGAGCTGGCGCCCCATATCTCCCATATCTGGTCCAATCTGGCTGCCTTCTACCGCAACCAGCAGGATGATCTCGCCGCCGAAGCCGCCTGGCTGCAGGCCCTGCAGCACAGTGGCGAACAGCTGCCCGCCCTCAGTGGTCTGCAACGGCTCTACCAGCAGCAGGGTAAAACCGCCCTCGCCGAGCAGCTGCAGAGCAGGGTGGCCTTCTATCGCCAGAGCAACCCCTTTTACCACTATATGCTGGGGTATCAGGCCTTCGAGCAGGGGGACTATGCTGCCGCCCGGCGCGAGGTGAAACTGGCCATCGCCCGGCTCCGCGATCCACGTTTTGAGGCACTCCTGGCTGCCATTGACGAACAACAAAAAGTCCAGGCATTGCTGGCGACAGAGGAAAGCGGTATCGGTAGACGGCAAGGCTTGATGGAGTAGCTTTACTGCCCGTCGGTCAGTCCGTCATCACCACCATCACCTTGCCGCTGTTGCGATCCATGGCCGTTTCAAAAGCCTTGGGGAAATCGCGAAAGTCAAAACGGTGGCTGGTGTAAGGGCGTATCTCCTCGGGACTGATTTCCCCCAGAGTGTGCAGCGCTTCTGTCAGTTCCGTCGGGTAACCGACAGCGGCCTTGAAGGTCATCTCGCGAATCAGCAGGCCCTCGAGATTGAGGGCCACCGGCTCGTGATATACAGCGGTGAGGACGATGCGACTGCGATACTTGCCCATGGCGATGGTCTGTTCCAGCAGCACCGGCGCACCGGCCATATCCATAAATACATCGGTGCCGACTGTCGAGTCGCCAAACATCTGACCCGCTTCGCCGTGCACAGCCAGCAGTACCTGTTTCAGATCCTGGGAGCCGGGGTTGATAGTGTGATCAGCGCCCAGGGCCCTGGCCCGTTCGAGGCGGGCATCGGACAGGTCGACGGAAACAATATCCTTTACCCCGCGACGCTTTAACCAGAATACCGCACCGAGGCCAATGGGGCCGGCGCCATAGACCACCACCTTCTCGCCCGGCTGCAGATCCGCCTGGTTGACGCCGTGAAGGGCCACAGCCAGCGGCTCGGCAAGGGCGGCAATTTCCGGCGCCAGGCCCTCCGGTACCGGCAGCAGGTGCTGATCTTTTTTTGCACCCCGCACCAGCAGATAGTCGCCGAAAGCGCCTTCCGAACCGCCGTTGCCAATGATGTTGTCCAGCGCCCCCATGGGGTTGATCAGCACTTTCGAACCCACTGGCAAGCCCTCCACAGCAGCACCGGCTTCGATAACCGTGCCCACGGCCTCGTGACCGAGGGGCCACTCGCCGCCGCCCTGGCGCTGCACGCCGTATCGGGCGAAGGTGAGGTCACTGCCACAAATACCGCAGGCGTTGATCCTCAGCAGCACATCGCCGGGACCAATGGCGGGCTTCGCCACTTCGTCCACCCGTACATCGTTGGCGCCGTGTATGTTGACCAGTTGCATCGCTTGATTCTCCTCTTCAGTCAACGCCAGCCTAATGGGCTGGCGCCACAATCACCTGGGTTTGGGTTGCATAGCTATCCCACTCATTACTCAGCTGCGCCACAATCTCGGGGTGCTGGCCGCTCACATCCAGGCGCTCAGCGGGGTCGCTGGCCAGATCAAATAATTGCCAGCTCCCCGTGCCGATCGGCGCGGGCATAGACAGCAGCTTCCAGTCACCTCGCACCACCGTGCGCTGGCCGTGCAATTCAAAGCTGATCGCTTCATCAGCGGGATGCACCACCTCGGCCTCACCCTTCAGCACCGGCACCATGGAGCGCCCGCGGATCGCCGCAACCTCGCGGCCATCGACCCTGTTGACGGCCTCGATGCCGGTCAGGTCCAGCAAGGTGGGCACCACATCCATCACCGTGGCGCGGGCAGCGCTCTGCTCACCGCCCCGCTCGATACCGGCGCCGCTGATAATGGCGGGAACACGGGTGCCGCCATCGGTGACAAAACCCTTGTGCAAGCGGAAAGGCGCCGAGCCTGCCGAGGCCCAGTGGGCGCCATAAAAGACATAGGATGTGGGCCCGCCCCTATTACCCATGGCATTGTTGGCGCTCTTTAAGCGCTCCTGCACACTGGGCACGACCATATAATCCTCGGCAACCTGTCCCGCCGGGCCGTTATCGGAGATAAACAGGAAGATCGTGTTTTTATCGCGCCCCGTAGCTTTCAGATGTTCCCTCAGCACACCCACATTCCAGTCCAGCCGCTCGATCATGGCAGCGTAGACCTCCATGTTTCGGGCCGCGATGCGGCGCTCTTCCTCGTTGAGAGTTTCCCAGCTCTGGGGCGTCGGCTCCATGCCATCGAAAACGGCATTATCGCCAATCAATCCCATGGCCTTCATACGGGCAACGCGCTCAGCGCGGATCTGTGCCCAGCCAGTGTCGTATTTACCCTGGTATTTGCGCACCAGTGATTTGGGTGCCTGTAGAGGTGAATGGGGCGCAGTAAAGGACAGGAAGGCAAAAAATGGCTTCTCAGCCCCCGCCGCATCAATTTTTTCGACCAGCTTGGTGGTGAAGAAATCCGACGAATAGAAGCTGGCGGGTACATCGACGCGCACCCCGTCATCCATATAGGTGGCCGCCATGGGGCCTTCGCTGGCCTGGCCGAACCCGCTGTTGCCGTAGTGATTGTGGCCGCCCTGCAACAGGGCAAAGCTTTTATCAAACCCGCGGCTGGAAGGGATGCTCTCCGCCGTCATGCCCAGGTGCCATTTGCCCGTCATGATGGTGCTGTAGCCCGCCGCCCTGAAGCGCTCGGCAATGGTTGCCACCCGATCGGTGATCTTGCCCTCGTAACCGTAGCGCCCTGCCAGCTCTGGCCGCGGCACCTCAGCCATGGCGCCGACCCCGGCGGTGTGGTTGTCCGTGCCCGTCAAGAGCATGGATCTTGTCGGCGAGCAGGTGGGCGCGGCGTGAAAATTGGTCAATTTCACCCCACTGGCCGCCAGGGTATCCAGATGGGGCGTGGCAATTTCACTGCCAAAGGCGCCGATGTCGGAATAGCCCATATCGTCGGCAACAATCAGGACAACATTCGGTCGCACAGTAGCTTCATCTGCGTGCGCTAATGACAGCAAGAAGCAGGACAGGGCAAGCAGGGCGCATAGAAATGGTTTGAACAGGGGCATCAACTTCACCTTCGGGTGTTTTATTATCAGGTCAGCAGTCGCCGCTTTCAGAATGGGGCAGACAGCCAATATTAAGTAATAGCTACTTAATATTGGCTGTTATACTCCCGCCAGTCAATACACCCCAGAGTCATCCATGGCCACATCCGCTGACAGCCCCTGGAAAAAGCCCGCCCTGCGTCTGATGGCAGAGGCCGAGCGCCTGATTGGCGAACAGGGCTACGACAATGTCTCCCTGGTGGAAATCGCCAGAAGCGCGGGCCAGGGCAACAAATACGCGGTTCAGTACCATTTTGGCAACAAGGAAAACCTGGTGCGGGCCATTTTTGATGACCGCCTGGAGCGGATTGGGGCGCGGCGCCGGGAGCTGCTTGATGGCATCAAGGCTGAGGGTGCAGTCACTGTGCGCAATCTGCTCCACGCCTTTATCCATCCGGTGTATCTGGAAGTCGATGAGCGTGGATTGCACGCCTATGCCCGCTTTGCCGAGCGAATGCTGGATACGCCCCTGGCTGGGGATGTCTGGTTCAGCTCAAGCAACTTTGCTACCGCCACCGAGGTCAGGGAATTGCTCGCCAGCATCACTAGCCTGGAACCCCGGGATTTTGCCATTCGCTACAGTCTGGTCAGCGCCCTGCTGATCCAGGCGCTGCACACAATCGACCGCGCGGCGCGGGGCGCAGCCCACCAGCCGGAAGGCAAATCCCTGCCCGGCAGCGCAGCCGAGATACTGGAGACCGCCATAAGCATCGCCTGCGGGGCGCTGCAAAATACTGGACAAGCCCGCAATTAAAATTCATCACTCGATGACTGGTAACAAACGGCCCGCCACGATTGACAGCTAGTCCTCCAGCCGTGCCTCCCAGGTCCACTGAAATTCACCCTCCGGGCCCTCAACATCGACCACGGCGCGACGATCCGCCACCACACAGGTGGCATCCAGCCCTTCGGGGCCGCTGACAATTGCTGGCAAGCTGTCGCCGGCGCGCTGGATACGCATGTCACCGGCACGGTATTCCCTGCCACCTATCCGGCATGAACCACCACTCACCAACAGAAACCGCTCAGTGTCGCTGGTGCTGGCAGCACTCACCACAGAGTCGGGGCCACTTTTCATGATCAGCGCCACCGGGCCGCTGTCCTTTTCGCCAAAGACTCCGCTTATCACAGCCAGTTTGCTTTCACCGCGACGGCGGGCAAGGTCAGCGAAGCTGCCCAGACGGTAGCCCCGCTCACAGGGACCCTCGCTGGTGGCAATGGCGGCAATCCCCTTGGAGCCCGCCGGGTGTGGATAGACTTCTTCGCCAGCGAGCGGCCTGTCATTGGTGCTGCCGGTATTGATCAGTGTGTCCTTGTGGGCCTCGCGCAGAATGGTGGGCCGGGCGCCGCGCTTGTCGCCCAGCACCAGCATGATCCAGGCGGCACCGCCTGCGCCGGGATGCTCGCTGTAACGCAGACCCGATTCCTGAAAGGCGAACGAACCGGCATTGAGGGTTTTGTCCGCCAGCTGCCACTGGCCGCCGGAAATCACCCGGAACTGGTCAGTGCCATGGTAGTGGGGCGGATCAATGCTGTTGGGCCAGTCGAGGGGTTCGCTATCGAGGTGAGCAATCAGCCCCAGCTGGAAAACCGGACCCGTGTCCGGATCACCCATTTCAAAGGTAAAACTCTTGATGGAACCCAGCGGCGTCAGGGCGGGCCACTCCTCCGCTCGGTGATAGGAAAGGTCAAGGTGGTCACTGTCCAGTGCCAGTACGCCGTAACCGTTAAACATGGGGTGTCCTTTTTATCTGTTTGGGAAAATCAGCTCGCGCTGGAAACCCAGGGCGCGCTGTGAATACCGCCGGTTTCGATCACGCCGTTGGCCTGTTGCTGGATTGCGGCGGTCTGGGCACGGGGCTGATAGAACTGTGCATACCACTGGCGGTAGCGCCGGAAAGGCGGGTCACCGGGAATCTGCACCGGCCGCAGGGACGGTTTCTTGCGCTGGAAGATGTGCAGGTCCTGCTCGAACGCCTGCTTGCTAAACAGGCAAATCTGTTCATGGGCCGCGCGATCCTCGTCGGTCACTACATCACCCAGCGCTTTCATCATCACTGCATGCCAACTGCGCACCTGGCCGTCTTCAACGGGTGTATGGCAAAACAGCAGGATGGCGGGGCGCTCCCCTTCCATTTCTGCGCGCAGGAAACCGGGGCCGGTGTAGCGCGAATGGGTCACACCGACAGACTCGCCGCCATCCGGCAACAGAGTCGCGGTGTGGCTGGTGGTCTGGGCGCAATGCCTGTCAAAAGTGACCTGGTGGTACACCACCCGGTCTGAACCATGGACGTTGGCGAGGTGGATCTTGTCGACGCCGTGTTCAGCCAGCTCCATGGGGTGAGTGCCCCACACGCCCATCTCTTCCACCGGGCTGCAAATCCACAGCGGGTCGTCCCACTGGGGGATGGCAGGCAGTTCATAGGTGGGTGCGCCGCCCTCTTCATCGTGCCAGACAAAGACGCAGCCGCCAGTTTCCTCCACATGCCAGGACTTGATGCGCAGGGTGTCGGGAATGGTGATGTCGGAGTAGGGAATCTCCTGGCATTTGCCATCGGCGCCAAAAATCCAGCCATGGTTGGGGCAGCGGATCGAATCCCCCACCACCTGCACGCAGTGCTGGGCAGTGGCGCCAGAGGCACCCACCGCCAGGTGCGCGCCCATGTGGGGGCAGTAGGCGTCGAGCATCACCACCTTGCCGCTGGCGCCCCGGTAGAGGACCACATCTTCGCCAAAGAATCGTCCTTCGCTGGGGACAGAGGTCACCGAGGCAGAGGACGCCACCATCAGCCAGCCCCGTGGATAGGTAAACTGGCCCAGTTGATAGTCCGCAGTTTTGGCCCCGGTTTCTTTTGCCATGGTGTACCTCGTTGTTTATTGTGATTATCCAGTCTGCGGGTTAACCCGAGCTGTGGAACGACCGATAGTAGGAGTGTCAAAAACCATTGTCCAGCGCATCACGGTCCACAAACCTGTCGCCGCTGTTAACCACCCGTTACCAGCCAGTATTTTCCGCAGTGTAATTATCTGGAAACACCCTGAAGGCACTCCATGAAAGGCACTCCATGAAGGACACTATCGACCTATGAAGGACACCATCGACAACCTCTACCGCAACGAATCCCGCCGGGTGCTGGCCACCCTGATTCGCCTGCTGGGGGATTTCGAGCTGGCTGAAGAAGCCATGCACGAGGCTTTTGCTGCGGCATTGCAGCAGTGGCCAAGTGAAGGTGTGCCAGCCAATCCCCGCGCCTGGCTGGTCTCCACCGGGCGCTTCAAGGCGATTGACCAGCTGCGCCGCCGCTCGCGCTTTGATGCCTCACTCAACCTCATTGCCGATGAACTTTACGCCGATACTGAAGACAACATCCGCGACGAAGCCATCGAAGACGACCGCCTGCGGCTGATCTTTACCTGCTGTCACCCGAGCCTGTCGGCAGACGCCCGCATCGCCCTCACCCTCAGAGAGGTCTGCGACCTGACCACCGAGGAAATCGCCCGCGCTTTTCTCACCACGCCCAGCACCCTGGCGCAACGCATCGTGCGCGCCAAGACCAAAATCCGCGTCGCCAACATCCCCTACGAAGTGCCCGCCGCCAGCGATCTGCCCGCCCGTCTCGATTCGGTATTGCAGGTGATTTACCTGGTGTTCAACGAGGGTTACTCCGCCACCGCTGGTGAATCCGCCACCCGCGACAACCTGGTCACCGAAGCGATCCGCCTGGGGCGCCTGCTGGTGGAATTGCTCCCGGAACCGGAAGCCCTCGGCCTGCTGGCATTGATGCAGTTGCATGCCGCCCGCATCACCACCCGAACCGATGGCGAAGGTGATCTGGTACTGCTGGAGGATCAGGATCGCTCGCGCTGGAACCACAGCCAGATCGCCGCGGCCAGCGCGCTGGTGACCCGTGCCCTGCACTCGCAACGCTTTGGCCCCTATACCCTTCAGGCCGCTATCGCCGCAGTCCACGCCGAGGCGCCCACTGCAGCCGATACCGACTGGCGGGAAATCGTCGGCCTCTACGATCTGCTGCTGCAAACCGCTGCCTCCCCCGTGGTGGAGCTCAATCGGGCGGTGGCAGTGGCCATGCGCGATGGCGCCGCAGCGGGTCTGGCGCTGGTGGACGAACTGCTGACAAGAGGCCAGTTGGAAGAATATCACCTGGCCCATGCCGCCCGCGCCGACCTGTGCCGTCGCCTGGGGCTCATTCCTCAGGCACGAGCTGCCTACCAGCGCGCCCTGGACCTTGCCGGGCAGGAACCGGAGCGCCGTTTCCTGCAGCGGCGGCTGGCAGAACTCAACGGCTAACCGCCGACAGCAAAAAGACCATTGCCTCTGTCGATTTACGGCTGCGCCATACGACTAAAAACAAGAACCCGAGAGGAAGATAACGATGAAATACCTGTGCCTTGTCTACTGCGACGAAAACACACTCCACAGCCTGCCGGAAAGCCCGGCTGACAGCGAGTGCATGGCCTACGCTGAAAGTCTGGCGAACAACGGCCAGATGATTGCCGGCCAGGCATTGCAACCGGTATCCACGGCGACCACGGTGCGGGTACGCAATGGCCAGATGTCGGTTACCGATGGACCCTTCGCCGAAACCCGCGAACAGTTAGCGGGCTTTTACCTGGTGGAAGCCCGCGACCTGAACGAAGCCATCCGTATTGCTGCCGGTATCCCTCCGGCACGAGTGGGGAGTATTGAGGTGCGTCCCATTCGCGACCTGCAACCCTGAAATTATTTCCTGAGATTATTCGTCCCAGTGTTTTGCCACCACTGTCGAATCGCCTTTCCGCCACTCGACAACGATTTGTCTCACATCCATCCCAGGAGCACACAACATGACCGTAACACCCTACCTGACCTTTAACGGCAACTGCCGCGAAGCCTTTGCCTTTTACGCCGGGATTCTCAATGGCAAGGTTGACATGATGACCCACGGTGAATCGCCTTTTTGCGACCAGATGCCGAAGGCACTGCACGACACTGTCATGCACGCCCAACTAACAGCGGGCGACCTGTTCCTGATGGGCGCCGATGCACCACCTGATATGTACCAAAAACCTGGCGGTATCTGCGTCGCCATGGCTGTGGCAAGTGTCGAGGAGGCAGAGCACCTATTCTCCGCGCTATCCGCCGGAGGCGTCGTGCAGATGCCCATCGCGGAAACCTTCTGGGCACACCGCTTCGGGATGTTTACCGACCGATTTGATATTCCCTGGATGATTAACTGCCTTAAATGCGATATTGACCTCAAGGAGCAAACCCCATGAATTATGTCGATGGCTTTGTGTTACCCGTACCCGTTAACAATATCGACGAATACCGCCGCATCGCCCAATTGGCCGGCGAGATTTGGAAGGAACACGGTGCGCTCGAGTATATTGAATGCGTGGCGGACGATATCAAAAGCGGGGTACACACCTCGTTCCCGCAAAGCGTCAAACTCGAAGAGGGGGAGACCGTGGTATTTTCGTGGATTGTGTATAAATCCCGAGAAGACCGCGACCGCATCAACGATCTGGTGATGAAAGACCCGCGACTCGCCGACATGATGAGCCCCGACGCCATGCCCTTTGATGGCAAGCGCATGATCTATGGCGGTTTCAAGATGATGGTGCAACTCTGAGCGCCCGGCTCCCGGCAAGCATGCGGTTAAACCCTGTCGGGAGCAGCGGGAGCCTGGCAATATTTTTCTGCTATATTCAGGCCTGGCTTTAAAATCCATGCTGTAACGGACTGCGCAACCGCGTTTCACTGTGACCGTCAGTCCACACCCAGGGAGGATGGGATGAGCATCACCAACCAGCAGTCAGGCACCAATGTCCACGAAATCGCCGACGGGATTTACCGCATCAACACCCCGGTGCCACTCGATGGCGTTGAGGGCGGTTTTTCCTTTAACCAGTACCTGATCGTCGACGATGAACCGCTGCTGTTTCACACCGGTCCGCGCAAGCTGTTCCCTCTGGTCGAGGAAGCGGTCGCCCATGTAATAGCGGTGAACACATTGCGCCATATCGGTTTTTCACACGTTGAGGCGGACGAATGCGGCTCACTCAATCAGTGGCTCGCGGCGGCACCGCAGTCGTCACCATTGTGCGGCGCAGTGGCAGCGATGGTGTCCATTGGCGATCTGGCGGACCGGCCACCGCGCGCCATCATGGATGGAGAAGTACTGTCCCTGGGCACACGCTCTGTGCGCTGGTTCGACACCCCGCACTTGCCCCATGCCTGGGAATGCGGTTTCCTCATGGAACAACACACCGGCACACTGCTGTGCGGCGACCTGTTCACCCAAAGTGGCAGTGGCCTCAAACCCCTGATTGAAACGGATATCCTCGGCCCCAGCGAAGCCTTTCGCCACAGCATGGATTACTTTGCCCACAGCCGTAATACCGGGGCCATGCTTGAGCGCCTGGCGTGCAGTGCGCCGACCACGCTGGCCTGCATGCACGGCAGCGCCTGGCGCGGCGACGGTGGAAAACTGCTGCGCGAGCTTGCCCACTCCCTGGAGCAATAACCAACTGACAGGGAAAGCAGTCGGATAGGCTATTGCCTGCCTTTGCCACAAACGGAAATATGCCGATAGCTGTTGCTGATACAATGGCCGCCTGAATCACTGCGGATATTGACCATGGCTGCCATCGGGCGCTTCAACACCCTGACAATTGTCAAACACGCCGATTTCGGCCTCTACCTCGATGGCGGCGAAGAAGGCGAAATTCTCCTGCCCAAGCGCTATATCCCCAAAGACACCATCACCGATCTGGGCAACAGCCTTCGTGTTTTTATCTACCTCGACAGCGAAGACCGGCTGATCGCCACCACGGAAAAACCCAAGGCCCAGGTCGGCGAGTTCGCCAGTCTCAAGGTGAAAGAGATCAACCAAGTGGGGATTTTCCTCGACTGGGGCCTGCCCAAGGATCTGCTGCTGCCGCACTCGGAACAAAAGCGAACGTTGCAGGAGGGCGACTACTGCGTGGTCTACCTCTATCTCGACGACCACAGCCAGCGCATCACTGCCACCGCCCACCTCGACCGCCATCTCGATCAGGCCCCAGCCAATTACGAAGTGGGTGACAAGGTCGACCTGCTGGTCACGGCGCGTACCGATATCGGCTTCAAGGCGATTATTAACGGTCGGCACTGGGGTCTGATCCACAAGAATGACGCTTTCAAGTTCCTGCGGAGCGGCATGCGTGAACAGGGCTACATCAAGGAAATCCGCGCCGACGGCAAGATCGACCTCAGCCTGCAACCCCTCGGCAACGAAGGCCGCGACGAACTGCAATCACGGATTCTCGACAAATTGGCGGAAGCCGGTGGCATGTTGCCCCTCGGCGACAAAAGTCCGCCCGAGGTGATTACCCGGTTGTTTGGTGTGAGCAAGGGCAATTTCAAGAAGGCTATTGGAGCGCTATTCAAGCAGGGGGTGATTGTTATTCATCAGGACAGAATTGAGCGAGCGTAGGCTGAGTTTGCCAAATTTAAGGCGGACTTTTCTACAACGCTTTCTCAAGAATTTTCCTAGCTTCAGATTCCATAAGCGTGATGCTTCTTCCTGTTAAAACATGACCAAGCCAATCATTCTTACCGTCAAAATCGCCAGCATAACCAAGGCTTTTACAATAAGCCCGTATTCTATTACCTTTAGGAACCGCATGAGAAATAACGTTCCTGATATATTTGCATTCAGTCAATGGTGTGATTTTACCGTCGAAAGAGTGAGGAAATATTTCCGAATCACCTAAATCCGGATGCTCCAGCTCGATAATTTGAAATAGCAGCAGGAGCTTCATCTGTGTCTGTGCAACATCTGCGGCTAAAGACCATAATTTAAACTGGGATTCAATCTTGGAACTCCAGTTTTGACGGCGAAAGTTAATCGGCAGTTCATCTGTGTATTTCCAAGGACTTTCGTGACAACGACGAACGATCCTTACTCCATTTGAATAATTAACCGCCTCCGCTTTTATTCGCACATTTGTTATGAAGAAAATTCTATCCAGTTCACGCCTTATAAGTACTGATACACTCTCCCCCTCAATTGTATCTTCCTGAAAAAACGCATACACATCACCATCCCGATTCTCCAGGCTGATATTGCTCGGCATGCCCTGCTGAAGCAAACCCAAATTGATCGAGCTGCCTTCCTCGAAAGTAAGCTTAAATTCCTTTACCACTTTAGCTCGCGACCTAAAAAGATTCGATTCGATAGAGATATTCCCTATCACCTATGGCACAGCATCTATGCACAGTGCCCTGAAAACCACCTACATTCTTGATGGTAAGCTGTGGTTCACTCCACCACGGTTATTCTCTGCCCCTGAAATTCCACCACCTGTCCCGCCACAATCTTGCAGCGCTTGCGCAACTCAACCTGACCATCCACCAATACTTGACCATCAGCCACAGCCTGTTTGGCGGCACCGCCGTTTTCGGCCAGGCCTTCCACTTTCAGTAAATTGTTGAGAGTGATAAAGGCTCGGCCTTCGAGGGAAAAGGTTTGCATGTTTCGTTGCTCGGCAATAAAAAGAGCGTCGCCAATGACTGGGCTATCGCTCTTTTGGAGTTGGACAAATAGGGTTTATTGTTTGTGGCTGCCGTCGCAAAGGGGCTGATTGGCAGTAGCCTTGCAGACACAAAAGTACAGGGTTTTCGTTTCGCTGGCGTCATACTTGAGCGGGGCGAACCCGCTGCCCTTATGCTTGCCGTCGCAAAAGGGTTGGTTCTGGCTTTTGCCACAGGCACACCAGTAATAGGATTTGCCCTGCTCCACAGCAACGGCGAGAGGGGCGTCGCCAGCGCGGACTGGATTGGTCATAGTGTTCTCCCTGGTCAGTCAAACAGCTGCGAGCAGTGTAGCCGATGGCACATGGATTGCCACGCCCTGAATGGAACCCAGCGCCTGAGTGGCGCTATTTGCCAACCAGGGCTACCCGCCTGATATTGATTTCCCGGCAGATTGGTCTATGGTGATAGGCGCTACCCGAATAAAGGTCGGCCAAGCGCTTTACCATGCCCCTGATGTGCCACGTCTAATTATCACTATCAATAATCATCACTATCAAAAGGTATACCCATGAAAGCAATATCGATCAGACGCTACCTCGCCATTTTCACCCTGGCCCTGCTGGCCCCCTTTGCCATGGCCGAAGGGGGTGGAGACGCACCCGTAAAGACCATGGCATCAATCCTGGCGGGGCTCAATCACTTCCCCAATGCCGATCAAAAAGTACAGCTTCAGGCCATTGCCAATGATGCCGACAACAGCGAAGCGGTAAAGACCATCGCCATGGCGATGCATGACATGCAACACGCAGTCTCGGCAGATAACAAGGCAAAACTGCAGGCCATTGCCGCAGATGCCAATGCCGACGCGAGCGTCAAAACACTGGCCGAGATTCTCGCGGGCGTCAACCACATGCCAAGTCCAGATGCCAAGGCCAAGCTCAACAACCTCTGAGCTACACGCCAGGTTGATACCTGCGTACCTGATCTATTGCGGCCGCTTCAGCCAGCAGCCTCAACGCAGGGGACTACCAAGACACACCAGGTAAAGGCACACCCTGTGGGTGTGCCAACCCCTTTTGCCATAGGGTTTATCGGGTAAACCTTACCCGGTATCTGACCACCACATTCAGCCCGATCGGGCTTGGCTTTGCCCAACTGCCAGTGCCTACCTTGAAGCGCGTGCGGTCGATGCTGGTGGCGCCCTCCAGCACGGCTGTGTCACCCTCTATCTGCCAGCTGAATGGGACTTCCACTTTTTGTTTTATGCCTTTGAGCGTCAGGGTGCCGCTGGCGACGTAGTGGCCGGGTTTGTCACTGCGTATGGATTTCGCCTCGAACACCGCACGGGGAAAAGCCCCGGAATCAAACCATTCAGGGGCAGGCAAATTCTCGTTGATATCGTCATTGCCCATATCGGCACTGGTCATCACAACACTTACCCTGAGGCTACCTTCTGCGGGCTGTTGCGGATCAAAGCGCAGCTCTGTGCCGAAGTCATTGAATTGCCCCGGGGCATCGCTGCCCTCATAGCTGGCGACAAACTCCAGCTTGCTGGCAGCAGGGTCCATTGTCCAGTCGGCAGCCTGGGCGGCGGCGCCGAGGGCAAAAACCGGGATCAGTATCAGTTTATGAATCACTTTCACAGCTTCTTCCTCCCCATGGGCAACATCCTGGTCAGCACAGCGTTGCACCTGACAAAGTGATGGCGCAGAGCCGCGCCAATATGCAGGATCAACAGGCCTGCCAACAACCAGAAGAGGGCGAGGTGTAGCGTCTCGGCCAGGGCGCGCAGCTCCCTGTCAGGGGTCACTATGTGCGGCAGCGGGAACAGGCGAAACACACTGAAAGGCATATTGGCCGCCGAGTTGATCACCCACCCGGACAGGGGCAAGGCAATCATCAGCAGGTAAAGCAGCCAGTGGGTTGCACTGGCTGCAGCGGGCTCCCAGCGCTGGCCACCGAATAGCGGCGTTGGCACTGGGGTGGCAATTCGCCACACCAGCCGCAGTACCACCAGCCCCAGCAGCAGGATGCCGAGGGATTTATGCCACAAGAACAACTCCAGCTTGGCTGGCGATAAGGGATAAGTCACCGCCAGCCAGCCCAGCACACACTGGACAATGATCAGCAGCGCCATCAGCCAGTGGAAGGTTTTGCTGACACTGCCCCAGGATTCGCCTGTGTTGCGCAGCATGGATGATGCTCCGACTTGAATGTCAGTTAACCATAGACTGTGGTCGGGGGTTTTGCCGGGCCGAAGTGGATTTACAGCAGGTCAGAACCTGATACCAAGATCAACTGGCTTGCAACGCAGACGCAGACGCAGACGAGCCAATTCAAACCTCTACAGCGGGCCCACAGATCAAACCAGCGGCATGGCAAGCCAGGGGGCAACCGATTCCTGGCACAGGGCGAAATGAAACACCACGCCATGGGCAACAGCGCGCTTGCTGCCTTTGCCTTTGAGCAGCCGCTTGGCTTTCATCTTCAGGTCAAAGGCATGAAATGGCAGGCGGTAGCGCAGTGAAAAGCGTTTTTTCAGTGCGCCCAGGTAGAGGCTCATGAATTCGGTGCGGTTGTCCCAGTCGAGCTTGTAACAGGTGCGTTTAAGGTCAGACAGACGCTTGGTCATGGGCATATTGGTGGCATAAAAGCGCGCCCGTGCGGTGTCGATCAGTGAAAAACTCATCTGCCCGTTATCCTCCAGATGGACAAGAATATTGCCGCCAGTGAGATCGCGAAAGTAGGTTCCCACCTCGTGCAGCCTGAGCAGGAAGGTGCAGAGCTGGTCAAAAAAGGCTTTTTTGCCCATACCCAGATATGCCGCTTCGCCACGGGCATAGGCCTCGAAGAAATCCCGCACCGAGGGCACGTCACCGGCGTATTCGCAGATGTACCAGTTGTTGAGCGTGTCCTTGCCATCCGCCCGTTCAAAATAAGCCACGGGCAGCGGTGAGTGGATACCGTAACGCAACAACTGGCAGGCGCCATTCCAGCTGCGCACCGCTTTTGAGGGCTTGAAGTAGTCGTTGATTTTTTTGTTGATCTTCAGCTTGTGGGGTTTTTTGGCCACCAGCAATCCGCCGGGGCGGCGCGGGTCGTCCACGGTCCAGATGATATTGCGGGATTTGCGCAGCAGATCAGGCTGTGCCGGGGTGGCGATTTTTTCCGGGTGCAGTGTGGCTATCAGGCTATCAGCCTCGGCGCGGTTGGCGGCAAAGACCATCCCCTGCCAGCGACCATCGTTATGGTGGTAATACTGACCGCCCGTGCGGTTACCGTGGATCAGGGCGTCTTTGAACACAGCGGCTCCGTTATCCACGGCTATTTTTTGCGCCACAGGCCAGCGCAAATACAGCGGCGATTCTGTTACCAGCGACAGCACTTCAGCAATCGGCTGGCCATCGCGGGAAATCCATTCGGCGCCGTTCAGAGCTTCCTCGCTGTACAGCGAACGCAGGTCAGCGGCCCGGGTGTTGGTGGTCCACATCACGTGGATACGGTGCTGTGCTGTCTCGAATTCATGAACCTGCAAAAAGCGGGTGGCAGAGAGCTTGCCGATATAACGTGAGCCGGGAATCAGGCGGTTAAAACAGGCATAGGCATCGAGGGCCGGCCTGACCCGGTAATCCTCCAGGCGCCCGTAATTGGTGCCATAAAAAGTGACCAGCTCATGGGGCGCGGCATTGCCGGTGCCATCGTCTACCAGGCCTTCGCGCTGGCTTACCATCGGCCCCCAGTAGGCCCGCTCAATGCCACCGGAGGCAGCGGCCAGCACCATGTAGCGCACCAGGTAATCGGCCTGTTTTTGCTCGTTGTCCACCAGCCGTCGGCCGATGCGCTTGAGGGTCCAGAACGCGGTGGTTGACCAGGTTTTACCAATCCCGTGGGCCTGGCTGATACGCCCCAGCAGGCGCGCCTTTTTGACCAGATTGAGCTTGTGCAGCCACGCCAGGCGGGGGCCGAGGATCTTGCGGTCATAGTTCTCCGGCTCGATGGCGCGCTCCACGAACAGATTGTCGGTGTGGATATCAGGCAAGGTGCCATGGCCCGCCATGACGGACAGAAAGCCGGCATTGTAAGGGGGTTCGAAATCACTGACATTGGGGCCGGCCAGGGAGATATTGCGCGCCCGCAGTTCTTCATGGGCAATGGTCCAGGCCGCCATGAAATGCTCGAGGGTTTTATAACCCGACCAGCTGCGGCGATTGACCGTATTGCCAATCTCCACCGCTTCCAGCCGGTCGCCAAAACGGTCGAGGGTGGCGCTGACAAAATGGCGCCAGCGCTCCTGGGCCTGGGGGCTGTCCATCTGTTGTGCTTCGTGGGGGGGCTGAACCAGGCGCAGCAGGACCCGAAAGGAGTTGGCCAGCAACAGTTCCAGAAACCCGGCGGGGTGGCTGTCCGGGGCGGTGTAATCATAGTCCAGACGCACATGGCGGATGCCGAGACGCTGCAGGTATTCGATCATCAGGGCGTCTGAGTTGGGATCATCCATGCTGGCAACGCAGATGGCTGAAAAATCCTCTGGCACCCTGATGCCGCCACTGGGCCGATGCCCTTTTGGCAGGCGAAATTGTGCCTTGAAAAAATAGCCCAGCGCTGCGCGATTGAAGGCGATGTTATCGGCAAGGGGAGATGCGGATCGGGGACTTTTATTATTGGGCATGGACTAGCTCAATGTGGGTTGCCAGCAGGGGTGTTACTTCGCCCCTTCAGCGTGATTCTTGGCCAGCAATTTTAGCAACTAAATCAGCCTGCTGACAGCACAAAGGCAATACCTGCGAAGCCGAAAAGACCAACTGGCGCCGTTGTGTTTCTCAACCGTGTTGAATTCCCTCAGCCTTCCATGGCCGCCAGGGCGTCACCGACCTTCCTGACAGCCACCACTTCCATCCCCTTGACGGGCTGTTTGGGAGCATTGGCAGCGGGCACGATGGCGCGACTGAAACCGTGCTTGGCCGCTTCGCGCAGGCGTTCCTGGCCGTTGGCAACGGGGCGGATCTCTCCCGACAGCCCCACCTCGCCAAAAATCACCCAGTCGCGGGGAATCGGGCGATTGCGAAAGCTGGATATCACTGCCAGCAGCAGGGCCAGATCGGCGCTGGTTTCGGTCACTTTCACACCGCCCACCACGTTCACGAACACATCCTGGTCGCCCACCATAATACCGCCGTGGCGGTGCAGCACGGCGAGCAGCATAGCGAGCCGGTTGTGATCGAGCCCCACCGCCACCCGTCGCGGGTTGCCCAGATGGCTGTCGTCAACCAGAGCCTGAAGCTCCACCAGCAGGGGTCGGGTGCCCTCCCAGATCACCATCACGGCGCTGCCGGAGGACACCTCGTCACCGCGCTGGAGAAAAATGGCCGACGGGTTGGCGACCTCTCGCAGACCTTTTTCGGTCATGGCGAACACCCCCAGCTCGTTGACGGCGCCAAAGCGGTTCTTGTTGCTGCGCAGGGTGCGAAAGTGGCTGTCCTGGGAACCTTCGAGCATCAGCGAACAATCGATCATATGCTCCAGCACCTTGGGGCCGGCGAGGCTGCCATCTTTGGTGACATGACCCACCAGTAGCAACACAGTATTGCTGAGTTTGGCGAGGCGCACCAGCATGGCGGCGCTCTCCCGCACCTGGGAGACGCTGCCGGGGGCGGAGGCAATGTCATCCAGGTGCATCACCTGGATGGAATCCACCACGAGAATTTTCGGGCGCAAGCGCTCGGCGGTAGCGCAGAGGACTTCCACCGAGGTTTCCGCCATCACCTGAACCCGGTCGAGGGGCAGGCCGAGGCGCTGTGCACGCATGGCCACCTGTTGGGGAGATTCCTCGCCGGTGACATACAGGGTGCTTTCCGTTTTGGCGAGATGGCACAGGGTCTGCAACAGCAGGGTGCTCTTGCCCGCGCCCGGTTCTCCGCCGATCAGGATGCACGAACCGGGCACCAGGCCACCCCCCAGCACCAGATCCAGCTCCTGGGCGCCGCTGGAAATACGGGGAATTTCGTCCACCGAGATTTCGCTGAGGGTTTTCACCGCGCCATCGGCGGCACCGGCAAAGCCGCTGCTGCGACGGCTGGCGCCGCTGCTTTTGGTTGGCCCCAGCCGCACTTCACTGAGGGAATTCCACACCCCACACTCACTGCACTGGCCCTGCCACTTGCTGTGATCGGCGCCGCAGTCGTTGCAGACGAAGGCGGTTGCGGGTTTTTTGGCCATTGCGTTCATCCTTGTTGGGGTGAGGTGGGCGGAGTATAGCTTTACTTGCTTGTTCATAGTCGGACGTCTGAAGTCTAAAGTCTGAAGCCAAGATGGACTGGCGCTGTGGATCAGCCCAGGCGCCAGTTCAAGAATTCGCACGATGCTTTGCCACCGGGCTTTTGCGTCAGACTTCAGACGCCAGACTTCAGACATCCCCCCGGCATCTGTTACATTACCCCCATGTCCCTGCTACCCGAACGCCCCTTGCTTGTCTCCCCCCACCTCGCCGCCACCCTCGGCCTTGAGGAGGCGTTGCTGTATCAATTGTTGGGAGATATGCAAAGCCTCGCCAGGGCTGCCCGCAGCAACGGTTATGACTGGTTCACTCTCGACTGCAACCAGTTGCTGGCGCTGGTGCCGTTCTGGACGGCCCTCGATGTGCGCCGTGTGTCCCACAGCCTGCGCGACAAGGGCGTGCTGCTGATCGGTACATTGCCTTTCGGGATCGACAGTGAGTTTCGCTTTGCCTTCAATGAAAAGGCCCCAGTCGCGGCAGCGGCCAAGGTCACGGCAAGTGCACAACCCACGGCCCGCACCCCCACCCGGCTGCTCAATCCCGATTGGGCGCCCGCCCCCGACGTTATCGCCCAGCTTGGCCAGTACGGCATTCCCGCCAGCTTTATTGAGGACCAGATCCCCGAGTTTACAACCTACTGGGTCGAACGCCGCGAACCCCAGCACAGCTGGAATGCCAAGTTTTTGAAGCATGTATTGCGCCTGTGGCGCGAGGATGAGTCGCGCAGCGCCCAGCGCGAGCGCGAGACCACCATGTCGGCGGACTGGCAGCCATCGCCGGACGCCACCCGCATTCTGGTGGAGCAGGCCGGCATCAACGCCAATTTTATCGAGGACGCGATTCCCGAGTTTATCCTCTACTGGCGTGAACGCGGCCTGCGCCGCAGCACCTGGAACTCGGATTTCGTGCGCCATGTGAAACGCCAGTGGTCGCGCTTTACCGCGTCACTGGAGCACGACAGCGAGCCCCACCCCCTCGACCGGGCGTGGCAGCCCAGCGAAGACCTCTTCGAGGTATTGAAGCTGGCCAATATCCCGCGGGATTTTGCCCAGCGGGAGCTGCCCGGCTTTGTGCTGTTCTGGCTCGAAAACGGCGTGACTTCCAATTCGTGGAATACCAAGTTCCTCCAATTTGTAAAACGCCAGTGGGCCAGACAGGCCGCTGAAGGTGATAGCAATCATGAAAAACGCCAAAGATCTGGTGAAGCAGTCAGTACGCGACATCGCAGCCTCGTCGACGACCTCACCGACCGTAGCTGGGCAGGCTGACAAGCGGACCGAAGACCCCAACCTGATCGACACCCTCAATCAGGTGTTCACCCTTTTCCGTATCAATTACCACAACCAATACCACGCCGCCTTTGGCGAGGTAGCCGTGTTGAACCAGGCCAAGCGCCTGTGGAAGGAATCGCTCGGTTCTTTCAGCAATGAGCAGATTTTGCAGGCGGCGCGGGATGTGATCGAACAATCCGACTACCTGCCCACACTGCACAAAATGCTAGTGGCCTGCGAAGCAACGCTGGTCGCCGAAGGATTGCCACCGGTGCAGGAGGCTTATCGCGAGGCGGCCAACGCCCCCAGTCCGAAAAATGCCCAGCCCTGGTCCCACCCGGCGGTGTACCTGGCTGGCAAGCAGGTGGGCTGGCGCAATATGGTTCATATGGCCGAGGCCAAGTCGTTTCCCCTTTTTGCCAAGGCCTACCGGGAGTTGATCAAGCGTGTGCTGGCCGGTGAAGCCCTGGAGATTGACCGCCCCACGGGCATCGAGGACAAACAGGGCGCTGTGTTGACCCGCACGGATGTGGAAGAAAAAATTCGCGATCTCAGGAAGCTTTTTGACCCGGACTGAGTTCGCAAAGATTAAAGAAGTGCTCTCGCCAAGACGCCAAGACGCCAAGCACGCAAGTGAGCAGGCGCTACTCTCGCTCCCTAATTGACCCGGCACGAGTTAGAGGTGGATACCGTTCGGCCTGAGCCTGTCGAAGGCTTGGCGACAGTGCTTCGACAAGCTCAGCACGAACGCACTATCGAATAAAACGTCCCGCATCATCAATAGCTCGATATCAGCGCAATGAACAGACTGAAATCCCTGATGCAGCCTCTGTGATTCCGCGCTAGAATGCGCGCGCTCACAGACCACTCCGCAGTTGCGGCTTGAAGTCCGATGCAGTAGCCCTCCCTCAGACCACACCAACCATCGACATTTCCTGCCCGGCCGGTCAGGTACTTCGTCAGGTAACCCCTATGTCCCGAATGATTTATCGCCTTGTGCTTAGCCTTGTCACGGCACTGCTGCTGACCGCCTGCGTCAACACCGTGGACAACATGAAGCTGGCAGCCCAGGAGAAATTCCGCCAGACACTGGCCTATCACTTCACCCGTCAGTTCGGCAAGGGTATTGGCGTGGTGGTTCAGGGACTCGCCGCCCAGGGTGGCTTCCTCGACAACCCGCTGGTGCGGATACTGCTGCCACCGCCAGTGGGGCTGGTGATCGACGTCGCGCGGGACTTCCAGCAAAACCCCCGCGCTGTATTGCTGGAAAGCCTGATGAATCATGCCGCCGAACAGGCTGTGCCCGGTGCCGGGCCAATTCTGCAAACCCTGATCACCGAGATCAGTGCGGGCGACTCGACAAACCTGTTTGCGGCAGGGAAAACCGCCGCCACCGATTATCTGCGTGAAAAAGCCGGTGGCGCCGTCTACGACGCCCTGCTGCCGGTGGTGGCTCAGGATCTGGCGGCCAGTGGCGCGGTTGAAATCTACGCCGAGCTGCTCAAGGCCCACGAAGCCACGGCACTGGTTACCGGGATGGCAGATGGCGAAGCGCCGCCGGTCGCGGCAGATGAACTGGATGACTATGTTACCCGCAAGACGGTGGACGGTTTGTTCAGGATGCTGGGCGACAGGGAAACCCTGATCCGCGACGGTATCAGCAACATGGAACAGGGTTCACTGTAGTGAGCAGGCACTGTGCTTTAACAGTGCCTGGTGCAAAACAGTTATTTTTTCGCCAGACGGAACAGCGCGAGCAGGATCAGTGAGCCAACAATCGCCGTGCCAATACTGCCGAGGCTGAAGTCAGCAACTCCGCCGAAGCCAAAAAACGCCCCCACATAACCACCGACAAAGGCCCCGGCAATGCCGATCAGGATGGTGACGATAAAACCGCCAGGGTCTTTGCCGGGCATAATCAGCTTGGCCAGCGCACCGGCCACCAAGCCGAGAAGAATCCACGAAAGTATGCCCATTATTTTCCACCTATGTGGGTGTTAGCCAATAATCAGGTCGCCTGGTGCAGGTGTACATCGCGCTGCGGAAAGGGAATGGAAATGCCTTCCTGATCCAGGCGCTTCTTGATCGCTTCAGTCAAATCCCAGTACACACCCCAGTAGTCGCCCGTGGCCACCCAGGGTCGCACAATGATATTGACGCTGCTGTCAGCCAGTTGGGAAACCGCAATATTCACGGCCGGTTCAGGCAGTACCCGCTGATCGGCCAGCACCACCTCGCGCAGCACTGACTTGGCCTTGTCGATGTCATCGCCATAACTGATGCCGATAACCAGATCGACGCGCCGGGTATCCTTGGCGGAATAGTTGACGATATTGCTCGATGTCACCGCGCCGTTGGGAATAATGACTTTTTTGTTGTCCGGCGTTAGCAGTTCTGTGGTGAAAATCATGATTTTTTCGACCGTGCCGGAAGTGCCCGCCGCTTCAATATAGTCGCCTATTTTAAAGGGACGGAACATCAGGATCAGAAACCCGGCAGCAAAATTGGCCAACGAACCCTGCAAGGCGAGGCCAATGGCCAGACCGGCAGCACCCACCACGGCAATCAATGAAGCAGTCTGAATCCCCACCTGGCTGAGGGCGGCAATCAGCACAAAAACCAGCAGTCCGTAATAGACGATGCTGGAGATAAAATGCTGGAGGGCAAGATCCACATGGCGCTTAACCATGGTCTTTTCAGTCAGACGCGACAGACTTTTCGCAATCCAGCGGCCAACAATAAAAATGACCAGCGCCAGCACAATCTTGATGCCATAGATAGCGGCCAGATCGACCAGCTTTTGCAGGGTTTCTTCGAAATTCATCAACGACTTCTCCTCTGGAGTTATGACAGCCCGACAGCAGCTGGTGCATGGGCCTGGGGATAGAAATTGGCACACAGGCTAGCGGCTGAATCGCTGAATAGCAAACCGGCAGGGCAGCGGGTAGCATGGACACGACCTGTACATTGACCATTTGCTGCGATCAATTCACATCCCGTCCATGCAGTATTTGATTGAATCCCCCACCCTGCCATGCCTGAGTTACCTGCCACAACAGGGTCACCCAGGCACGCTACATCGCCTCTGGTGCGTCAGCTGTTTTTGACGATTTCTACCCTGTCCACTTTCTGGAAGCCCCTCGGCAATTTGTTGCCGCGCCGCCCGCGCTCGCCACGGTAGTGCTCCAGATCAGCCAGGGTCATGTTGAGGTAGCGCTTGCCGGAGTGCACCAGCAGTTGCTGGCCCGGGACAATCACCGCGACAGCGAGCATAAATTCTTCGCGGCTGAGCAGGCGCGCTGTAGGAATGGTGATGATCTTGTTGCCCTTGCCCTTGGTCAGTTCGGGTAACTCACCCACCGGGAATACCAGCATGCGGCCCTCGTTGCTGACTGCCACCACCAGGGCGCCGTCGAGGGTGTCGATCAGGGTGGGCGGCAGCACCCTGCCACCGTTGGGCACGGTGATCGCCGCCTTGCCCGCGCGGTTCTTGCCCTGCAGGTCACCGATGCGGGTGATAAAGCCGTAACCGGCATCGGTAGCCATCAGCACCGGGGTTTTTTCCTCACCCATCAACAGGCCGATAAAAGTTGCGCCGGGGGGCGGCGACAGCAGCCCGGTGAGAGGATCACCCTGGCCCCGCGCCGAGGGCAGGGTGTGGGATTGCAGGCTGTAGCTGCGCCCTGAAGAATCGAGGATCACCACATCCTGATTGCTGCGGCCTTTTACAGCACACAGGTACTGGTCGCCGGATTTGTAACTCAGTGACAGGGGATCGAGATCGTGGCCCTTGCCGGCGCGAATCCAGCCCTTGTCGGACAGCACTACGGTCACCGGCTCGGTGGTGATCAGATCTTTCTCGGAGAAGGCCTGGGCCTCGCTACGGCTGACAATAGGTGAGCGGCGATCGTCGCCGTATTCCTCGGCCACCGCCATCAGCTCTTTTTTCACCAGGGATTTGAGGCGCGCCTCGGAAGAGAGAATTTTTTCCAACCCTTCGCGCTCCTTGTTGAGCTCGTCCTGCTCGCCGCGAATCTTCATCTCCTCCAGCCGCGCCAGGTGGCGCAACTTGAGGTCGAGGATGGCTTCGGCCTGTATATCCGTGAGGTTGAAGCGGGCGATCAATGCCTCCTTTGGCTCATCCTCGTAACGGATGATGGCGATCACCTCGTCGATATTGAGGAACGCCACCAACAGGCCGTCGAGGATATGCAGGCGCGCCAGCACTTTCTGCAAGCGGTGTTCGAGACGGCGGCGCACGGTGTTGATGCGAAAGCCGTTCCACTCCCGCAGGATGGTATTGAGGGCTTTGACGGCGGGGCGGCCATCGACACCGATCATGTTGAGGTTGACGCGGTGGGTGCGCTCCAGATCGGTGGTGGAGAACAGGTGACTCATCAGCGCTTCAAGATCGACCCGGTTGGAGCGCGGCACGATCACCAGCCGGGTGGGATTCTCATGATCCGATTCATCGCGCAAGTCGGCCACCATCGGCAGCTTTTTGCCCTGCATCTGCGCGGCGATCTGTTCGAGGATGCGCGCAGGGGAGGCCTGGTGCGGCAGCGCGGTGATAATGATGTCGCCGTCCTCTTTGTTCCACACCGCGCGCATGCGGATACTGCCGCGCCCGGTTTCGTAGGCGCTGATGATGTCTTCCCGCGACGAGATAATCTCGCCATCGGTGGGGTAATCCGGCCCCTTGATGTGCTCGCACAGCTCGCGCACGCTGGCCTGGGGCTGGTCGAGCAGATGGATACAGGCGCTCACCACTTCCCGCAGGTTGTGGGGCGGAATATCCGTGGCCATACCCACGGCGATGCCGGTAGTGCCGTTGAGCAGCACATGGGGCACCTGGGCGGGCAGCACCATGGGTTCTTCGAGAGTGCCGTCGAAGTTGGGTTTCCAGTCGGCAGTACCCTGCTCCAGCTCGCCCAGCAGCAACTCGGAGATGCGCGTCAGACGCGACTCGGTATAGCGCATGGCGGCGAAGGATTTGGGGTCATCGGGCGAGCCCCAGTTGCCCTGGCCGTCCACCAGCGGATAGCGGTAGCTGAAGGGCTGCGCCATCAACACCATGGCCTCGTAGGCGGCGCTGTCGCCGTGGGGATGGAATTTACCGATCACATCGCCCACGGTGCGCGCCGATTTCTTGTACTTGGCGCTGGCTTTCAGGCCCAGCTCGCTCATGGCGTAGATGATACGGCGCTGCACGGGCTTCAAGCCGTCGCCCAGATGCGGCAGGGCGCGATCCATGATCACGTACATGGAATAGTTGAGGTAGGCCTGCTCGGTAAATTCAGCGAGGGAGCGGCGCTCCACTCCCTCCAGGCTCATTTCAAGGTTATCGGTCATACGGGTTTTGCACTCGGTTGGCGCAGGGTTTTGGCACCTGCGCATTGTTGATATGTGTGTTCATGGCAAAAATTACCAGCCGCCTTTCTTACCAGCCATTTCTTACCAACCATTTTTGGGGGTGGCAAAACGCCAGACAATGGGGCGCTGCTCACCGTCGCGGCGGGTGTCGCCGTTGTTGTCCACCCCCACCAGGGCGCCATCGGCGCTGATCCACAGCGCCTCGGCCATACCGTAGGGCGTATCGTAACGGCGCTGGTCCACCAGGGCTGTAGCCGCGAAGGACCAGCATTTTTCCAGCGCACCAGTTGCCCCGTCGCGGCGGCAGATGCGGTGGGCGAGACGCTCCAGGGTGTACAGCTTGCCCCGGTAAAAATCCAGGGCGCTGAAATCCGCAAACAGCGGTTTGTCCCCCAGCGCAGGCGGGGGCAACACCTTCTCACCTTCGGACAACAGCACACAACCTGCACTGCAGGCACCGGGCGATTGGCGATGCACCAGCAGTAAACCCCTGCTCTGGCGCTCCGCCGCCAACCATAAACGACCGGCGCTATGGTCAACAGCAATCCCTTCGTAGAGGGCGTTGAAATGTATCAGCAGCCCCTGATCCCGAGCCTTTTCGACGACACTGGGGGGCAGGGCCAGCCATTCAACACCGCCATCACTTCCCAGGCGCAGCACCGCTGCGCGGGATTCGCTGACCAGGTAGCGATTGCTCTGTGCGTCACAGGCCAGACCTTCAAAATCGAGGGCGCCGCTTTTTTCCTGCCCCACACCAAACAGAAAGCCGCGCACTGATGCTCCCATGCGCAGATTCCACGGCAAACCGCTGTCCGGGGCGGGCGGCGCAGCAAAGATTTCCGCTTTGGCCTGCCAAGGTGTTGCCGAGGTATCGAGGCGATAAATGCGGTCATCATCCCGGTCCGACACCGCCCACAGGGCATTGCCACACCAGCTGAGGCCGGAGAGGTTGCCACCGGCAATACCCTCAATCGGGTATTCCGCCAGCAATTCAAGCTCGGTGCTGGCTGTGCTCTCTTTGGCTGTGCTCTCTTTGGCTATGCTCTCCCTCTCAGCCTGCGCCCAGGCGCAGGCAGCCAACAGCCACAAACACCCCAGCAGTGAACATCGCGCTTGTCGGCTCCGAATCAAACCAGCACCTCAGCCAGATCGCCCTTGCTTTCCAGCCAGCTTTTGCGATCCCCGGCGCGCTTCTTGCCCAGCAGCATATCCATGATTTCCTGGGTGCCGTCAAAGTCGTCGAGTGTGAGCTGCACCAGGCGGCGGGTGTTGGGGTCCATGGTGGTTTCCCGCAGCTGAAGGGGGTTCATCTCACCCAGGCCCTTGAAGCGGGTGACCTGGGGCTTGCCGCGTTTTTTCTCCGCCTGCAGGCGTTCGAGGATACCGTCGCGCTCATCCTCGTCGAGGGCATAAAAAATTTCCTTGCCCAGATCGATGCGGTACAGGGGCGGCATCGCCACATAGATATTGCCGGCATCCACCAGGGGGCGGAAATGCCGTAAAAACAGGGCGCACAGCAGAGTGGCGATGTGCAGTCCGTCGGAATCCGCATCGGCGAGAATACAGATCTTGCCGTAGCGCAGCTGGGTCAGGTCGGCGGCACCGGGATCGACACCAATAGCCACGGCGATATCGTGCACCTCCTGGGAACCCAGCACTTCGCCAGCATCCACCTCCCAGGTGTTCAGGATCTTGCCGCGCAGGGGCATGATGGCCTGGAACTCGCGGTCGCGGGCCTGCTTGGCGGAACCTCCGGCGGAGTCACCCTCCACCAGAAACAGCTCGGAGGCGGCAGAGTCGCCACTGGAACAGTCCGCCAGCTTGCCCGGCAGCGCCGGGCCTGCGGTGATGCGCTTGCGGGCGACCTTTTTGCTCAGGCGCAGGCGACGCTGGGCACTGCCGATACACAGTTCTGCCAGTTTTTCCGCATCGGCGGTGTGCTGGTTGAGCCACAGGCTGAAAGCGTCCTTGACGATACCGGAGATAAAGGCCGCCGCCTGGCGCGAGGACAGGCGCTCCTTGGTCTGGCCGGAGAATTGCGGATCGCCCATCTTGAAGGACAGCACATGGCTACACTGGTCCCAGATATCGTCCGGGGTGAGCTTGACGCCGCGCGGCAGCAGGTTGCGAAACTCGCAAAACTCGCGCATCGCCTCCAGCAGGCCGGTGCGCAGCCCGTTGACGTGGGTGCCACCCTGGGTGGTGGGGATCAGGTTGACGTAGCTCTCCTGGATCAGCGTGCCGCCGTCCGGATGCCACTGCACCGCCCAGTCCACCGCCTCGCTGCTGGCTGAGAAGGAGCCGACAAAGGGCTTGGCGGGTACGGTTTCCCATTCCCGGGTGGCGCTGGTGAGGTAGTCGGCCAGGCCGTCCTGGTAGAGCCAAGAGTCACTCTCACCGCTCGCTTCGTCAAGAAAAGTGACTTCGAGGCCCGGGCACAGCACCGCCTTGGCGCGCAGCACATGGCGCAGGCGCGACAGGGAATATTTGATCGAGTCAAAGTATTTCGGGTCGGCCAGGAAACGCACGGTGGTGCCGGTATTGCGCTTGCCGCAGCTGTCGATGACTTCGAGATTGCTGGCCTTGTAGCCACCGGCGAAGGTCATGCGGTAGACCTGGCCGTCGCGGCGAATGGTCACCTCAAGGCTCGAGGACAGGGCGTTTACCACCGATACCCCCACCCCGTGCAAGCCGCCGGAAAACTGGTAGTTCTTGTTGGAGAACTTGCCGCCTGCGTGGAGCGTGGAAAGGATGACTTCGACGCCGGGCACCCCCTGCTCCGGGTGGATATCCACCGGCATGCCGCGCCCGTCATCGGTCACCGCCAGAGAGCCGTCGCGGTAGAGGACCACGTCAATCTTGCGGGCGTGACCGGCCAGGGCTTCATCGACACTGTTGTCGATGATTTCCTGGGCCAGGTGGTTGGGTCTGGTGGTATCTGTGTACATGCCCGGGCGCTTGCGCACCGGGTCGAGACCGGTCAAAACTTCAATATCTTCCGCGGTGTAGTTACTCATAGGGTCTGTTCGGTCCAGAATGTGTCCAGAATGTATAGATGTCGGGCAAATGGCGCTCATAGCCCTGAAAACCGTGATCGCCGCCTTCCTCCAGTCGCAGCTGACAGGCGCTGTACTTGTCCAGGGCATGGCGATAGTCCAGCACTTCGTCCCCGCTTTGCAAGAGCACCAGCAGATTTTGCGGCGCGGGCAGCGGGTCGATGTCCCAGCGGGCAAAGGCATCGATGTGTTCCTGCCCAAACAGGTATTGCTCGCCGCTGTGGAAATTCTTCTGCCAGCCCAGCAGGTATTCCCGCCCCAGCCAGGGCCGCACTGCCGGGTTGATCAGCACGCCTTTACAGCCAAAGGTCTGGGACACCCAGGTAGCGTAAAACCCGCCCATCGAGCTGCCCATCACCAGCACATTGGGCCAATCGAGCCCTTCGCACACCTGTTTGATGGTGGCGATCGCCTGGTCGGGATAAGGACTCAGCCGCGGGCAGTGGAAGTCTGTCTGTGGATGATTGCGGGCCAGCCAGTCGCGGGTTTGTTGTGCCTTGAGGGATTGGGGGGAACTGTTGAAACCGTGGAGATATAACACCTGCATGCAGCGCGTCCGGGTAAGTTGCTGCGGGCATTATAGACAGCGATGGCCCTGGGTTTGAAGCATCAGCGCGGCAACAATCCCGTCAATAGCCTGCGGTGTGTGTATCCACCTGCTCCCGGGTATTGTCGATAGCAATCACCCCGGTCGCGTGACTGCCATCCGGGTAAAGGTCTATCCAGCGATAGGCGGGCGGATCCAGGGAGAGGGCAAAATCATCACTGCCCGCAGCAAACTGGAAACAGGTAGACGGAGTGGTATAAAACGGAATCCCGGCAAAATTTACCTGCGCCTCCTGATGTACATGGCCGCTGAAACCCGCCTTCACATTGCCATGGCGGCGCACGATAGCCGCCAGCTCTGCGCCATTGCCCACCTGCTGGCGGTCGAGCCATTGACAGCCGATATCCGTCGGCGGGTGATGCATAAAGAGAGCGACCGGGTGTGACTGCAGGGCCTGGAGGCTGGCGTCGAGAAAGGCTAGCTGCTCGGCCGCGAGGTAGCCGCCCACTTGATCCTCCACAGCTGTATTGAGGCAAATCAGGCGCCAGCTTCCCAGTTCAACCACTGGTTTGAAAGGAGGTAACAGGGGATTGTCGCTGATCCGTTCAAGGAGATCGTGGTTGCCCGGCAGCCAGGCAAAGGGCAAACCGAGTGTGCGCATTTCGCGGCTGAACAGCTGGTAGGCTGCGGCAACACCCTGGGCGGCGATATCACCGCTGACCACCACCAGATCGGCATTGCCAGGATCAGCGCCAAGCCGCTGCAGGACTTCGAGAAAGCTGTGGTAGGTGCGCACTCCGGCCAGGGTGTAATCAGCGTTTGGTCCGAGGTGGCAATCAGTCAGCTGGACCACCCTGACAGCCCGATCCCGCGGCACTACACCCGGGTTTTGCTGTGGGCCTTGCTGAGTGGAATTTTGCACGATTGGGAGCCTGTGGCAGTGTCCGGATAGCCCTAGCCAACAAACTCATGGGGGCTGTCAACAGCATAACCATTGTGAATACAGATGGACAACCATTCAGCCAGAAAATGGTTCCACTGGGCCTTTTCATCGGGCTGGTGCATGGCGTTGTTGGGGTAGGGATAGCGGGGCCGGACGCGCCACTCGCGGTTGAAACCCACCACTTCGGCCAGTCTGGCATCGTGGTAGAGACGGATTTTCATGGCGGGAAAGTCCAGCCAGCGGCTGCTGCTCTTGCCGGTGCGGACAATTTCCACCTCGGAGGTATAGGGGGAACGCTCCAGCACCCGCAGGGCAAAGACCCGTTCATCCCCCCCGGGCAGGGCAAATTCGTGCTGATCGGCGCGGTCCATGCCGGGAAACAACCGTTGCAGGCGCGCATAATTCGCCTCGCAATCCGCCATAAAACCCTTTAAATCAACCTTGTAACGCAAATCTGCTGTCCTCTTCATGCACTGTTCGTGCACTGAATGTGTTGTGTGAATATCAGGGGCCGGAAACCGTACCCCGGCAGAGTGCGTCATGATGCAGGCTCAACCATTGCAGGGCAATGATCAGCGGGGCATTGTTGCACAATCCGCTGGCGAGGGCTTCACGGGCTTCACTGTAGCTGAGGACATGCAGACAGATATCCTCGTTTTCATCGGCCAGCCCATGGATGCCGCACTTGCCTTCCAGGTTGACGAGGGCGCAATACAGCGTCATGGATTCGCTGGTGCCGCCGGGGCTCACCAGGTAATCGCAGATAGGCACCAACTCGGCATCTTCAATCCCGGCTTCTTCGAGCAACTCGCGATGTGCCACCTCGGCAGCAGTCTCACCTTCCTCGACAATGCCCGCCACAATCTCAAGCAGCCAGGGGCCGCAGGGGTAGTCCAGTGCGCCGACCCGGAACTGTTCGATCAGCCCCACCAGGTTGCGCTGTGGATCAAACAGCAAAACACCCACTGCGGGGCCGCGCACAAACAGTTCGCGCTGGTAGACCCGACTCCAGCGACCGTCGAACAAACGGTGGCGCAGGCTGCACTCTTCCATGCGGAAAAATCCCTGGTACAGGATTTTCCTGGCCACCAGCTCTACGTCCTCAGTCGAGAAAATTTTGCGCTTTAACATCATCGTCTGTCCTGTAACAATGGCTTAATGGTATGACCATACCCTGTTTGTAATGAATCGTAAAAGCCGCAGACAGGCAATTATCCTTGGGTTATCATGCAGCCAACCTGTCGGCCCAAGGACTTCGGCCGCTGCCCGCCTGTCAACAATCTGCCTTTGGGAAACTGTTGCAAAACATGAAGAAGATTGCGCGAAATCTTGCCTGCATAGCCCTCCTTTGTTCACCCGTCAGCGGCTTTTCCGACACCCTGTCGGAGATCTTTGATCTGGCTTTGGAAAACGATCCGCAGTTGCGCGCAGCCCATGCGGCGTACATGGCTGACAAGGAGTCGCGCAATATTGGCCGATCGGCCCTGTTGCCCAGCGTGGTGGGCAGTGCGGAATATTCGGAGACAGACTCCGACACCCGCTCTTCATCCGTGTTCGTGCTGAATGGCCTCGAAGTCAATTCCGGCTCGATTGGCAGTGGTGATGCTGACCAGACGGTGTGGGGCGTGTCGCTGACCCAACCCATATTCGACCTGCCCGCCTGGTACGACTACAAGAAAGGCGCCAGTGTCAGTGAGCAGGCGCGCTTTCAGTATGCCGCCGACCAGCAGGCGCTGATCCTGCGTGTCTCCCAGGCCTATTTCAATGTATTGCGCGCCAGCGAAAACCTCACCAGCGCCATTGCCGAAGAAGAAGCCATTGGCCGCCAGATGGAGCAGACCCGCCAGCGCTATGAAGTGGGCCTGCTGCCCATTACCGATGTGCATGAAGCCCAGGCGGCCTTTGATGACGCCAAGGTGACCACGCTGGAACTGCGCGGCGCCCTCAACGTGGCTTTCGAAGCCCTGGAAACCCTCACCGGGCGCCCGCATTCGCAACTGGCGGGGCTCACTGCCAACTTCCCGGTCAGCAACCCGGAACCCGCCGAACGTGAGGAATGGGTAAGCCTGGCCCAGCAGAACAACCTTGATCTGAAAATCAACCAGCAGTCCCGCGATGCGGCGAGTTTCAACGCTGACGCCCGCAAGGCCGAGCACCTGCCAACCCTGACCGGTGCCTATGACTATCGGGATTCGGATTTTGACGAGGAGTTCCGCGGTCGCAACCTCAGCGGTCAACCGATCAACACCCCCTCGGCCAACGATAATGAATCCCATGTGGTTGCCCTGCGTCTGAATGTCCCCATCTTTAGTGGTGGCCTGGTCAGCGCCCAGCGCCGCCAGGCCTATCAGCGCTTTGTCCAGGCGGAAGAAAATCTCCACGCGGTAGAACGCAGTGTCACCCAGGAGGCGCGCACTGCCCACCTCAATGTGATCACCAACTCCGCCCGCGTCAAGGCCCGCCAGCAGGCCATTACCTCGGCCGACAGTGCGCTCGAAGCAACTCGCGCCGGTTATGAGGTAGGCACCCGCAATATTGTCGATGTGCTGTTTGCCGAACGGACCCTGTATCAGGCCCGCCGCAACTATGCCAATGCACGCTACGACTATATCGCCAGCACCCTGGCCCTGAAAAAGGTGGCCGGACAGCTGAGCCCCGACGACATCTACCAGCTCAACGCCTGGCTTGACCCTTCCCTGGTGATTGAGCCAACAACCCTGCGATAAGCCCTAACAACCTGTCCATAGCCCCGCGGTTGGCATCAGCCACACTGCGGGCGGCATGGCCCATTGCCCGGCGCAGCTCAGGCTCTCCCAACAGCTTCTTCACACTTGCCGCGATTGCCGGCGCCGAATCACAGATTTCCATCCCCTTCGCAGCCAGCAACAAGCCGCTGACCTCGCTGAAGTTGAACAGTGACGGCCCGGACAGCACCGGCACACCCCAGGCGGCCGGTTCAATCAGGTTGTGACCGCCGACCGGCACCAGGCTGCCGCCCACAAAGGCCAGATCACAGGCGCCAAAGAACAGGGCCAGCTCGCCCATGGTATCGCCCAGCAGTATCTGATCCGTACTGGCGGGAACCACGCCTGTACTGCGCCGCACCGTGGCGTGACCGCGCTGGCGACACAGCTCAGCCACTTCGTCGAAGCGCTCCGGGTGGCGCGGCACCAGCACCAGCAAGGTATCGGGATACTCCTCCACAACCTGGGCAAAGGCATCGAGAACAATCTCGTCCTCGCCGCGATGGGTGCTGGCCACCAGCCACAGCGGGCGATGGCTGGCTCCGCGCCACTGGGTGGCAAGCAGTGCCGCTGCACTGCGCTGACTTGCGCCCAGCTCCAGGTCGAACTTGATATTGCCGGTGACCTGCAACTGACTGGCTGTCAGCCCCAGGCTCAGAAACCGCTCCGCATCAGCACTGGTCTGTGCCGCCACCCTGGTGAGCTGCGTCAGCATCGGCGCTGCCAGGGGTCCAATGCGCCGGTAACCGTTGCGGGATTTCTCTGACAGGCGGGCATTGGCCAATACCACGGGAACAGCGCGCCGCGCACAGCTGTGGATAGTGTTGGGCCACAACTCGGTTTCCATGATGATCAGCAGGTCGGGGTGCACCCTGCGCAAAAAGCGCGACAGCGCGTCGGGCAAATCGTAGGGGGCGTAGACGTGGTAAACACTGTCACCAAAGGCTGCCACCACCCGCTCTGAACCGGTGGGGGTCATGGTCGTTATCGCCAGCAAGGCATCGGGATAAGCCTGTTGCAGACGGCGGATCATCGGCACCGCCGCCAGGGTTTCCCCCACCGAGACGGAGTGCACCCAGATTACCCTGCGTGCCTCAGGGATGGATGGCACAAAGCCAAAACGCTCGCCCCAACGGCGTCTGTAGGCTGGCGCGCGACGGCCGCGCCACAGCAGCCGCAGCATCACCAGCGGCATGATCAGATAGAGAAAAACTGTGTAGAAAAATCGCGCCAAAACAACCCCCTGGTCCAAAGCGGACCTCCGGCGAGAGGATAGCCAGCGGGGCTGGCAACAGCAAAGACTTTCTCATTTTCACAGCAGCGCGAGACAACCAGCAATTGCCCGCCACGCAGGCCCGGGCGAATGGCTATAATGGTTGACTGTTTTTCTCCAACTTTGCGGATGACGCCATGCCAACCATCACCCACCCTGTCGACGTAGCCATTATCGGTGGTGGCATCGCAGGGCTGTGGACGC
>LADM01000128.1 GCA_000961645.1 Gammaproteobacteria bacterium BRH_c0 | reverse complement strand
TGGTGCTGCCAGTAGGTGATCAGGCTGCGCAACAGGTCGGGCCTGCGCAGCAGCGGGCTGTCCGCCGGAGTGGAGCCGCCGAGGGTGACATGGTTGCCGCCGCCGGTGCCGGTATGACGGCCATCGAGCATGAACTTTTCGGTGCCAAGGCGCGACAGAAAGGCCTCTTCATACAGCGCCGTGGTGTTGGCCACCAGATCCTGCCAGTTGCTGGCGGGGTGGATATTCACCTCGATCACACCCGGATCGGGGGTTACCAGCAGTTTCTGGATACGGCTGTCGCGGGGCGGTTCATAGCCCTCGATCACCACCGGCGTATCGAGAACCTGGGCGGTACGCTCCACCAGATTGATCAGGCTGACAAAATGCTCAAGCTGCTCCAGGGGCGGCAGAAACACATACAGTTTGCCCTGGCGAACTTCCACACACAGCGCGGTGCGCAACACCGGCTTGGGGGCAGCCGGTTTTTTGGCGGCTGCTGGTGGCGGGGTTTTGGCTGCCGATGCAGCGCGTTTCACATCGCCCGGCTTCTGCAGTACCACTTTGCCCCAGGCGGGGGAATAATCCTTGTCGGGAACGATGCTTTCCACCAACGGGGCGCGCTCTTCGAACGGATCGCGGGGCGGCTCTACGTCTTCGGGCCTGATCACCGGCAGAGAGTTGAGTGGCAGGCGCAATCCCATTGGGGAATCCCCCGGAATCAAGATCACCTTGCCCGCTTTCATTTCCCAGGGAGTGCTGTACCAGCCGCCCAGCCCTTCATCCCAGCCCACCGGCAACACATAGCCGCTCGGATTATCAAGGCCCTGACTGAGCACCCGCGCCAGGCGCATGCGGTCGAGGCCATCCTTGAGATTGGCCTTGTGGGAATCAATGCCCGGCGGCAGGCTTTGCTCCTTCCACAGGTAATAAAGGGTGTCCTCGTAGGCGGGATTGACAAAGTCCGGGCTGATCCCGGCCATGGTGCTGAGGGTTTTGGCAAACAACTCGGCATCCTTCTGGCCCAGCCCATAGGATTTATCCACACGCGCCAGCAGTTTTGGGTCGTGCCACAGGGGCAGGCCGTCGGTGCGCCAGAAGCAGCCCAGCGCCCAGCGCGGCACTTCCTCGCCGGGGTACCACTTGCCCTGGCCGTAATGGAGCAGGCCGTTGGGGGCAAAACGGTCGCGCAGCCGCAACAGCAGATCCTTGGCGAGGGAGAGTTTGTCCTCACCCAGCGCCTCGGTATTCCACTGGGCCGAATCCATATCATCGATCGACACGAAGGTCGGCTCACCACCCATGGTAAGCCGCACATCGTTAGTCTTGAATTCAGCATCTATGAAATTGCCGAGGGCGTCGATGCACTGCCACTGGTCTTCGCTGTAGGGTTTGGTGACCCGCGGGTCTTCATGGATGCGAATCACTTCATTGCTGTAGCTAAAAGTGACTTCGCATTCGTCGGTGGCGCCGGTAATGGGCGCGGCGGAAATCGGGTCCGGCGTACAGGCGAGGGGAATATGGCCCTCTCCGGCAAACAGCCCGGAGGTTGGGTCGAGGCCGACCCAGCCCGCGCCAGGAAGGTACACCTCGCACCAGGCGTGCAGGTCGGTAAAGTCCGCTTCCGGGCCGGAAGGGCCATCGAGGGATTTCACATCGGAAGTCAGCTGCACCAGGTAGCCAGAGGCAAAGCGGGCAGCAAGCCCCAGATGGCGCATCAGTTGCACCATCAGCCAGCCGCTGTCGCGGCATGAACCGTTGTGCAATTTGAGCGTATCTTCCGGGTTTTGCACCCCCGGCTCAAAACGCAGGCTGTAATCGATTTCCTTTTCCAGGCGCTGGTTGATCATCACCAGAAAATCAATGATCGGCATGTTTTTGCCCTGGATGGATTTTACCCAGGCATCAAACAGCGGGCCGCCCTTTTCCTTTTCCAGATAAGGCCCCAGCTCCCTTTTCAACTGATCGTCGTAGGTGAATGGAAATTTGTCGGCATAGCTTTCAACAAAAAAATCAAAGGGGTTGTAGACCGTCATGTCGGCGATCACTTCCACTTCAAAGGACAGACTGCGGGCCTTTTCCGGAAACACCAGGCGCGCCTGGTAATTGCCAAAGGGGTCCTGTTGCCAGTTGATAAAGTGATCCTGCGGCTCGATTTTCAGGCTGTAGCTGTGAATCGGCGAACGCGAATGGGGCGCAGGGCGCAGCCGCAAAATATGCGGCGCAAGGGCCACCAGACGATCATAGTCGTAGCGGGTTTTGTGGTGTATGGCTACACGTATCGTCATGGAATCAGCTCTTCTGTTTGGACTAGATGTAGAGCACTAGTCGAGGGTAAACCAGGTTTCGGCAAACAGTTCGTGGGCGCTGCCGATCAACAATTGCAGCTCATTGAGGTAGTCGCTAAATCCAACGTCCAGTACCGCATTGTCATCATCCAGTGGCGGGTAGTGACTTTTGCGAATCTGGTCAATTTTTTTCAGCACCTTTTTGTTGCGCGGCAGCGTCTTGCAGACAGTGGCCATGCTTTCACCGCAGAAGCGGATGGTGCGCGGCAAGGTGGCATCTTCGAGCAGGTACCTGGCCACCCTCGCCCCCTTCACGGATTTGCGCTGGCGCTTGGTATAGGGCAGATAAGCACTGAGGGAATACAGCACATTGGCCCAGATAATGGATTCCGTGGTCGGCAATACATTACCGTTATTTTCAAGCACAACGCCTATACCCGCATCGAGGATACGGGTGGTCATATCAGCGCGCTCGATATTGCGCCCCAGGCGCAAAAAATTCTTCGCCTGCCCGTCAATCATCGAGCTCACAAAAAGCCCCTGCAGTTGCTGGCAAGATTTAATCACCTGGGCAATAAATTCGTGGCGCTGCCCGCGATTGATTCCGGCGCTCTGGTTATCCTGCACGTACAGCGCAAGCTCGTTGATGTATTCCCAGGATTCCGCTGGCACCACATCGCGGCTGGTGCGGATATTCTCGCGCACGCCCTGCAGGGAGTTGACAATGGAGCCGGGATAATCGCGGTCAGCCAGTAAAAACTTCATGACATTGCGCTCGTCCCGCACGCGATAGTGAGCATCAAACCACTCCTCCGCGTCATTGAGACTGACCAGGTTGTACCAGCCGATATTGACTCCGGCAGGCATATCCATCAGCAGATTGGTATAAACCCCCATCAGCCGGGCAGTATTTTCCACCCGCTCCAGATAGCGGCTCATCCAGTAAATGCGTTCTGCAACTCGCGACAGCATTATTTAGCCCCCGTATCGACAATCCAGGTGTCCTTGCTACCACCGCCCTGGGAAGAATTCACCACCAGGGAGCCGCGCTTCATCGCCACGCGGGTCAGCCCGCCAGTGGTGACCGAGGTTTTTTCCGCCTGGATAATAAAGGGACGCAAATCCACATGGCGCGGCTCAAGGTCGTTGCCGTCCACCAACGTGGGAACCGTGGAGAGGCTCAGGGTAGGCTGACCGATATAATTGCGGGGATTCTTGCGAATCAGCTCGGCAAACAGGGTGCGCTCTTTTTTGGTGGAATGCGGCCCAATCAACATGCCCGCCCCGCCCGATTCATTGGCGGGCTTGACCACCAGTTTGTCGAGGTTGGCCAGCACGTATTCCCGCTCCTTGTCGTTGACGCACAGATAGGTTTCGACATTGGGAATAAGCGGGTCTTCATCCAGGTAGTACTTGATGATTTGCGGCACAAAGGCATACACCACCTTGTCGTCCGCCACGCCGGCGCCCGGCGCATTGGCGAGGGCCACATTGCCCTTTTTCCAGGCCCGCATCAGTCCCGGCACACCCAGCACCGACTCCGCGTTGAACACCTCGGGGTCGATAAACAGGTCATCGATGCGACGGTAGATGACATCCACCCGCTCCAGGCCATCGACGGTTTTCATGTACACACACTCGTCATCCGCCACCATCAGATCGCTGCCCTCCACCAGCTCGGCGCCCATCTGCTGGGCGAGGAAGGCATGTTCAAAATAGGCGGAGTTGTAGATGCCCGGTGTCAGCACCACGATGGAAGGGCGACTGATCTTGCGTGGCGACAGCGACGTCAGGGCTTCGAGCAGGTTCGAGGTGTAGTCATTTACCGGCAGGATTTTTTCGGTATCAAACAGATCCGGCAGCACCCTTTTGGTAATTGCACGGTTTTCGAGCATGTAGGAAACGCCGGAAGGCACCCGCAGGTTATCCTCCAGCACATAAAACCGGCCATCCTTGTCGCGCACCAGATCGGTGCCGCAAATATGCGCCCACACCCCAAAAGGAGGCGATATGCCCACACACTCGGGGCGGAAGTTTTTCGACTCCTGCAATATGTACTCGGGGAATACCTTGTCCTTGACGATTTTCTGATCGTGATAGAGATCGTCAATAAACAGATTCAAAGCGCGCAGGCGCTGCTCCAGCCCGGCGGCCGTTTTTTGCCACTGCTTGAGGGCGATAACGCGGGGAATAATGTCAAAGGGCCAGGATCGATCGATATTGCCCTCTTCGGAATAAACCGTGAAGGTAATGCCCATCTGCTTGATCACGGCATCGGCACTGGCGCGCCGCGCCTGCAGCTGCTCATCGCTGAGGGATCTCAGATAAGAAACCAGGCTTTTAGCGGGTACGCGTGGGTTACCGGGTGAACTGATGATCTCGTCATACAACCCCTCGGGGTTATAGGCCTTCCAATCGATAGCCATTATCAACCTGTCAGTAGTGTTTCTGGTTATTGCCAGTCGCGCGGCCCGCAGTAGCAACCGGCGGCTCCCATTCCCTTACATTCCAATCCTCTACATTCCAGTTCAGCAAGTTCTGTGCCTGATTAGCGGGCAAGCCCATGCTTTTTACAGCCGACACCCGCTGCCCTTTAAATTCACAGGGATACCCGTTTACTATAGACGGCCTGAGCAGGGTTAATACCACCAGCTGAACCCATTTAAGAGCCGGGGTCAAGGCAATCCCCCGCCCGCACCCTTTTTGACCACCAGCAGGGCAACGCCTGCCCAATAATGCGCCCATCCAGAGAACATGGGTTTATTGCTGGCATCACAACTTCAAAAACCACAGGGAATAACAATGAAAAACCATAAACTCAAGCTTTTGGCGACAGCCATCCTCACCCTTAGCAGCGTCGGCCTGATGGCCGAAGCCGCCAAACCAGTAGAGCAACCCAATTGCGCAACCGTTGGCAACGCCCAGGCCATCTGCGGCTTTCCCGCCCCGGAAGACATCGACGTCATGCCCGACGGCAAGCACCTGCTGCTCAGCCCCTTTGGCGGCCTCGAAGGCGAGCACCCCCTGCCCCTCTACCTGTTCGATACAGAGACCCTGAAGGCCGAAACCATCGCCTACGTGAAGGAAAACGCACCAAAGCGCTGGGACGACAACGGCTGCGAATCCAACCCCGGCGATGTATTCGCCGCCCACGGCATCGATATTTCACAGCGTCAGGATGGCCCCTGGCAATTGCTCGCGGTCAATCACACGCGCGAATCCGTCGAAATGTTTGAAATTGTCGAGCAACAGGGCAAACCCGCCCTCGCCTGGCGCGGCTGCGTGGTGATGCCGCCACAGAGCCAGCTCAACGATGTGGCTGCCCTCCCCGGCGGCGGCCTGCTGGTATCGCATATGGTTGAACTCAACGGCCAGGACATGATGACCGCCATGACCCGCACCGGCGACACCGGCAACCTGTGGCGCTGGCTGCCCGGCAAGGGTGTCGACAAACTGCCCGGCAGCGACACCAACCTCACCAACGGCGTAGCGGTAAGCAAGGATGGTCGCCATGTATTTATCGCCGA
Organism: Gammaproteobacteria bacterium BRH_c0; assembly: GCA_000961645.1. Taxonomy (GTDB): domain Bacteria; phylum Pseudomonadota; class Gammaproteobacteria; order Pseudomonadales; family Porticoccaceae; genus NAT127. Next base: position 28,152 of record LADM01000128.1, on the reverse strand, counting down.
AGGCGGCGAAGGCTTTGTCACCAAAATTGACTACGCCACCGGCGAGGAACTGGGCAAGGTCAAGGCCTTCCCCGACAACTTCTCTTGGGCACCGGATGGCAAACTGCTGGTCACCGGCATCAGTGGCCCCCTGCCCGAAACCTGCTTCACCACCGGCCCCTGCCTCGCACCCTTCAAGGTGCAGTCCATCGACCCAGACACTATGAAACTGACCGTGCTGCACGAACAGGTTGGCCCGCCCATGGGCGCTGGCACCGTGGGTGTTGTGGTGGGGGATTATCTTTATGCGGGTTCATTTGTGGGTAATCAGCTGTTGCGGGTTGATCTCAGTTCAGACACTGAAAAGTAAGCATGTCGATTGTGGCGCCCTGGAGATATTTCGGGGCGCTATTCAATTCAGATCATTCATAGCTACTTGGTTTAAGCAGCATTAATCGAAGTGGCTCATGGTGAAATATTGTCTTTATTCGACCCACAGCAGACCTTTTGTGTTTCGTGAATCGCGAGGAAGATAGCTACCGCAGCTTCCGGACTGAAAGACTTTGCTAAGCACCATGCAGACACTCCATAACTTGGGGTGAGTCATCTGCAAGTACTCTAGGATACAAGAAATTTAAAATGGAGAAGTGATGACGACAGCTCTGGATTCAGACCGCGCACTCGAAGACGAGGCAAAGGATCAGTTCGGGTTCGCAGGCATAGCCAAACGACTCGCGCCATCAATCATTGATGCATCGAAAGGTGATGGCATGGTCATTGGACTTGAGGGTCGGTGGGGCTCAGGCAAGACATCACTCTTGAACTTCCTTCGAGCCGAACTAGAGGTCGCACAGGATGATGGAATTCATACCATTACAATCGCGCCATGGCTGAATGGGGATACTTCGTCTTTGGTCTCGTCCTTGCTGGAGCCAATGACGGCAATATTGAAGAAGAGAGAAGAACAAATCGCGTTAGCTAGTGGAGAGCAAGCGAACCTAATGAAAGAAAGGATGGCCAATGTCGGCCGACTACTCCGTGCCTATGGACCAAAGACGGCCCGCAGGATCGCTTCGGTTGCAAACGTTGCTGGGTACGTTATTCCTGGCGCACAGGCTTTGGGTGGTGTTCTGGAAGCAGGGGCAAATGCGGCAGATCAAGTGTTACCTTTGGAGCCAACCCCATCTGAGATTAAGCAAGAATTAGCGCACAAGTTTCAAGAATTAGATATTGGCTTTGTTATCATACTCGACGATCTTGACCGCCTCGAACCTGAACAAGCGGTCGAGGTCATTCGGTTGGTTCGTTCGGTCGCTGACTTTCCAAGAGTCGCTTACCTGATGTGTTATGACAGAGAGGTCTTAGCCCATGCGCTGACGACAGGCCTTAAAGTTGCGGATGGAGATCTTTTTCTTCAGAAAATTGTGCAACTCACCTTCAATATTCCACTTCCAGAGCCATTCGATCTTCGAACTCAGTTCTTAGAAGAGGCGAAAGCCATCTATCGCGAAGTAATGGGCAAAAATTTAGAGGGTGCATTATTGGAAGATTTAATGTCGGCCGTCGACCGGGAAGGCGAGGGATTATCCACGCCGCGTGAAGTCAAACTTTCTTTGAACAGTATTCGTTTTGTGTTCCCACAGGTTAAAGACGATGTGTACTTCCCGGATTTTTGCCGTCTGCAACTGATCAAAACTACACACTATAAACTATATAAGTGGCTTGAGGTTTACCTATCGGTTCGTTCCGTATTGATTACGAGAGACGCGACCGTTTCAAAAGATGAAAAAGCAAAAATGGGTGAAGAGCTAAAGATGCTCTTACCTTCAGAAGACCGGGAGTCAACTGGTTCAATTTGGTGTTTGCAACGTTTCATTCCCGGCGTAGCTGTTGAAGAAGAAGCCGTTGCGCGTGTTTTTAACCCGATTAGTCCGTCGGCAGTTTCTGAAACAATCGGTCTTAAACGGCTTGGCAGCCCATTACACTATCGATTTTATTTTGCGCTTACAGGACCAAAGACCGTCATGCCAGATCAAGAGTTCAATACTCTATTGGAAATGGCTCGCGAAGATGTCGCGCAATTAACGACTCGCCTTACCGAAGAAGCGATGAAGCGTCGCAATTCAGGTAGAACATGGTTTGAGCATGTGCTTGATAGGCTAGACGATAAGTACATATCAGATCTTGATGAAGATCAGCTGGCTGGAATAGTCCTAGCGCTAGCCGGAATGATGGATTTTGCGATGAAAAAGAATCACGGGCTTAATGCATTCATTTTCTCGCCTGACAGGATTGCCAACGATGTTGCGAAAAGCTGCCTTGAGCGATTAGGGGAATTGAATCCCGAGAGGCAGGCAGCGGTTTTCCGACAGATAGCACGCGAGGGAAAGGCCATCAATTGGTTGGTTGGAGTGTTCTTCAGAAGTCAACTTTCTCGCCATGGAAGAATTGGAGACGAAGCAGAGAGTTCAGAGCAATGGGAAATTTCGGATGAGGTTCTGGATGAAGCTATTGATATCTTGAAAGAGCGCCTAAGCCGACAAGATACAAAAGAGCTGATCCCAAATCTGCCGAATATTTCAGCCTATCTATATGGTTGGTTAGACTTAACTGAAGACAATCAAGCTGTGGAGTGGGTTAGAGAATATAGCGAATCCAACGAGGGCTTTCTTGCTATCCTGAACCAGCTTAGGAGCTGGTTGATAAGTGACAAAGTCTATTACCCTCTCGCCAAAGAGACCGTTACTCGGTTTCTCGATTGGGACCATGTGACCGCGCGCTTGGCAAGCATGCAAGATGGTGAATTCGCTGACCGAGTTGCTGATCTTCAATTGGCAATCGAGCAGTCTCGGCGTTAGCAGAAGCAGCAACCACGCGCATGTGTCGTGTGGATTGGCAATGTGCCGTCCGTCTCGTTTGGCAAATTTAGCACGTAGGTTGGGCTGACGGAGGAAGCCCAACATTTTCTCTCCGCTTCTGAAGTAGTGTTGGGCATCCTCCGTCAGCCCAACCTACGATTTATATTCTTTTCTCAAGGTAGGAGACTGCCAGCCTTCTTTCTTGATTTAACACCTGTCAAATGTGTCAACAATGTATGACTTCTTCAGCCAGAGCAACCCACCGCTTTTGCTACGCCCGGACTAGAGATATCGTGTCCAGAGCACAGAAAGTGATGGCGACCCCACAGCCTCTCCAGGCGGGTATACGGAAATGCTACCCCTGGGAACATAGGTCGGCGGCAAAACGTCAACGATAATCCGGGTGCTGCCGCCCATTTGGTGTGAGTTAATGGTGGCCTGCCCCTGTGCGGTGACATAGCCGAATATGGTTGTACTGCCGCCGCTGTTATAGGTATCGCCGGCCAGCACACTGCCAAATGCCAGCGTGCTGGCACCGAGCGAAATATCGCCCCCTTGATAGTTTGCGCCGTTCAGGCTGCCTGCCATAAAGGAGAAGTCCGTCAGCCCACCCGAACCGTCAGGATCGTAACTGCCATTGTCGCCACATAATTGCACAGGGTAATGGGGGTACGTGGCGTTGGTGCAGATGCCGGAGAAAGTGATGTTTACCCCGGCGTGGTTGAAATTGCCCCCTGCGAAACCTGCAAAATTGGGGGCAACGGTTTTGTGGCTGCCGGAGGTGGTGATATTTCCGGTGCTGATAAAGGTGTTGTAGTAAGTGCCATTGCCCGCCGCCAGATTGCCCTCCACCCAGATAATACCCGGCGACAGGCTGACACCGTTGAGGCTCCAGGTTTGAGTGCCTGAATTATAAGCAAAGCAACTGTTGTAGTCGGAATAGCCCTTGCAAAAGGGGTAGGAAGCGCCGGTACAACCGGTGTTGCTACAGATGCGGTCGTATTTTGGCCCGCTGACACTGGTGTTGGAGGCCATATAGTAGTTGCCATCGGGAATACCGGAGACGTTGCGCACCGTAATGCGCTTTTGGCCGCTTTCCATGTAAAGGGCGTAATTGGCGCTGTTGCGGTAGGCATAGGCATCAAAGGTCGAGGTGGGGATAACAACCTCCTCGACGGGCGTGATATCGACGCTGTACCCCGGAACCACGTTGATATTGGCTGGCACGGCGGGGTTGTTGCCGTTATTTTGCACCACTCCGCCAATGGTACCGCTTTGGCTTCCGCCCCAGTTGGTATCGCGCAGGTCGCCTTCGGCCTGCACACCGGCAGTCACTGTGCCGGAATTGAAGCGCACACTGCCCTTGGCCTTGACGCTGACAACGGCATTATTGCCCGCCATATTGACGGCAAAGGGTTGCCCGCCACTGTCGTTGAGAAGGTAATTGTTACATTTGGGGTTGCTGCCGGTGTAGTCGCTGTTGCCGATAGCCTCTATGGCGCCGAACGAGGCGCTCCCCGAGCCATAGACAGAACCGTTGGCCCGCGCCTTACCCACACCCGTACCGCCCGTCAGGCAGATATTGCCACGGGCGTTGAGTTCTTCATCGCCGGTGACGCTTCCGGTGAGGAGGATATCGCCATTGGAGTTCAAGCGTTTGAACGACGAGCCACTGCCAATGGCGATAAAATCCGTTGCGTTGATCACATCCACACCACTGATGCTGTTGCCGTAGGTGGCGTCGAGTTCGCCCCGCACATTGACCTCGTAATCCCGGTCCGCCGGGGTGGTGATGACGATGCTGCCGCCCAGGCGCAGCCCGTGATTGAACGTCATTACCGGATCGCTGCCGCCACCTGAACCACCGCCACCACCGCCAGGCTCGTATTGGTAAACCACCCTGATTGCTGAATTGGCCTCGGCCCGTGTGGCATCATCGGTGATTGCCGATATATCCAGGGTGACCCTGTCGGCGCCACTGCCATCCACATCTTCCTGAAAGCTGACAATCTCGGCCCCCAAGCCGGTGACGCCCATATTGATGGCTGTTCCCGCCGCCAGACTGCCAGCATCCTTGAGTGCCTGCCACTGGTTGGCCTGCGCCTTGGCGCGAAAATACTGGGCAACAATCTCCACGCCAGCCCAGTTTTTGGCCTGCGCCTGAGTTTGGGTATGGAGCGCCAGACTTTGCTCCTGGGCGCCGCGCAATTGATTGACAGCACTGAACACAGCAACGGAAACCGCCAGGCCCACGAAAATCAATACCAGAATGGTGGCGATGCCCTGTTGGCGGCGCGGTGAATCAAAGTGGGACGTTGGCATCACTGGCCCTCCTCAGGGTGGAGCAGGAACTGCAAAATTGGCAAGACAGGTGGTATTGGAAACCACCGAGTCCTGGGTACTGACCTCGATCGAAAGCGTCACCAGCAAAGCGCCGGAGGCGGAGTTCTCCGGCGTGGCGGCGTCGCCAATACCGAAGGGCTGACAGGCATCGTCCGAATCCTCGGCCTCTGTTACCTGGATGATCAGCGCCGGATAGTTTTCCAGCAGCGGAGTGCTGACCAGGACACTTGCCGTCCAGTCGATACTGTTCCAGGTATTGGCGCCAGCACAGTTGTTTTTGGGCAGTAAGCGTAAAAGGCCATCAAAACCATTTGCGCCAGTCCTTGCCAGCAGGCCCTCACAGATTTTTTCCGAATTCTCGACTGTGCCATTGAGATTGGCGTCATCTTCCCGGTACCAGACGATGGCGTTGCCGGTGGCCTGTCGCGGCGAGCCGGAGGGCGTCTGGGCTGTTCCGCTCAGGGTGCCACCAGCACCACCGGAAAGAGACGCGCCGCTGATCAGGTGAATGTTTGCGCCACCGTATTGCGGGTCGATTACACCAAACCCGGCCGACTGCAGATATTTATCGGCACGCAGAAGCGCCGATACCTTCTGGTTGCTCTGGGCGGCATCCTCTGCCGCCCGCACCGAGACCTGAACGCTGCTGCGGTAAATGGCCAGCATCCCCAGTATCACAATCATGGACACCAGCAGGCCGATCAGCAGGCTGAGAAGCGATATTCCCAGTTGTCGTTTCATTGCTAGTAGTCAACAATCATCACGCCATCCTGACCAAGACGCGACTGGGACGCAGCGCTGGATGTGGTCGAAAGACTGAAACTGCTGCCGACAAAGCCGGTGATTGTCATTTGCTGGCCAGCAATGCCCACATCAGCAATATCGCCGGTGGTGCACTGGGCGCTGAGGGTGAGATTTCCGCGCACTGAACCCGGACTCTCACCGCCGCACAGGGCATTGATACCTTTGGTCTGAAGCACATCGTTGCGCAGATCGAGCAGGGCAATAGATTGGGCGTTGGCGTAGCCCTGCGACACCAGGGTTCGCGACAGCGCATAGGAGAGCGCAGCAAACATGACACTGACCAGCAGCGCCCCTACCATCGCTTCGATCAGGATATCGCCGCGCTGGTTGCGGTGTTTGCTAATAGAGATGGGCGTCATGGCTCGCTGCTCCTTTGGCGATATCCACATCGAGAATGGCCAGAGCGTTGCCGCTTGCGTCAATCGCCTGCCCTGAGTTGTCGAAAACGATGGAGGTGAGCGCGGCGCCCGCCAACTGAATGGTGACGCCACCCGTCACATCCCCCTGCCAGGCCACAGCGCCCCCGCCCACAACGCATCCGGCATCGCCAGGCGCGCCCGCACAGACGATCACGGTGCTGCCTGAAAGCTTCACGGACGCTGCGCTGTCGCTGCCAGTGACGCCAGCGGGATTACGCAGCGCCAACGCCTTCGCTTTGGCAAAGGCCTGCTCCAGATTGGCCCCCGCAGTCTGAACCTGGGTTGCGTGAAGCCAGGAGGCCGTGAAAGGCACCGCTGCCATGGCCAGGATGGCTATAAGAGCCACAGTGATCATCAGCTCGATAAGAGTGAAGCCCTTGTGCCCCCTTACCATGACGACGAAATCCCGCAGGCGCTGGAGGCAGACTTGGCATTGGCCTCATCAAGGGTGATGGTACAGCCACTCATTGCAGCGCTGCCTGTAGCGGTGAGGTCGTAAGTGCTGGCGGTCGCACTGGCTGTGTAGGTAAAAAAATCACCGGCGGAAGGCTGCCACCCCACCACCAGATTGGCGGTGGCGGCAGTACTGGCCGTGCTGGTGGCGGAAGCGGCATAACTCAGCTGGCGCTGAAACCGGTTCTCGAAGGCGGTGGCGAGGGCCATAAGGTCAGCAGCAGCCGTGCGCGCGCGGCTTCGCTCAATATATTGCTGGTAGGATGGCAGGGCGATGGCCGCGACTATGGCGATAATCAGAACGGCGATCATCATCTCGAGCAAGGTAAAGCCGCGGCATTTAGAGCCGGTTCTCATCCTTGTTGGCCACCCGTTTTTAACTGTCCTGTTACCCATGGCCGGCATAGCCTACAACTTGGCCGAGGTTGAAGTATCCGAGAATCCGATATCAGGGCTGCGCTGCTCCCTGATATGAATATCGGGAAAATAGTCGACCTTGCCGTTTTCAAGCAGTACACCGTACCGCCCCTTGGTGGGGAGCTTTACGATAAAAACCGGCTCCTGAAACAGGGGGCGCCTGACCGCGTAGAGGACAATCCCCTTTTCATGCAGCTCAGGCAATGCCCGTACCTGTTCGGCGTTTAGCAACGAAACAAGATCGTCAGGGATTGGCTTTTCCCCTCTGCGTCTTTCAAATCCACGCTGTTTCAACACTTGCCCCCCTGTTTCCAAATGCGATCCCAACTCATCATCCGTTCGTTTACCATCCGCTCGTTTCCTATCCGTTCGTTTCCCAGAGTCACTCCGCACCTGGCAAATGCCTTGGCAAACGAAATCCATCACGCACTAATCACAGCGGGATAGTAACCTCGCGCAGTTTTCAAGACCCGATGATTTATGTATGGAAATGTACAGGTAATGTAACGTCGGACATTTTTGGGGTGGGGGGGGAATGCAGGAAGGTTTAGATTAGTTGTGAGCCGCGAGAGGAAGTCTGACGGTTGTGGCAAGCCCATGGGGCTGGCGATTGCTCAGCGTCAACTCACCACCATAGGAGTTGAGAATATCCAGGCAAAGCGCCAGGCCGAGTCCTGACCCTTCATTCCTGGTGGTAAAAAAGGGTTCTGTCACTTTGAGCAAATCATTCTCCGGGATACCGGGGCCGGTGTCCTCGATGCAGATGGCAACCCAGTGATCATCAACCGAGGATGACAGCATGATTTTGCGAGGGCGGTCCCGGTCGCTTTCCGTCAATATCTGAATCGAATTTTTAAGGATATTGACGAGCACCTGGGTGAATAGTGTCATGTTGCCGCTGAGGGCGATTTTGCTGTCCACCGTTGTGCCGGCGTCCAGATCGATGTCGTTGTCACGCAGGTCCAGCAACACCATGGACAGCGCTTCGCGCACGAGCGCGCCCACTGACAACAGCTCGAAATTCAGCTTTCTCCTATCGCCAGAGTGGAAAAGTCGCAGGTTATTGATAATCTGATTGGTCCGCCCTATCTGGCCCTCAAGGATATTGGCGTTGTTGAGAAGTGCCGCTCTCGCTTGCGGCGACAGACCGCTTTCCATGCTCTCGAGATCAGTTTTTATCATAAATGACGATAGCTGCATGATGGACAGGGGCTGATTGATCTCGTGAAATATCGTTGACGCCGCCCTGCCCACGGTGGCAATTCGCTGCAGGCGTTCGTTATTGCGGCGGATTTCCATCTCATCGGTCTCGTCCCTGCCGACAAACAGTATTCTGGCTGGCGCCACTGCCGTGACCGCATTCACCGTCCAGGTAATGAAGCGGGATTTTCCGCTTATATCTATTCGCGAATTCAGGTGAGCCTGCCTGGCGACCACTTCACCACCGGAGAAAAGGGGGCGAACCTGTTGCATGAGAAAGGAAAGATTCTCTGAAAAAACCGAACTGTCTTCGTCAAAATCCAGCGATGGCGCACCAAACATCGCGTCAAAAGCGCGGTTTCGGTACGAGATATACCCGTCCTTGTCGATGATAAAGACCAGCTCTTCCTGGGTATTCAAAATGGAATTGTAGATCGCCTCTGTTTCCTGACTTTCTGAAAACAGCTGCTGATTCTCAAGCATCAGTTGCTCGAAGTGGAATGCCAGCGCAGAGGATATTTCTGAATGGGAATCGGGCAGAAAGAGGTAACGTTTTCGCTTCTCGGAAATGGCTACCAGCGATTGGCCAAGATCCTTGAGCAAGCGGTTATTCAGATGGTGAAGCAACCAGGCGTTAACGCCTGTCAACAGAATAAAGGCAGCGGCGGCCAGCAGCCAGGCTGCATACAGTTGATCTGTTGGCCTCGGCAGGTCTGTTGGACTCGACAGGTAGACAAGCCAAAAGATGCCAATCGCAGCTATCGCTGATCCATTGCAGAGGGCAACCAGTAACAGCGGCCTGTTGACGGCTACGCTTGCGGCAGGGAATGTGTCCCTGAAAGCCCTAACCAGGGGCGCAAGCCACCTGCGCAACCTGTTCATATCAAACAGCCATCCCGGTCGTGGGACTGTTCACTGAACTGATTGGGGTCATTGAACTGCTTGGGGCCTGTGCCATCTCCTTTCGCCTTTTATTACCCTGCTTAAGTGGGATGCCACTATACCTCATCGCCCCGCGCCTGATGCTAGTGGGCGACAATAGTTACATTGCCGTTACAATATAACAATTGAGGCCCATTTCAGTGGTATATAGAATGCCAACCACCGGTTGTGCTCTATACAGATGGAATTGGCATTACCCGAGAAGATGTAACAACCACAGTATACGGTTGCGGTATATGCGGTTGCGGTATGTCGGAGCCCCTCCAACGAGTCAAGCAATATCCTATGTTCAAGTTTCTCAGACGCAAATCCTGGCGGACAACCACAACGCGAACTGACAGTCCGGGCAGGAAATATCTTCACACCAGCCTGGAGCGCAAGCACAAAAAAATTCATACCCACGATCTCAAGGTCGGGATGTTCGTCTCCGAAATGGACAGACCCTGGCTTGAAACCCCTTTTGCCATTCAGGGGTTTTATATTTACAGCGAAGACGATATAGACGAGGTTCGCAAATACAGTGAATACGTTTACATCGATGTTTTCGAATCCATTTCCAGGGGCACACTCGACGATAAAGACTATGGCGCACTGAGAACCCAGGAGATCCACAAATTTCCGGATCAAACCAGCTGGGATCAGGAACAGAAAACCTATGAAAGAGTAACCAAGCTAACCTTCGGTTTGCTCGACAAGATTGCCATGGATTCAGGGGAGTCATCCAAAACCGTCAGAACGATTGTCGATTCCTGTGTCGAGTCTGTCATATCCAACCCCTACACCCTGACACTGATTGCCCAGATGGAGCGCGCCAGCATCAACCTGGAAAGCCATGCCATTTCCTGTTGTGCCCTTGCCACCTCGTTCGGCAGATTTCTCAACCTCGACAACAGGGCACTGGAAGATCTCGCCCTCGGCGCCCTGCTTCATGACGTCGGCATGTTGAAAGTGCCCCCCGAGTTGGTGGACGGCGCTGGCCGGTTTACCCCGGAGCAGTACGGCAAGGTGAAATCCCACGCCAGCCTGGGGAGCGGAATTCTGACCTCCAACGAGTACTACTGGCCCGCCGTGGATGTCGCCTATTCCCACCATGAACATGTTGACGGTGGCGGCTACCCGCGCCAGCTGAAGGGCTCGGCAATCCCCTTCAACGCACGCATTGTCGCCATTGTCGACGTCTATGACCGACTGACCTCCTCCGACAGTTATCGTGAGCCGGTGCTGTCGCCCACCAGCGCCATGGGGGAGATCTACGCCCAGAAGGGCAAGCAGTTTGACGCGCAACTGGTCGAAAAATTTATCCGCTTTATGGGGGTCTATCCGCTGGGAACTCTGGTTATACTCAATACTGGCGAAACCGCGATTGTCGTGGAAAAGAACCCCTTCTATATGATTCTTCCCCAGGTTCTGGTGGTGCTCTCCCCGGACGGAACTAAAATAGAGCCAAAGCTTGTCGACCTGTTCGAGGAGCGGGACAGAGCCGAGGACGCCAAGATCAAGATCGTCAAAACACTGCCCATGGATGCCAGAAGCGCCAAATTATTGAAAGAGGCAGCACTGTACCGCAAGCCTGCTCAGAGTCCCACGGCGAGTGATTCATCGAGCCCATAAAACAGTGTCTTAACCGAATACGGCGAGAGCTATGAAGCCAAAAAAAATTCTGGTCGTCGACGACGAGCTGCTGATGCGACAACAGTTGAGCGCCCTGTTCGAGAAGTACGGCTTTGCCTGCCGCCACGCCGGAAATGCCAGAGAAGCGAGGGCGTTGCTGCAACAGGACAGGTTCGATCTCGCCACCATCGACGTCATCATGCCTGGCGAGAGCGGCATAGAACTCACCAAGTGGATCAAGGGCACATACAATACCCCTGTCATCATGCTGACCTCCCTGGACGACAACATCGATGCCGTGGTCGGCCTGGAGATTGGCGCCGATGACTATATAGCCAAACCGTTTGACCCCAGGCTTCTCCTTGCCCGGGTAAACGCAGTTCTCAGGCGCTGGGGTGACAGACCTCAGGAGGATTCCCGGACGGGGTTGCTGCTTCTGGATACCAAAGAGCGATGTTTGAAAAGCGGCAGGGACAGAATTTTCCTCAGCTCGCGGGAATACGCTTTCATCAAGCTACTTGTCGATGCCGGAAACCGTTCAGTGTCGCGGGAGACTCTGTCCCTTGAGGTGTTCGACAAGGAGTGGAACCCGGTGGACCGGGCCATTGACAACTTTGTTGCCCGCCTCCGGCAGAAGCTTGAGGATAAGCCCAGCAATCCGAAGTACATCGTCACCGTGCGTCATATCGGCTACATGATCCCCGAGGGCATGATTCAGCTCGAACCCTGACACCCGCCTTACCAGCGCCACCGAAACAAACTCGCCTAGGGACGCAGAAATCTGACCTGAGTTGGCCCTTGCTAAAAATACTGGCAGTGATCTGCCTTGCTTGCCTTTTCCCTGAGAAACCAGCCAGGATCAACAATAGCGGTTGCGCTGTCGAGCAGGTTCTCAGCTGCAACAGCGAAGGTTGACGCCGCATATTTGCAGCCATAAAGGCTGACTTTTCCGCTCGCCTTGAGGAGCTGGAGGAAATCCGCTATCTCCACCGGATCGCCCTCCTCGGCCAGTCGTTTGCGCAACCAGTCCATATCCTCGGCATGGCGGCCCTCAATGGCCACGCTGGCAGCCCCTTCAGGGGTCAATACCCGCACCGCCCAGAGGACAAAAAGCACATCCACTTCAACGCCCTCAGCGGCCATCGCATAGGCAAAGGTGAGGGGTGTCAACAATTTATCGTAGCCATCGTCGCGTATGATGATTGCCAGTTTTTTCATCATGAATTGCCCCCAACCATTCTGCCCGCTACCGCCATTCGCCCCATTCCATTGACACGCCCCATCAACGTTTGATTGGCAGCACTGTGCGGTTTGATGGCCAGGCGTTCGTTGACCAGTGCCCGGGCCAGGGATTGCTCACCACCCCTGATCGCAGCTTCAACAAGGGTTAGATCTATGACATCCCGCTGTGCGTGACTGCCGCCAAAACGCTGGGCAATCTCCCTGACCGGCCTGACAAGCTCAATCACCCTCGCATAGTCGCCCTCGGCAAAGGCCACAATAGCCAATGTCAACGGCTGTCCCACATCGCGGACAAAAATAGCATTGTCGCTGGCGCTGGCCATCACCTCTTTCTGGGTATCAATAATCCCGCCAATAGCATCCATCCTGTTGCTGCAAGCCAATGCCATGGCTGCATGTACATCGTTGAAGGCGTAGTTTCCCGCTGTCGAAACCGGCTGCCAGTTGTCGGCAACCGATTGCCAGCGCGTGCCCACATCGATCTGCAGCAGATTCAACCGCCACAATAGCGCAGAAGCATCGACCATATCGAGTATCAGGTTGGATGGCTGGCCGTAAATGGGCTGATCAAACAGCTTGAGCACCTCGGCGATAGCTTCCTGATCGAGATAGAACAGCGCCAGGTGCCACCAATTGTGGACCTGGAAGAAACTGCCTGTTGCCCAGCCTGCCACATTTTCCCGCATCCACTGCACGCCCTCGCCAGCACGGCCCTGCATTTCCAGCACATGGGCCACCGCATGCTGGCCCCAGCCATCCCGCGCATTGCGTGCAACCGCTTCCCGGCCCAGCGTCTCGGCCTTGGTGTAATCTCCGGTTTCTTCCAGGCCGAATGCGTACATACTCAAAACGCTGTGATAACCCGGCATAGCTGCAGACCATGCTGGTAAAGCGCGGGCTATGCGGTCGCGCAACATGCGGCTGTTACCGGTATAAAAATCCACCAGATGACCTGCCTGCAGGGCGAGGATATCCACAGGGTATGCCGCCGAGATATCTTCCAGTACCCGCCCCGCCTGTCGCCAGCGCCCTTCCACCAAGTACGCTACAGCGGCAGTGTGAGCTCTTTCCCGCTCATTGCCAGCGATGCGCTGTGCGCGTTCTCTACTGCTGTTGGCGATGGCCAGGGTTGCCGGCTCAGTGCCCAACAGGTGGAGGTAAGCGTGCAGCACATGGGCCATGACAAAATCCGGCGAATTCGCTAGCGCCCGGTCGGTCGTCAGCAGCGGATCATCGATATAGCAATTGAATTCCTGCAAGGCCTGGTGATAAATAGCCAGACTGTCATCATTTGCACCTGTACAGCGCAAATCCAATTCCGCAAAGCTGGACATGGAAACACCTCCATCACTGTTGAAATACCATGGTCGGCCCCGGTAAATCATCAGGGTGACTGTGGAGTGAGGATAGTCCCTGGGCCATTCACCCGCTATGGCCAGAACACCGGAGTTATTGTCCTCAACGCCGGTATGGGAATCATGATCAGAAGGGATGTTGGCCCGTCTGGTCTGAACAGCAATCAGACAGTCATTGCAGCGCATTCAGCAACAACAATGGCCTGTTTACAGGATGCAAACTGATGGACGTGTTATCCGATATTATTGCCACCATACGATTTTCCAGCAGCGTCTTTCTCGATGCCCGTTTCACCGCACCCTGGTGTATTGAAGCGCAAATAACACCCGATGATTGCAAGCCCTATGGTGCTGTGCCGACAGCCATCATCGCCTACCACTACATCGTTAGCGGCGAGCTGTATCTGGGCAGTGGCGCTGAACTTCCCCATAAACTGCAAAGCGGTGATATCGTTCTTTTGCCGCAAAACGGCAGGCATATACTGGCCAGCAAAAAAGGGCTGCGTCCGGCCAGCATTGATCACCTTATCAACACAGATAACGCCTCTGGCCCGGCACTGTTACATTTCGGCGGTGGTGGAGAACCCTGCCATATCATCTGCGGCTTTCTCGGCTGCGATATCCCAGACAATCCACTGATCAATTCGCTGCCATCGTTGCTCCAGCTCAATGTTGGCCAGGCTGATTCAGACAACTGGATGGCAAGTACCTTTCAGCATGCGGCGCAGGAGTTTTCCCGCGGTGGCGTAGGGTCCGCCACCATTCTTGGCAAACTGGCGGAACTGCTGTTTGTGGAAGCGCTGCGCCGATACCTGCTCACACTCCCGGCCAGCAACACAGGCTGGCTCGCAGGTTTACGCGACCCCAAAGTTGGCAAAGCCCTGGCCCAGCTACATCGCCAACCGGCACATCAATGGACCACGGACGAATTGGCGAAATCAGCCAACCTGTCGCGCTCCGCCTTTGCTGAACGCTTCACCCAACTGGTCGGGCTTCCGCCCATGCGCTATCTCAGCCAATGGCGCCTCCAGCTTGCGGCAGTCAGGCTGCGTGAATCACCTCTCAGCATTGTCAATATTGCCCATGAGGTTGGCTACGAGTCAGAGGCATCATTTAGCCGGGCTTTTCGCAACACATTCCATTCCACACCCGGGCAGTGGCGCCGCTCTCAACCGGATAACGACTAGCCCTGGCGCTTTAAAAAACAGGTAATAGTGAATCCTCAACGCTAGCACTTACATTGGTACTGTTAGAAGGCGATCTATTGTCAGAAGACTGTCAATTGTCAGAAGACTGTCTATTGCGTCCAATGGCTTCGAAGGCGTCAGGTTTGGTCGGCAACCCCTGGGCATATTCACGCTACCTATGCAGACGCGATGATTATCGGTTGACAGTGGTTCCGCAATCCCTGACCAATCACGTAGAATCACCCGCTTAATAATCGCTACAGGTTCTCCATGTCCTCACCAGCACAAGCTGCCGACGCCCGTACCCCAATCATGCATTGGTGCTTTACCATTGATTTATAATATTTTTTATAAATATTTACAGGGCAACCTATACTAAAATCTACACTAATTCTGGGCATCAAATCGGTCAATTCTTGATCCACACACACCCAGTATTTAGAGAACCTCCCGACTACTTGAGGCAGATACGATGCCATCCCCAAGAGGCCTACTATGGCGCTTCCAGCTTAAGGATCGGCCATCATCACTGCATTTCTTCAGGCGGAAACATGGCACAGCACAGCATTTGTATACCACGCCAATCCAGCCATACTCTGACACCCCACCAAAATAGCAACTCTTTTGCTTCTTTTTTATAAAATAGCAACACATTAATTGCAATGTTAAAAAAAGCAACTAATATGTATCACACACGCCAAGTATCACTCCCGTAGCCGATCACCCTAAGCCATGAGCAGCATTCACGAACAACTGAGAGCCCGCCGTAAAGCGTTACGTCTTAAACAAGAAGACATGACGCTAAAAGTCGGCATGGCTCGCCAGCAATACCAGCGGCTGGAGGCTGAAGGTAACCCGCGCCTGGACACACTGGAACTGGTGGCAAAAGGGCTGAAATTGGAACTCATGCTTATTCCTCAAGAAAAGCTACAGGCCGTGCGCGAGCTGCTGAGCAACACAGCGAATAAGCCAAGCAGCACTGAAACGGAACAAACTCCTTCGTCCTCTGGGGCAGAAAACCCCTGGAAGGGACTACTTGAGGACGAGGCATGACGACCGTGCTGGACGCAAGCGTGCTCAAACTCAGTCTCCACAATGCCACTGTCGGATACCTGACAGGATTCCAGGATGGGCGCAATGTTCTTCACTTTGCACCAGAGTTTATCGCCGACAACTCGCGGCCTACATTCACTCTTATTACCCACCCTACTTTCCCCCACGTCAATAAAGTACTGCGAACACCATGGGCAAGGCGGCAACGATTACACCCGGTTCTGTCGAATCTTCTACCTGAAGGCGCATTGCGCGAGCTGCTAGCGCAAATGCTGAAGATTCATATCGATAACGAATTTAAGTTATTCACATACTTGGGGCAGGATCTGCCTGGTGCGGTGATCGCGACGCCGCTAGATCCAGGCGAAATACCCAGCTACGTTCTCAACGCCATAGGCAACGCCAGGGCGATCAAACCCGCAGTACAAGACCAGACCAATCGCTTCTCTCTGGCAGGCATCCAGATGAAGTTCTCCATGCGGGAAAAGGAAGGGCGCTATCAGATAGCCAAATCGGGAGATCTCGGAGACTGGATCGTCAAAACCCCATCCACCAAACACGCTAATGTGCCGTTGAACGAATACACAGCAATGCGGCTGGCAGAATTGGCTGGCATCGACATCCCCGATATTCGCTTGGTAGAGATTGAGAAGCTGGGAGCACTACCTCCCATCAACCTCCCCAACGAGCAATTTGCCTTTGCCATACGCCGCTTCGACAGACACAACAGCCAGCGAATACACATGGAGGATTTCGCGCAAATTCTGGTCAAGTATCCCCATGAAAAATACGACAGCGCCAACGCAGAACAGATTGGCAAAGTCCTCTATCAGTACACCGGTGACCCCTTGGCCAATGTACAGCAATTCGCCCGCCGACTACTGGTGAACATATTGCTAGCCAATGGCGATGCTCATCTGAAAAACTGGAGCGTGATCTACCCCGACAAGAGCACACCGGAACTGTCCCCGGCCTACGACATACTCACCACTAAAACGTACATCGCTGGAGAACGGCTGTTGGCGCTGAATTTGGGGAATAACAAAGACTGGTACAAGGCAAACCTTGGAGATTTCAAGACCTGGTCAGAAAAAGCAGACATACCTTGGCGCGCAATCAAGCCTCACCTGAACGACACCCTCGACAAAGCCAGGACACTATGGACATCAGCACTCACAGACCTGCCCATGCAGCATAACCATAAAGAGCAGTTAGAAGCGCATTGGCGGGCTTTGAGCACTGACTTTCGGATCGAATAAAAGTTACTTTATTTGGTTTAAGCCAAGTTAAGCCAACCAACAATAATCGGGACTAGCACCCAGAAGACGCCACGCCAGCCAATCATCCCACCCAACAGCTGCCGATAGATTACCCAAAAGCAGCGGCGACCGCCTGCCTGGTGTACACGACCGCAAGTCCGAAGGGCACGAGCCCCTTGGGCACCAAGCACATAATGATTGCGGCTCCCAGAGCCCCGGCAAATCCCCAGCAGCGTCGGCCCCAGCATCAGCACTGTGAAGCTGGTAGCTGCGGCAATCAGGATCAAAGACCACAAATTTCCTATCAAGGTTTTTCTCGGATTAATGCGCGCCTATCCACCTGTCAGCACGTTTAGAACTTGCATCAATCAATCGAGATCAATGGCGCTGAAGTTATGCCAGGTGACAAGATTCTTATGTGCACCACCCTGGCAGGACGGGATTCAAAAGAATATGGTGATCCAGAGAACATTCGCTTCAATCGCAAACCACGCCACAACGCCTTCGGTTTTGGTGTCCACCATTGCGTCGATCTGCATCTGGCGCAAAAGTACAACATAACGTAAACCAGCCGGCACCGGTAGTTCCGCTACCCACTGTCAATCACGTAGAATCACCCGCTTAATAATCGCTACAGGTTCTCCATGTCCTCACCAGCACAAGCTGCCGACGCCCATACCCCCATGATGCAGCAATACCTTCGCATTAAGGCTGATCACCCGGATGAGATGGTGTTCTACCGCATGGGCGATTTCTACGAGCTGTTCTTTGACGATGCGCGCAAAGCCGCCCGTTTGCTGGATGTGACCCTCACCGCACGGGGCAAATCCGCAGGCGAACCGATCCCGATGGCCGGTGTACCCTACCATGCGGTTGAGGGTTATCTGGCGCGGCTGGTGAAACAGGGTGTTTCCGTCGCCATCTGCGAACAGGTTGGCGACCCGGCCACCAGCAAGGGGCCGGTAGAGCGCAAGGTGATGCGTATCGTGACGCCCGGCACAGTTAGCGATGAAGCATTGCTCGACGCGCGCCGTGATAACCTGCTGGTCGCCGCCACAAAGCTCAGGAACAGTTACGGCATCGCTGTGCTGGATATCGGCAGCGGTCGCTTTCATGTGCTGGAAACCGCATCGGAAGATAACTTCCTTGGCGAGATACAGCGTCTTAATCCCGCCGAGCTGTTGCTGGGTGAGGACTTCCCCTGCCCCGTGCCCCTCGTGAATCGTCTAGGGCTGCGCCGTCGCCCGCCCTGGGAATTCGATATCGAAACGGCGCGCCGCAAACTGACCGATCAGTTCGGCACGCGGGATCTGGCCGGATTTGGTTGCGATCATCTGCATGCCGCCATTGGCGCCGCTGGTTGCCTGCTGCTCTACGCCCAGGAAACCCAGCGCACCGCTCTGCCCCATATCCAGGGGCTGATAGTGGAGCAGCCGGAGGACAGCGTGGTGCTGGATGCCAGTACTCGCCGCAACCTGGAAATCGACCGCAACCTGGATGGCGGTGATGACAGCAACCTCGCCACCATTGTCGACAACACCCGCACTGCCATGGGCAGTCGTCTGTTGAGACGCTGGCTTAACCGTCCCCTGCGAAAGCTGGATCTACTGCAGCAGCGCCAGCAAGCCATCGCCCTGCTGCGCGATAATTTCCGCCATGAGCGCTACAGCGACCCACTTGCCGCCATTGGCGATATGGAGCGCATTCTCGGTCGCCTCGCGCTGCGATCAGCGCGCCCCCGGGATTTAACCCGATTGCGGGATTCGTTGGCGGTACTGCCCAGCCTGCAACAACTGCTCAACGAGCTCGACACACCCTACGTTGAGGAACTGCGCCAGCGCATTGCTCTCTTTCCCGATCAACACCAGCTATTGTGCCGCGCCATTGCCGACAACCCGCCGGTGGTTATCCGCGATGGCGGCGTGATTGCCGAGGGGTTTGATCAGGAGCTGGATGAGCTGCGCAATCTCAGCAGTAATGCTGGCGATTATTTGGTCAAGCTCGAAGAACAGGAAAAGGCCCGCACCGGCATTTCCACCCTCAAGGTGGGTTACAACCGGGTACACGGCTATTACATTGAAATTTCCCGGGGCCAGTCCGCTCATGCGCCTGCTGACTATATTCGCCGCCAGACCCTGAAAAATGCCGAGCGCTATATCACCCCGGAACTGAAAGCTTTTGAAGACAAAGCCCTGAGCGCCAAAAGCCGCGCCCTGGCGCGGGAAAAAGGCCTCTACGACGAACTGCTTGAAACCCTCAACACAGACTTGCTGGCACTGCAAACCAGCGCCCAGGGTATAGCCGAGCTGGATGTACTGGTCAATCTGGCGGAACGCGCCGACACCCTCGACTGGGTGCAACCGGTGCTGAGTGACAAGCCTGGCATTGAGATCCGTGGTGGGCGCCATCCGGTGGTCGAGGCCATGCTCGACAAGCCCTTTGTGGCCAATGATGTGCGGCTGGGGGATGAGCGGCGGATGCTGGTGATTACCGGCCCCAATATGGGCGGTAAATCCACCTATATGCGCCAGACAGCCTTGATCGTATTGCTGGCACATATTGGCAGTTGCGTCCCTGCAGCGGAAGCGCACATCGGTCTGGTGGACCGGATATTTACCCGCATCGGCTCCTCCGATGACCTGGCCGGTGGCCGCTCCACCTTTATGGTGGAAATGACTGAAACCGCCAATATTCTCCACAACGCGACACCTGCCAGCCTGGTGCTGATGGATGAAATTGGTCGTGGCACCAGCACTTTTGATGGCTTGTCCCTCGCCTGGGCCTGTGCCCGCCACCTGGCGGGCGGGGTTAAAGCCTTTACGCTCTTCGCCACCCACTATTTTGAACTCACGGCGCTGCCGGAACAGATTGCCTGTGTGGCCAATGTGCATCTCGATGCCACCGAATATCGCGACAACATCGTGTTCCTCCACGCCGTGCAGGAAGGTCCCGCCAACCAGAGTTACGGCATCCAGGTGGCCAAGCTGGCGGGTATTCCGCCCCTGGTGATTGCCGAAGCGCGCAAAGAATTATCGCGCCTTGAGAAGGGGGCCATTCTTGCCCCCTCCCCGGCTGGCAGCCGCGAAACCAAAAACCCCTACCAGCCGGAACTGTTCGCCGCGCCGGTGAGTCACCCGGCACTGGCTGCGTTGCAGCATGCAGAGGTTGACGACCTGACACCCAGGGCTGCACTGGATCTTCTTTACCAGCTGAAATCACTGCTTTCGCAAAGCTGACGGCCCCGATTTTTTACTCTATAATTCGCCGCTTCCCGTGACATTTCCCGTCACACTGCCCGTGTCAAATAAGACAGGAGAACCCAGCCCATGACATTTGTTGTCGGCGAAAACTGCATCAAGTGCAAACACACAGATTGCGTTGAAGTCTGCCCTGTGGACTGTTTTTACGAAGGCCCCAATTTTCTCGTGATTCACCCCGACGAGTGCATCGACTGTGCACTGTGCGAACCGGAATGCCCGGCCGAGGCCATTTTCGCCGAGGATGAACTGCCGGCGGGTCAGGAAGTATTCCTGGAGCTGAATGCCGAACTGGCGCAGATCTGGCCCAACATCACTGTCAAGAAGGATTCTCCTCCCGATGCGGAAGAGTGGGATGGCAAGCCCGGCAAACTCAAGCTGCTGGAACGCTGAGCCCGCTACACAACCGCGATAAAAAACGCCCCGACGGGGCGTTTTTTTGTGCCTGTTGCAGTGACAATTCACGCCTGCCAACAAAAAAGGGGCTGCCATTGGCAGCCCCTTTTCACTCTTCAAGCTTGCGCCTGAACAGTATTACCAGTTGTAGCGCACAGAGCCACCAAAGGTACGGGGATCACCCACATAACGCATGGTGGTTCCAAAGGCATTCCAGAAGTTGGCAACGCTGGTGTAGTACTCCTCGTCTGCCAGGTTCTTGCCCCACAGCGCAAACTCCCAACGCTCATCATCAGTACGCAGGGTGGCCTGGGCATTGATCAGGTCATACTGGGGGACAGAGTTCCATTTTTTCTCTGCGGCTTGGGAAGCTTGCACAGCCGCACCTTCCGCTGGGTTGACAGTGCTGTCCTGGAACCAGGTTTCGTCTACCCGATAATAATCAACGTGCAGCGCCAGCTCACCCAGAGTGGTATAAAACGTCTGAGTAGCCCCGAGGCTGAATGTCATCTCCGGGGAATGGGGAGCATTTTCGCCACTCCTGTCCAGAGTCACTACCACTGGCGGCGCGCCGGGTGCTGCAGCATTGGGACCGCTGGTAATCAACTCGTCAGACTCGTATTTTTCATACTCCATATCCAGCAGCGACAGGCTTGCATTCAGGGTCATGCCCTCCCAGGGAAGCCAGGTCAGCTCAAGCTCGGCACCCTTGGCCTCCGATTTACCGGCATTGCGAATAAATTGTACGGGGGTCAAACCCTCTGCGATATTGATCAGACGCTGCTGGTCGCTGGCTTTCATGTAGAAGAAGGCACCATTGAGGCGGACCTGGCCATCAAAGAGGTCAGACTTGAAGCCAACTTCAACATCCTTGACCTGCTCGGGACCAAACGAGGGGTTGTTGGAGGTACGGAAGTTCCAGCCACCGGCCATGGAAGCGCCGCTGGTTTTGGCATAAAGAAACAGATCGTCGTTGAGCTGGTAGTCAAGGCTTACCAGCCAGGCGGGGTATTCGAAATCAGCATCCTGAGTACGCTCACAGGTCACGCCATCATCCCTGTCCACCGGGGCGATTTTACAGCCGGGGGCGGCAACACCGGGTTGGCCTCCCTCGGGATCCTGACTGAAGATCTTGGTTTGGCGATCATCGAAGGTGTAGCGATAGCCGATGGTGCCTCGCAGCTTTTCAGTGAAGGAATAGTTAGCCTGGGCAAAAGCACCATAGGAGGTGTTTTTATGCAGCGCATCGTTGGTGCTGGTCTGGGCGCCGATCAACGCCAGAGGCAGGCCGGGAGGGGCCATGCCGAGGGTTTCCAGGGTCAACGCCATGTCGCCGCCGCCAAAGCGGTTGGTGGAGAAATCGCCGCTGTCTTCCTGGAAGTAATACAGACCTGTGATCCACTGCAGATCGTCATTGATGAAACCGCTGAGCTGGAACTCCTGACTGATCTGATCCTGGTCCCACTCGCTGTAGAAAGTCAGCAGCTGTACCGGTGTACCATCCAGATCCACAGTACCGGAGGACGAGGCCTCACGGTAGGCGGTGATGGATTTGAAATCAACATCGCCGAGAGCGACATTCACGTCGAGATAAATACCTTTGCCTTCGTTGGTTGAACCGGGTCGCGCCAAACGGGAATCGACTTCAGAGGGGTTCACGGAAGAGTTGTCAGCATTCCAGTAGGAATCTTCAAAACTTTGCTGG
Source organism: Gammaproteobacteria bacterium BRH_c0 (assembly GCA_000961645.1). Lineage (GTDB taxonomy): Bacteria > Pseudomonadota > Gammaproteobacteria > Pseudomonadales > Porticoccaceae > NAT127. The sequence goes on along the minus strand of LADM01000128.1, from coordinate 5,672 downwards.
GCAATAAAGTTTTGTGGATCAAAACCGATAGTGTTGGTAATGAGCCCGGCAAAGCCACCGGCACCGCCGGGATTGAAAGCCATCAGCTGGGTGCGCTGACCACTGTCTTCAAAATCACTCCAGTCCATTCCCAGGGTGGCATCGAAGTTAAGATCAGCAGGCTCCCACTTGATCTTACCGCGCACATAGGTGTTTTTATCAATATCGCCAGCGTCCTGGTTCAATCCATCAAAGAAGAAACCGTTGGGGTCTGTGTAGCCACGGTATTCGCCAAATCCGTCGCGGTCGTTGTAGCGCCCGGCAAAACGGGCTGCCAGTTCGTCACCGGCAATGGGGAGATTGACAACCGCTTCCACTCTCTTGGCGTTGTAGTTGCCCACTTCACCCTTTACGTAACCCTCAAATTCGCCAGTAGGATCGTTGGTTTTGATATTCAGCGCACCACCGGTAGTGTTGCGACCAAACAGTGTGCCTTGCGGGCCGCGCAGGACTTCCGCCTGTGACACATCGAACATATCCACGTTACCGCCGGTAGGGCGCGCCAGATAGACGCCGTCGACGTAGGTGGCCACTGCGGGGTCGGTGCCACCGCTTGGAGAAACCTGGGCGTTACCGCGAATCGCCAGATAAATCAGGGCGGAAGAGCCGGTGCCACCGGTCATCACGGAAAGACTGGGCGCTGTACGCTGCAAATCAGCCAGCTCGACAACCTGAGCCTCGGCCAGCATCTGTTCGTTGAGCGCGGTAACCGCCACAGGCGTACTTTGCAGGCTTTCTTCCGTTTTCCGGGCCGTAACTACGATTTCATCAATGGCCATAGCCGCCATCGTTGGGCTTGCCATCCCTGCGATGGCGAGAGTCAGGGCCGTATAGGCCACTTTTCGTTTGAATTGCATGGTTATGTCCTCCAAGAACACGTGTGGTTATGAACAGTTTATAAGTCAAGATCAGTGTCAACGGAAATGTGGCTGAAGCAGTCACATCGAGCTAGATCAAACAGAAGGAGAAACCATCCTTTTCCCGGGTGGTAAAAGATGGATGAAAAGTGGGGAAAAACACCAGTGGATTGATCATTAAACTCCCTCATGTACAACTACTCCGTTGCTATTTTGTGCTATTTATTGCACTTCATTTGCGCTACTTGTTGCATTTCATGGATCATGGAATAAAGCGGGACTAGCACTTGATACGGAACTTTTGCATGGACAGTATAGTCAACTATATTTTTGTGACAAGCCTAAGCTGAAAGTATTACATTTTCGCGGCCAGCCCATTGTGTGATTATTTCGCGAGAAAAGCGGTAATGCGCTGCCTTTAGCTTCAAATATCGTCAAAACAGCGTATACAGCCCGCCATAAAAAAACCTGTCTCCAAAGTTGGGGCCAGCTCTTCGCCCTTGGTGGGAATATTGACAACGGCTTCAATTTTCTTGTGTCCACTGAGTTATCCACTTCACCCTTCACATAGCCTTCTAACGCGCCTGAGGGGGCGTTGATGCAAATATTCAGGATACCCCCCGAGGTATTACGTCCAAGCGGGGTGTGCCCTAGGGTCAGCTAAGCACTTCCGCCTGGGAAACATCAAACATATCCACGTTGCCGCCAGTGGGACGCGCCAGATACACGCCATCCACATAGGTGGCGACGGCAGGGTCGGTACCACCGCTGGGAGACACTTGGGCATTACCGCGGATGGCGACAAAGATCAGCGCGGAAGAGCCAGTACCACCGGACATAATGGACAGGCTGGGAGCAGTGCGCTGCAGGTCGGCCAATTCAGTCACCTGGGCCTCCGCAAGCATTTGCTCGTTAAGCGCTGTCACGGCGACAGGTGTCGATTGCAGGCTTTCTTCCGATTTACGAGCGGTTACGACAATTTCTTCAAGAACCGATTGAGCCAAAGTCGGCAGAGCCAGGCTAAAGCAGGTAGCGGTCAGTGTTGTTGTGAGCAATTTCCTTTTGAAGTGCATGGTTTGTATCCTCTGGTGTTATTAATGCTTATTGCATCCTGTTTGTTGCATAAGCTTATGAAAAAACTCCATTTATTTTATCGCGCCGTTTTAATACAACAGCATTACCATGCTAACATATTTGTTTCATAAGTCATTGTTTTAAATCAAGCAGGCATAAAAAAAGCGGTGGCAGGGAGAACCCCACCACCGCCCGCTATCGCCTGTGAATTACCAGGCGTATTTCAGAGATGCACCAAAGGTGCGAGGTGCTCCCAGGTACCAGTTGGCCGTTCCAAAAGCCGTGTAGAAGTTGGCTACACCGGTGTGATACTCCTTGTCTGCCAGGTTTTTGCCCCACAGACTGACTTCCCAGCGCTCATCAACGGTGGTGAGGGTCGCCATGGCATTCACCAGACCGTAACCGGGAATGGCGTTGAACTCCATTTCCTCAATTTGCTGGGCCTGATAACCGGCACTCTCACCGGGTCTGACGGTATTGTCCTGGAACCAGGTATCATCCACGTAGTAGTAATCGACATGGAGATCCAGCGAACCCAGTGCGGTTTGCACATTCTGGGTAGCACCGATACCGAAGGTCATTTCCGGCGCTTGTGGCGCATTTTCTCCGGAGTGATCTACCAGTACAGTCTGGCCGGCATTGGGGCCAGTGGTGATGCCTTCGAGAACCTCGTATTTGTCATACTCGGTTTTCAAAAACGCCAAGGTGCTGTTGATTTCCATGCCGTCCCAGGGAAGCCAGGTCAGTTCAAACTCGGCGCCATAGCCTGTGGATTCACCCGCATTGCGAACATACTGGGTGGTGGAGTTGGTGACCGTATCCCACTCGTTGATAAAGCGTTGCTGATCAGTCTGCTCCGAATAGAACAGGGCGGTGTTGAAGCGCACCCGGTCTTCAAACAGATCAGACTTGAAACCCAACTCAATATCGATCACGTCTTCAGGATCGAATGCAGGAGCAACCGTAGAACGCACGTTCCAGCCGCCGGACATGGAGGCACCACTGGTCTTGGCGTAGAGGAACAGGTCGTCGTTTACCTGGTAGTCAAGACCCAGAGTCCAGGCCGGGTAATCAAAGGTGGCGCTATCGGTTTGGGCGCAGACACCGGGATTGTCAGGGGCGCTGACGATACAGTTGGCAGGTACCAGCTGGCCGGGTTCAGGAGCCGACCCGCGCCACAGAACATCGCGCTCATCCCAGGTGTAGCGGATACCCAGCGTACCCCTCAGGGAGTCGGTAAACTGGTAGTTGGCCTGGGCAAAAGCACCCATGGAGGTGTTATCAAATACGCCATCGCTGCCTGCATTGACCGGAGCATTCGCCAATTCTGGAGGAACACCCGGAGCAAAAACATCGGCAAAAATACCAAAGGCGCGCGAGCGGGAGATTTCAGCACTGGATTCACTGAAATAATAAATGCCGGTGATCCACTCCAGGTTATCGCCCATCGTGCCACTGAGCTGGAACTCCTGGCTGAACTGCTCCTGATCCCAGACACTGCCAAAGGTCAACAGATTGACCGGTATACCATCCAGGTCGACAACCCCTGTTGATCTGTTCTCCCGGTAGGAAGAAATCGACTTCAACTGATATTCACCCAGGTCAATATCCAGATCCAGATAGGCTCCGGTGTTCTTGTTGCTGGATGAAGGGGTGTGCATTTGCCTGTCGTTATAGACCGGGTTGGCACTTGAGTTGTCAACGTTCCAGTAACTGTCGTGGAATTTCTGACGGTCAATAAAACTTTGCGCATCAAAGCCGGACAAGGACAGCAGTTGGCCCAGCGTGAACGGGCCGGCGGTAAAGCCTTCATTGATGCCTCTCACATCAACGCGCTGGCCGGTATCGCGCATTTCACTCCAGTCAACACCGAAGGTGGCGATCAGATTGAGATCTGCAGGCTCCCAGCGCAGTTTGGCGCGGCCATACATGTTTTCATCAATGGCAGCCGCTTCCTGATTGAGACCGGCAAAGTTGAAATTATTCACCGCTGACACACCGAACAGATTGGCCTGGGTCAAGCCACCGAAAGCCGGAATCGGTGTATTCCAGGCACTCCAGTTGCTGTTATCGGTATAGCCCTTGTAATCACCATAACCATCGCGGTCGTTGAACCGATAGGAAACGCGGGCGGCCAGTTCATCGGTGATGGGGATATTGATGACGGTTTCAATCTTGCGGCTGTTGAAGTTACCCATATCAGCCTTGACGTAGCCTTCAAACTCATCCGTTGGGTCATTGGTGCGGATATTCAATGCGCCGCCAGTCGTGTTGCGGCCAAACAGGGTACCCTGTGGTCCACGCAGCACTTCCACCTGTTGCACATCAAACATGTCCAGGTTGCCGCCAGTCGGACGGGCATAGTAGACACCGTCGATATAAGTACCGACAGCAGCATCCGCTGCACCGCCCGGGGATACCTGAGCTGCACCGCGGATGGCGACAAACACCAGAGCCGAGGAACCGGTGCCGCCGGGCAGAATCGACAGATTGGGCGCAGAGCGACGCAGATCGGCAATCTCCGTCACCTGGGCCTTGATCAACATATCTTCGTTCAATGCGGTAACCGCCACAGGCGTTTGCTGCAGACTTTCCTCAGCTTTCCGTGCGGTTACGACAATTTCTTCAATCTGCGCCAGCGATGGTATCGCTGTGCCCCCAATAGCCAGTGTGAGTGCGGTATAAGCAAGCGTTTGCTTGAATTGCATGGTTATGTCCTCCCAAAGAACACGGTTTCGTTGTCATAGCTATAATCAATAACACTAAGCATCCGTACCAGACGGCTTGATAGCAGGGCTAAATCATGAGTGCTGAGAGGTTGCAATGTTCAAGCAGCGTGCAACCTGGTCAGCCACACGCAATTGCAATAGACGCAAAACCACAAAATACGCGGTCTCACTGCTGATAATCCCGGCATTTCTGCCGCCCCCTCTTATTAGAGCCACCCCTGAATCAGAACCTGATTCCCTGAAGTCACGCCACTCCCTCACAACGCGCCAGCCACTGCCTCCGCAAGTATTCTGAGTGCTGATTTTTGTATGGATATGCAATCAGAAATAAATACAACAGCAAGTGGAGCGAAATGAAGTGGCCACAATCTTTGCAGCCGCCGATATTTATCCACAGCTTGCGGGGTAAAACAACGATTTCAAGGAAGATAAGCAATGATTTAGGGCTGGCGTTACAAAACTACACTTTTATTTATCTGACGAATCACAACATGGCGGAAACTACCCGAAGCGAGTCTGCGCTCATTTTCCAAATAGAGATAAACTTGATTGCCAACAATAATAACTACGGCCTGCTGCACCAGCCCTTGCAATGGCAGTGAGGGGAAGGCTAATAATTTCGCCCATGCAGACCGAAATTATCGGTTCCGGCTGCGGCATCGCTTCACTAAGGCGCCCAGCTCTCAGCGCAAAGTTGTCGAAGCAGAGGATTTTCGTCCAATCCCGCATGACCACACATTAAAAAACCCCGGTCTTTTAGGCCGGGGGTTTTTAATGTGGCGGTGAGGGAGGGATTGATAATTTCGGCCTTAAGGCCGAAATCACCCCTTCGGGGCTGCGTCGCTGCGCTCCTTGTCCAAATTGCTGGCCGCAATTTGTCGAACCGGAGGGTTCTCATCAGATCCTCTCATAACCACAAATTAAAAAACCCCGGTCTTTTGGACCGGGGTTTTTTAATTTGGCGGTGAGGGAG
>LADM01000066.1 GCA_000961645.1 Gammaproteobacteria bacterium BRH_c0 | reverse complement strand
CGGTGGCTCCGCCAACGGCCCTTTTGGCGCTGGTCATGTTTTTGCTCCTGTGCTGATGGGTGCCCGCAATCGCTCTGCAGTGGTTGTGGTGCAGGGGGCAAGCCGCCGCCAATGTAGCATAAATAAAAAACCGGTTGACACCTGAAGGCACTGGCCCTAGATTCTTACTTATCTTCTGGTAAGTAAGAGTCGGCTGGGCGAATAAGCTGACTCGAGGCCGTCAAGCAGGCTGAAGCCAAACAATAAAACCGCTGATCAACAACGCCGGTAAAGTCCATGGATCAAAAATCTATCAACCGCTGGTGGCCGCTGGCTCTGTCATCAGAGCTGGATGGCAGCATCCCGCTTGCGCGCCTCTGCGCCGGGCGCGAATACGTGCTGTTCCGCGATGGCAGAGGGGTGGCGCGCATTCTGGAAGACCAGTGCGCCCATCGCCGTGCGCCCCTGTCCCTGGGGCGCATCACCCCGCAGGGCTGGTTGCAGTGCCCCTATCACGGCTGGTGTTTTGAAGGCAAAGGCGGTGAGTGCAAGCAAATACCCAACCTCGGCAAGGGTGAAACCATCCCCGGTCAATACCGTGTCGGCCATTTTGTCAGTGCTGAGCGCAACGGCATGATTTTCCTATGGAGCGGCGATCCACTTGAGGCGGATGAGTCTGTATTGCCGGATTTCAGTGTCAGCCCGGCAAAGAAAACGGCGCACAGCGGGGGCGAAGGTTTGTGTCTGATAACCCTGCCCCAGCAGCATTTTATCGCCACCCTGCTCGACGGGCCGTCACTGGTGATCAACGCCAGCCAGGTCACAGTGATTGACGATCATATGCTGGGTGAACCGCTGTTCAGCGCCAATCATCTGCTGGTGGAACGGGTCGCCGACTGGACGGAAAAAGCCCGGCGCCGTCGGCGTGTGCCCAGTGACTATCCCCTGATACTGCGCACAACCCTGCACAGTGAAACCGATATGGCCCTGCTCGAATGGCGCGACGCCGCCACCAACACACCGCTGCTTTCGGCACTAGTCGCCAGCATGCCGGTGACGGATTGTGTGACGGCGGTGCGCTGGCAATGGAGTCGGCATTCCTTGTCTAATAAGCAGTTATCCCTGGTTCCGCACAGGGCGTTTGAGCGGTTGCAGTTTGCTGTCAACGGTACGCTCGATGCTGCTGCCCTGACCAAGCTGCACCCCTATGTATCCAGTATCCGCAGCGGCCAACTGGATACCCTGGCTGCGGATATCATCCCTGCAGCCCGTCTGTAAGTGAGGTTGAATTCTCAATGACAACCATCGGCACCTCGGAAAAAGTAGAACTTGGCGATAAGGGCAAACAGGCCAGGCTGGTGAAGTGGGAGCCGGGCAAGCATATCCTGCGCGATGCCTGGTTTCCGGTATCACACAGCCGCAATGTTGGCGCTACGCCGGTGCGGCGTTTTGTGCATTCCCAGCCCTATTTCTTATGGCGCGATAGGGGGCGTCTTCGCGCTGCCGAATTTCATCCCGCCGAATTGCCCGCGCAGCGGCGCAATGCCAGTGAGTTTACTGCTGGCAGCGGTGAATACCTTGTGGTGGAGCGCTACGGCTTTGCCTGGGTCTGGTATGGCAATCCGCACAATGCCGATCCGCACCTGATTCCGGATATTCCTTTCCTGGCGCCAGACCGGCCAGGGCCTGCCTATGCGCAACTGAGCAACTATTTTCACTGCACCTATGAGCTGGTGCTGGAAAATATTCTTGATCTCACCCATGTGGATTTTATCCACGGCAACTACAGTGGCAGTCACGAGTCGGTTCACGACAGCATTAGCGTTGAGTCGACGTCTGAAACAGTCACCATGATCCGCCGCACCGAGAAAAAACCCACCTCTGAGTACCAGAAGAAAGTGCTGGGTATTCGCGCCCCCTTCCAGGATGTGGTGTTTTTCACTCATGTGTTTATCCGCAGTGGCGTGTGCTTTCTCCATGCCCATTACAGCGCTGCACCATCGATGCCGCTGATGCAGAACAATATGCCGGAATCGCGTTTTCTGACCCGCGCCGACAGTGTGTTCGGTGTCGAGCAGTGCAGCGATCCGGCCTATCGCCGCAACTGGCCCAAAACCGGCCCAATGGTGGCGGCACAGGATGAGTCGATGCTCAATCCGCAAAACCCGCGCTATGTGCTCAACGCGCCCAAGGCGGATATGAACACCCGTTTTGATACGGCCGGATTGCTGTACCGCAGGCGCCACCAGGAGTTGCTGGAGCGCCAGCTAAAAGGGGATTTTTCCTATGCCAGTGACATGTCCGGCGCATCGGACATCGGTGAAGTGCTTAACGTAAAGCGCATTGGCTGATCGGAATGGCCAGTTGTGCCTTTAAAAGCAGGATTATTCACGCGCTTCCATTTTTCTGACGGATTTTGATATGACAGCGGATTTCAGCTGGGTACCAGCAGACAATATCGTCGACGTGGATCTGGCCGGTGAATACCTGCGCCAGAATTTTGCCACTGTGCTGCCAGAATGGGCAAAACGGCCACCCTTTTATGTGATGCAGGGCGGCTATCCCCAGCTGGTCTGTTCGCGCTACAGGGATGTCACCGAGGTGCTTACCGATACCAGCCGCTTTTCAACGGTGCGTCCCAGCGATCCTGAAGCGGCGCGTTTTGTCAAATTCAAACCGGATAAATTCGCTTCGGTGGAAACCTTGCCGCAGATGGATGGCGAGCGTCATGCGCGTATCCGCCGTCTGATTGCCGAACCCTTCAGTGCGCCAGCGGTGGCTCGCCTGCAGGGGGATATTGACCGGGCGCTGGACAGCCTGGTCAGCGCCATTCCCGTCAATGATGGCGTGATAGACCTGATGCCTGGCTTTGCCAGGGAGTTGATGGTGGTGGCGCTGCTCGATACGGTGCTGCAACTGGATGAAGCGCAAAAGGCTGTGTTTATCCGCATGAACCGCGCTTTGCCACTTACCGCACGGGTCAAACCGGGAGAGCCGTTCCCGGAGGAATACCACAGCGCCTTTGCCGCCACCGCTGCGGCCATCAATGACCTGATTGCCACTCGCCGCGCCCATCCCGGCAGTGACCTGCTCAGCCAGCTGATTTTGACCCGCGATGGCTCCGATGTGCTGAGTGACAAGGAATTGTTTGACCTGATTTTCACCTTCAGCGCGGCGGCGCTGGAAAGTACCGCCGCCTCCATGGGCGCCATCGTCCTGACCCTGTGTCGCCATCCCCATATTCTGGCGCAGATCAGACAGGACAGCGCCTTGATACCGGCAGCGGTGGAGGAATGCCTGCGTCTGCAAGGGCCGGGCTACATCATCGTTACCCGCTATGCGCTGCAGGATACTGACATTGGTGGTGTGAAGGCGCCGAAGGGTATCCCCGTTTATATCTCACCCCAGGCGGCGTCCTATGATCCCGAGCGGTATGCAGATCCCCTGGTCTTTGACCTGCAGCGGCAGAACCGCAAAATTCTTACCTTTGGCGGCGGTATACATTTTTGCGCGGGCAGCAGGCTGGCGCGCCTGGTGTTGCATAAAGGCCTGGAAAAACTGCTGGCGCGTTTTGCCCGCCTGGCATTGGCGGATAAGAATTTCGTGCCCCATTATTTCGGGGCTGCCAGTGAGGCCCAGTTGAGCAGCTTGCCGTTGCGAGTGGATGTCTGAGCAGTCAGCGCCAGGACTTTTCGGGGAATAACAACCGGGTCAGGCGGGTATGCGCAGCAGGTCGCAAATGTCCCTGATGGTGGTTTTGATTTCCTTGGGACTTTTGGGATCAATGCCGGTGAGGTATTCAAATTCGGCGGCATTATTGGAAATTCTCGCCATCCCGATCATCACATAGCACAGGCGCTCGGCGGCAATCTGGCTCATCTCGGGGTTGTGTTTCTGGGCGTTGGTGATGATTTCCATCATCGACAGGTAGTGGTGCTTGGCGCACTGCTTGCACAAAAAAATCAGCCGCTTGGACAGTTTGTAGCTCTCCATCGACATGATGCGATGAAACTCGGGGAATTCAGCGCAAACGCTCACCAGGGCAATCACCAGCTGACGCAGTTTGTCGGTGGGGGAGAGATCGGTGGCGGCATTGAGATCGCGGATTCTTGCGTCAAGCAGGCCAGCCGCCTGGCGCATGGCGGTTTCCCACAGATTTTCCTTCGACTCGAAATGGTAGACCAGCAACGGCAGGCTGATATCGGCGGCCGCGGCAATGTCCTTGAGCCGCGCGCCTTCAAATCCGTGCAGGGCAAAGGCATGCAGAGCGGCCTTGATAACGCGGCTTCTGACGATATCGGCTTTTTCGTGGCGCGAAGTTATCTTTGCTTCGGGTGCGGTGAGCACCATATCGTTATCCGCCATGGATAGTTACCGGTTGAAGGGTTGATGCTGATTTAGCGTAGATGCTTTATAGCCACTACTACTGTGCAGGGGAATGGTGCCCTGAGGGTTAACGCGGTAACCGTAACAGGCCGTGGGGCGATTATCAATAAATAGCCTCGACAAAACTGATTGACCGGTTAGTAAGCCAAGGGTAATGTCTGGCGAGGCCATGGTGGTAGGATTTCTACTCTATTCACATGGCAGTTGTCGCGACAATAACCCATTCGATTGTGAGGAAAACGTGAATTATCCCGTTAAGGATTCTGTATTTGACACCCTGTTTGAAACCGCTCGCACCTATAACCAGTGGCAGGATCGGCCCATTGACGATGCGTTGTTAAAGCGCCTTTACGATCTGCTGAAATGGGGGCCCACCACCGCCAATACCTGTCCTGGGCGTTTTGTCTTCGTGCGCAGCCAGGAGGGTAAAGAAAAGCTCAAACCCCACCTCAATGCCGGCAATGTCGATAAAACCATGGCTGCCCCCTGTTGCGTTATCGTGGCCTATGACACGCAATTCTATGAACTGATGCCGCAGCTGTTTCCGTCCCGGGATATGAAGCCGATATTTGAGGGCAAGCCCGAGCTGATCCAGGAAGTGTGCATGCGCAGTTCATCCCTGCAGGGCGGCTACCTGATCATGGCGGCAAGGGCGCTGGGGCTTGATTGCGGACCCATGTCGGGATTCAATGCACAGACCCTGAATGCGGCGTTTTTCCCCGACGGGCGCTGGCAAGCCAACTTCCTGTGCAACCTGGGGTATGGCGCTGAAAATGGCGCGCATCCCCGCAATCCCCGCCTCGATTTTGAGCAGGCTTGCGAGCTTCTGTAACGAGCTTCTATAAAAAGTCCCGCCTACTTTTGTAAGGATAAAAATAATGACGACGACGAACACCGCGACCGCTGACGGGAGTCTCACGGCAGCACCTGCTTACGGTGAGCAGAGCAAGGTAAAGATTATCCTGGTGCTGATGCTGGTCTACACCTTCAACTATATGGACCGGGTGATTTTTGCATCGGTAGGTGAAGCGGTAAAACAAGACCTCGGCCTCACCGATATGCAGCTGGGCCTGCTGGGCGGGCTGGCCTTTGCCGCCTTTTACACGCTGTTTGGTCTGCCTCTGGCGCGCCTTGCGGAGCGTTTCAGCCGGGTGGGTATCATCGCCGTTTGTGTGGCGGCCTGGTCAGTGATGACGGCACTGTGTGGTACCGCCCAGGCCTACTGGCAACTGCTGATCTTCCGCATGGGTGTGGGTGTGGGCGAGGCGGGGTTTACCCCCACGGTGGTGTCGCTGATATCCGATTATTTCAAACCCAACCGTCGTGCCACAGCCTATTCCATTATTATCCTGGCGGTGCCCATCGGCTCGTTTCTCGCTGCGTCACTGGGCGGATGGATTGTCGAAAATTACAGCTGGCGCATGGTTTTTTTTGTGATCGGCCCGCCCGGCATCCTGCTGGGGCTGCTGGTGAAATTCACCCTGCGCGAACCGCCACGCGGTCATTCCGATGGCAAGCTCGATCAGGATCCGGTGCCTTCCCTTGTTGAAGTGCTGAAATACCTGGTAAAAAAATCCGCCTTTATCCACCTCACCATGGGGGCTGCGCTGATCGGCTTTGTGGCCTACGGCAACAATTTTTTCCTGATGCCCTTCCTGGTGCGCAACTTTGATCTTGATCACGCCCAGGCCGGGATGATCCTGGGGGTGATTCTGGGCGTGTCGGCCGCAGTGGGTACCCTCTCCGGCGGACTGCTGTCGGACTGGGCCGGGCGCCACAATATCAAGTGGTACGCCTGGTTGCCCGCACTGGGTCTGGTTTGTTCCTGGCCGATATATGTGCTGGCGCTGTACCAGGACGTGTTGCTGATTGCCGTTATCCTGATGGTTCTGGGCAGCATCACCTTTTATGCCTTTCTGCCGACTACCCAGACAGTCACCCAGGGTCTGGTGCGCCCCAAGATGCGCGCCTCGACGTCCGCGATCCATGGCATTGCCTCAGCGATGGTGGGTTTGGGAGCGGGTCCGGTGTTCCTGGGTTTTGCCAGCGATGGCTTTGCCCAGCGCGCTTTTACTGCGGCTATCGGTGAAGGCAGTTTCAACAGTCTTTGTACGAACTCTGCCCAGATGGCCAATCTGGCTGACAATGTGGCTCAGGCCTGCGCGGTGGCTTCCGCCCAGGGGATCAAGTACGCCATGATCACTGCCTCGGTGGGCCTGATATGGGCAGCGGGGCATTATCTGTTGGCGGCCAGAACCCTCAAGTCGGAAGTGGTATCGCCCTATATTCAGGGCAAGGGCTAGAGGACTGCGCTAACGTACATAAAAAAACCGGGCCTCAGAGCCCGGTTTTTTTATGCTCAGACAGCTACGCTGATAGATTACAGGTCGGCCACCTTGGGCATGATTTCACTGGCTACCCAACGCATGTGGTCTTTGTAGGCTTCCACACCTTCGAGGGGGGGGCGGGGAACGATGGTCTCTGTGACCCCCAGCTCTGCCAGCCAGCCGCACTGGTCGATAATCTTGGCGGAATCCCAGGCGCCCTTGGCGCGGTCATCGCCCTTGATCTCGTGGTGGGCGCCGACATTGAGCATTTCCAGGGCAAAGAAAATGTCGATATGGCGGCCATCGTATTCAGGCTGTGATTTGATGATGTCCATGCACTCTTTGAATTTTTCAGGTGGGGTCTGGAAGGGAGACCAACCGTCGGCAAATTTGCCAACCCGCTTCAGTACGGGTGCGGCATCACCGCCGAGCATGATGGGCAGGCGCTTCTGGGCGGGCTTGGGCGCAAAGGCGGCATTGTCAAAGGCAGTGAATTGGCCGCTGAATTTTGGCTTGTCTTCGGTCCAGAGAATGCGCATCGCTTCAAGGTATTCGTCGCACATCTTGCCGCGCTGGTGGAAGTCCACATTGAGGATATCGTACTCCTCCTTGAGCCAGCCCACGCCAAAGATCGGTGCGCAGCGGCCACCGCTGAGCCAGTCGAGGGTGGACCAGGCCTTGGCCTGCACCACAGGGTTTTGCAGCGGCAGCACGGTGACGGAGGATTTGAGGCGAATGCGCGAGGTGTGGCCGGCAATCACACCGAGGGCTACGGTGGTGTGCAGGTAGTGGTCACCGGACAGGGGGATATGTTCGTTGGGAACAATAAAGTGCTCACCGAGCATGGCGGCGTAAAAGCCGAGTTCATCCGCCAGCTTGACGGTGTCGAGCATCTGCGCGGTGCTCATGTCCTGTTCCCAGGGCTGGCTCATGGCGGCGACTTTCATGGTGTTGGGTACAGCGAAATTTATTCTCATTGAATACTCCTGGAAGGAAAACAGCGATTGGCTGAAACAGGCCGGTCAGGGGCTTATTGTGGTCTGGATTCTGATTCGGGTGCGGGTTTCATTATAGGGACTGCCGGAGTGTTGGCAAGACAGCTGTCTGATTTTCAGGGGCTGCGTCGCCCTGCGTGCGGGGGCGACGGCAAAACCGTCACCCCATCTGCAAATCATGAGCCTATGCCTACCCCCATGTCCCGCATCATGCGGCGCTCGTCGGATACCTGTGAGCCCTTGGCCTGGATGCCGCCATCCACGCAGTAGGTCTGGCCGGTGATCCACACACTGCGGTCCGAGGCCAGAAACGCCACCATCTCGGCAATATCCTCGGGCTTGCCGAGGCGCGGTATCAGCTTGTGGTTGATAAACATTTCCTGCATGGGCAGGGGCATGGTTTCTGCCAGGCGTTCGGTTTTGATCAGGCCGAGTGAGATGGTGTTGCAGCGGATACCCTGTTCGCCATACTGGGTGGCGACGTATTTGGTGAGGGTGTTGATGGCGCCCTTGCTGCAGGCGTAGGCGGTCTGGTACAGGTGGCCCGCGATGGCGGTGCCGGAGCTAATATTGATGATCGAGCCGCCGCCGGATTTCAGCATGGCTGCGATGGCGTGCTTGCACATCAGCATGGTGCCGCGGGCGTTGACGGCGAACACGCTGTCCCACAGGTCAACATCCATATTGAGTACGTCTGCATCTTCCATAATGCCTTGGCGAGCAGCATTGTTGTCGAGTGCGTCAATACGGCCATAGGTGTCGAGGGTGAACTCCATCAGCGCCTTGACGCTGTTTTCGTCAGCGATATCCACCGAGCTGTGGGCCACTTCACCGTATTGCGCTACCTGGGCGGCGGAGTCGGTCATGTCGAGGCCGGGCAGGTCAGCGATCACCACTTTGGCGCCGCCCGATGCCAGGCGTTTGGCGGTGGCAAGGCCCACGCCGCGCTGTGAACCGCTGATGATGATGACCTTGTTCTCAACATCCCGTAACGTATTATCTGTCATTGATTATTCCTCATTGTATTGGCTGGCCCGCGCTCGGGCGGGCAATAAAAACCCTGTGGCTGCAGACCATGTGGCTGTAAAAAGTCAGCAACGTTGCTGTAAAGGGTGGCTGCCTGCGCCACTGGCAGGTGGTGCGGAACTGGCAGGTGTTCAGGGTTGTTGCTGGCCGGGCGGAATATTATGGCGATGCAACGAGATAGTATGGCGATGCAGAAAGTGCGCCCGGCAGCTGCGGCCAATAGTGGCGCAATTTCCCTGGCCGGTCCAGATACAGGAACGGATGATTGTCCGGAAATGTCTGAGTATTGGCCGTGAATTGCCACTCAATAGTCACAGGGACAGCAGAAACCAGCGAGTCAGCCATATGAACAAATTGCCGTTTTTGTCGGATTCCGGTAGTTGACGTCTCTGTCAGAATTCAGTGAACTGCTACACCACAGACTGATCTGTCCCGGCACGGTGCATGACTTGCCCGGGGTTACCCGCCAGATGCGCGGGCAGTGATGACTATAATGATTGCAGAACCCGGTTTTGAGAGGAAATGATGCCAGCGAGCGAACTCTGGTGGCCCGTTTGCCACAGTGAAGATGTCAGCACTACCAAGCCCCTGGGTATCCAGCTGGGCAGTGAGCGCTATGCCCTCTACCGCGATGACAAGAATGTGGTGCGGGCGGTGGAAGACCGCTGCCCCCATCGCCGTGCGCCCCTTTCCCTCGGGCGTATTACCGCCCAGGGGGAGATCCAGTGTGGCTATCACGGCTGGACTTTCAACGGCGAGAGCGGCGAGCTGTGCGGTTTTCCCAATCTCGCCCCCGGTGAGCGCATTCCCCAGTGCAGCGTTGATACCTTTGTGGCAGCCGAGCGCCTGGGTCTGGTTTACCTGTGGACTGGCAAGACTGCCGCCAACCGTGCAACCATGCCCGAACAGCCTTACAGTGTTCATGGACGCGAATTCCATGGCTCGGTGATTCACCCCATGAGCCACGAGGAAGTGATTGCGGGCCTGCTCGATGCGCCTGGTCTGTTCCTGAATTACCTGGGGGCCTATTTTACCGACAAGCCCCAGGGCGATCCGCGCCTGGAGAATGGCCTGCTGGTGGTGGAGCGCGCGGCGCGCTGGAACCTGGTGGGCGAGAAAGCCCTGCATATGGGGCCACTGCGCCATCGCGCGGATTTTCCCCTGCTGTTCCGCACCCACACGGCGCTGGTCACTGGCGAGACTACCGCCCAGATGCTCGATGCCCGCAGTGAACAGCTGATGGCGGAAATTCTCATCGCCGCCCGTCCCTGCGCCCGCAACATGACGGCCCTGAACTGGCGGGTGGTATTCAACCCCGAGGCCCACGGCAAGCTGGCACCCCTCTACAAGCTGTGGATTGCCCGCGGCAAGAGTCCGGTATCCATGTCTGCCCAGGTTGATACCAGGGCGCTTGCCCAGGTGCTGCCCGGTCCGGCGGAGGACTGGCGGGCCCAGTCGGGGCAGCTTGCCCGCAACACCCATCCAGATAACAGGATCGCTAACCTGGTGGCAATCGGTTGACGATCCATAAGCACTACTTTTTCCGAAAGGCCACGGCCAGGAGGTAATCACCATGACCCAAGCAATGTCCAGAACCCCCCAGGGCAACGATGCCGATAAATCCAGCGCCATTGTGCGCGAGGAATTTATTCCGGGTTCATTCGCACTGCGCGATGCCTGGTTTCCCATTGCCCACGCGCCTCACGTCAGCGCCAGTCCCATTCGGCGCCTGATTCACTCCCAGCCCTACTATTTATGGCGCGAAGGCGCAAAAGCGGTGGCGGCGGAATTTCATCCGCTCCAGATCCAGGCCAACAAGGCCCGCGCCAGTGAATTTACCGGCGGCAGCGCCTTTTATCCGGTGCTGGAGCGCTACGGCTATGTGTGGGTGTGGTACGGCAATCCGCAAAATGCGGACGAAGCACTGATGCCGGATATCCCCTACCTGCCGCGCCAGGGCGCCAAGCTGTCTGCCAACAAGTGGGGGCAGATTTATTTCAATTGCAGCTATGAGCTGGCTTCCGAAAATCTCCTCGATCTGGTTCACGCCGATTACCTGCATGCCAATTTTGTCGGCAACGAAGAGAACGAAACCGACGAGGTGACGGTGGAATCCACGTCCGAAACGGTGACCATGATCCGCACCGTAACCGGTCGCACCATTCCCCCGGCATTGCGTCGCCTGGGTATTCCCTGCGACAAGGCTGACTACTCGGCAGTGGCCCATGTGCATCTGCGCAGCGGCGCCATCGTGCTGTACGGCAAATTCACACCGGGATTTTCCCAGCCCCTGTTCCACCCGCTGATTCCCGAGTCCAAGCACCTGTGCCGCAACAACTACACCTTTAATATCACCGATGCGCCGTTTGTGGCGCGCAACTTGTTTCCGCTGTTTTCCTACGGTATCGGTCCCCAGGACGACCAGATGATGAGCCAGCAAAACCCGCTGTATCAGGCGGAGCGCGGGCGTCGCGATGTCAGTTCGCGCTTTGATGCAGCGGGCAGC
>LADM01000068.1 GCA_000961645.1 Gammaproteobacteria bacterium BRH_c0 | reverse complement strand
CCAGGGGCCAGAACCCGGCGACAAACTGCGCCATGGCACTGGCGCTATCCCCGGCAAACAATACGCTCAGATCCAGCTCGCTCAGCTGCAGGCCGGGCCACAACAGGGCCAGCATGAGCAGGGTCAGCAATAAACGACCCCTGGAGGCGGGGTCATGGAGTGTCTGAGCAGCAGGGGTATTCATCAGCAACGCAACAGGGGATTAACTGGCGGCGGGATGAACTGAGGAGCATCAAGCTGCTCATTGGCGTAGAGGGCGGCGAGCTCGTCCGGGGCAATGTCAGAGGCAGACCGGTCGAACACGATGCGCCCTTCCCGCAAACCGACAACGCGGGGAAAGTGTGCCAGCGCCAGCTCCACCGCATGGAGACTCGCCACCAGAGTGACACTCCGCGCCTGCGCTTCGTGCACCAGGACCGCCAGGGTGTGGTCCGCCAGGCGCGGGTCCATGGCGGATACCGGCTCGTCGGCCAGTATCAGCTCAGGCTGCTGGTACAGCACCCGGGCGATGCCCACCCGCTGCAACTGCCCGCCGGAAAGCTGGTCGCAGCGGGCAAACAGTTTGTCTGCCAGATCGAGCCGGGCCAGGGTATCCCGCACCCCGACACTGTCCAGGGGATAGAGCAGGTTGAGCAGGCTGCGGGCCAGTGACCACTGTCCCAGGCGACCAGCGGCCACGGCGGTCACCACCCGTTGCCGCGGTGGCAGGGGCGGCGCCTGGTGAATCAGGCCAATACGCGAACGCAGTCGCTGGCGGGCACGGGCAGACAGCCGCCATGGATCGCCATCGTGTAGGGAGAATTGCCCGCAATCCGCCTGCAAGGCCGTGGCCAGCAAGCGCAACAGGGTGGTCTTGCCAGCGCCGGAAGGGCCAATAATGGCGACCCGTTCACCGGCCTCAATGTGCAGGTCGAGAGCGTCCAGCACACGTGGACCAGCGGCGTGGGACAGCCCCACGCCAGAGAGGGTCAGTTTCACTACAGCAGGCCTGCGGAGCGGGCGGCCTCCTCGATACTCAGGTAATTCTCCGGCGCCGTCTCGATAAAGCGGCTGGCGGCTTGCAGATCGAGGATGGCCTTGTGCTGCGGGTTGGCGGGGTCTAGGGCCAGAAAGGCCGCCCTGATTTTGGCTGTCACAGCGGGGTCGAGGGTGCCGCGCACTGTCCAGTTATAATCGTAGTAGGTCGGCGTGGTGGCGATCACCCGCACTTTGCCAGTGTCCACCTTGCCGGCATCCACCAGCTTGTGCCACACCGAGGCGTTGAGCACACCGGCATCGGCCTTGCCCGCCTGTACCCAGGCGGCGGTGGCATCGTGGGCGCCGGAGTAGGCCACGCGGCTGAAGAAAGCATCGGGGTCGATGCCGTCCTGGAGCATAAAGTAGCGCGGCATCAGGCTGCCGGAGGTGGATGAAGGCGAGCCGAAGACAAAGTTCCTGCCCTTCAGATCCTGCACGCTGTTTACCGACGGATCGGCACTGATAAACACACTGGTGAAATGCTGGTCCTGTTCCCGCTGCACCAGGGGAATGGCGTTGCCGGTCTTGAGCCGCGCCTGCACAAAGGTAAAACCCCCGAGCCACGCCAGATCGATACGGTCCGCCGCCAGCGCCTCTACCACTGCCGCGTAATCCGACACCGGCACAAATTTCACCGCCATGCCCAGCTGCTGCTCCAGATAAGCGCCGAGAGGTTCAAACTTGCGCAGCAACTCGGTGGGAGCCTCATCGGGAATGGCCGAGACCCGCAGGGTTTGAGTGGGTTCAGCATGGCTGAAAACAGCACACAGAGACAGGAATACAGTGGCAGCAAATGCCATGGTTCGGTTGAGCATGGGAGTTCTCCGGTTCAATAGCGGAAAAAACAGATTGGCTGCACGGCTATCGACAAGCCGGTCAACGATGACAGGGGATTATAGGGCCTTTGATGACGGAACCGGCAATTCAGTTTCCGCCACCGTCCTGCTGGCCCCCCGGCAGACGAGTCAATAGAGGAGCAGGTCAGCCAAGATCAAACCCGGCGAGACTGCAAAAACTCAACCACAGCCGCTTTGTCGCCACTGAAAATGATCCGCGATCCCTTGCGCTCGCGCTGGAAGGCATACATGGGATCGTAATATTCCACCAGCAGCCCTTCGATCCAGTCGCGGTGCAGATCCACCGCCCCACTGCGCCCCTGCTCAGCCAGGGCGGCATCCATGAGGGCGGCAAGGCGCTGGTGGCGCTCGCCGCCGAGGCGCTTGAGGAGATTGTCGAGGCTTTGCATCAGGCGGGCGGCAAAGGCCTCAAACCCCGCTTCCTCGCCGTGCAGGGCAACAAACTCGGCGCACAGGTCCACCACGTAGTCCTTGAGGATACGCTCTACCCGCCCGCCAAGGCTGTCCTCCAGCCACACCAGCGGGCTCTCGCCCATCACCCGAAACAGCGGCAGGGGCACGGCGCATTTGCCAATGGTGTGGCTCTCGTCCTCGACGATAAATTCGTGGCAGCCCGCAGCCCGCTTTTTCAGCAGGTCGATGGCGAGACTGTTCTCGAAATCAATTTGTCCGGGCTGCGGGGTGGCGTGTTTGCCGAAACTTGAACCACGGTGATTGGCGTGGCCCTCCAGATCGAGATCATTGGCGAGCTGGTCGAGGACTTCTGTCTTGCCAGTGCCGGTCAGGCCGCCCACCACCACAAACCGGCATTGCGCCGTGGCGGATTCGATGGTGTCGATCAGGAAGGAGCGCATCGCCTTGTAGCCGCCGATTATGCGCGGATAGGCGATACCGCCCTCGTGCTCCAGCCACTGCTGGCTGAGCTGGGAACGCAAACCGCCGCGAAAGCAGTACAGGTAGCCGTCCGGGTGGGCGCGGGCAAATTCGGCCCAGGCAGCGATGCGCTCCTCCTTGATGGCGCCGCTGACCAGCCGGTGGCCGAGAGCGATGGCGGCCTCCTGGCCCTGCTGCTTGTAGCAGGTGCCGACTTTCTGGCGCTCACTATCATTCATCAGCGGCAGGTTGACGCAGTGGGGAAAGGCGCCCTTGTGAAATTCCACCGGGGCGCGCACATCCATCAGGGGACGGTCGTTGAGGAAGATATCGCGGAAGTCGGCACTGTTATCTGGCATCAGTTGACTCGCATCAGCGCACCACCACGGCGTGGACGCCCCTGGCCGCCAATTCGCCGATGGGCGCCAGGTCCAGGCCCAGCTCAGTGGCAACCGCGAGAAACTCCGCTTCGCCCGCAGCGGTGACCGCCACCAGCAAACCGCCGCTGGTCTGCGGGTCGCACAGCAGCAGCTTGTGCTGGTCCTGCAGGGGGGCAATGCGCTCGCCGTAGCTGTCGAAGTTGCGCAGCGTACCGCCGGGCACACAACCCTGCTCCAGATAATAGGCAACACTGGCGAGGCGGGGCACGGCGGCGGCGTGGATGTGCGCCGTCAGGCCGCTGCCATCGGCCATTTCCACCAGATGCCCAAGCAGGCCAAACCCGGTGACATCGGTCATGGCGGCAACGCCCGCCAGCTTGCCAAAACGGCTGCCCCCCCGGTTGAGAGTACACATCAGGTCGCGGGCCACACCAACATCCTCGGGGCGCAGCTTGCCCTGCTTTTCCGCGGTAGTGAGAATACCGATGCCGAGGGGTTTACTCAGGTACAGCTTGCAGCCCTGGGTGGCGGTGTCGTTGCGTTTGAGAAAGCGCTTTTCCACAATGCCGGTCACCGCGAGGCCAAAGATAGGCTCCGGCGCGTCGATGGAATGGCCACCCGCCAGGGGAATGCCCGCCTCGTCGCACACCGAGCGACCGCCGCGAATCACCTCGCGCGCCACTTCGGGCGCCAGCACATTGACCGGCCAGCCGAGAATGGCAATGGCCATCAGCGGATCGGCGCCCATGGCGTAGATATCACTGATGGCATTGGTGGCGGCAATACGGCCAAAATCATAGGGGTCATCGACGATCGGCATAAAGAAATCGGTAGTGGAGACCACGCCACGCTCAGCATCGATGGCGTACACCGCTGCATCATCCTTCGAGGCGTTGCCTACCCACAGTTTCGGGTCCAGATTCTGCGCACCGCTACCGGCGAGAATGGTATCCAGCACCTTGGGGGATATCTTGCAGCCACAGCCTGCACCGTGGCTGTACTGGGTGAGGCGGATGGAATCAGTCATGGTAGATAGCCCTGGGTTTACCTGTATTTGTCGAACAACTCGGCTTGTGACAGAAGCAAGGTCGGTTTGTGGCAGCAGCACGCCAAAGACGCGGAGTCTAGCAAAGTTGGCGACAGTTGGCGCTGAACACCCCAAGGTGTGCACTTTCAAATCATCAAGCTAACACCCCTGGCAAGCCCTGTTTCTGAGCACTCTGGGCATACAGAGGCGATCACCTTGGGGCAGGCAACGCTGATCTGGTAAAAATCAGCTATCTGTGTTGTGATCATCCTGGCTGTGTATCATGTCCAATGTGTGGGTAGCGTTTTGTTGACAGGGTCATGTCATTAACTGCAGTTATCGGCAACAAGGCTCTCAACCCTGGCTGGATAACTGACACGATGATGGCGCCAAAAGCTTTCAACACGACAATTCACCCTGCCTACCAGCCACCTCTTTCCACTACAACAGAGGTTTTTGTGGCCCTACAGGCAAGCGAACTAACCAGGGAATGGCTAACCGTCTATCGCACTGCGCTGGACCAGATGCTACAGGGCGAACCCGTTGCCAGCGTGCTCCACGAGTTGAGTTCAGGAATTGCACAATTCCTGCCTGAGGCCATTGTTTCCATCCTCTCCGTCGACGAGAACAACTGCGTTCACCATCTGGCAGATCACAACCTGCCACAAGAGTACATCAACAGCATCAACGGGTTACCCATTGGCCCCAGCGCTGGCGCTTGCGGCACTGCGGCCTGGCGCAAGGAAGTGGTGATTTGCAGCGATATCGAAAGCGACCCCCTGTGGGTGGATTACCGGCACATGGCCCTGCCCCACGGCTTGCGCGCATGCTGGTCAGTCCCCCTGATCGATAATGACAACATCGTGCTGGGCACCTTCGCCATCTACCACAACCACCCCAAGGCACCCTCAAGCAGTGAACAATCCATTGTCGATTACGCCAGCAGCCTGGTGTTACTGGTGCTTCGCCACGGGCGACTTGAAGGTCATCGCCTGCTTCTCAAGGAGGGGCTGGAGCGCTCGCCTGTACCCTTTTTGATCATGGCGGCTTCGCGCCGGATCATTGCCGCCAACCAGGCCGCCATAAATCTGTTTGGCTATGAACATCAGTCACTGGTTGGCCAGACTATCGAAAATCTGAGCTCATCCCGAACCGGCCATGAAACCCTGAATGAAATCGCCCACATCGTCGGCAGTGGTGAATACTGGCGCGGGGAGATGTATGCACGGCACAGGGATGGAGAGGACATTCCCGTTGAAATCAGCGTTACCTCTATCCCCGGGATTGACCACAAACCGCAATCCTATTTCATCCAGCTCCTGGATCTGCGCGACCAGCATGCCGATCGGCAGGAACTTGAGCGCCTGGCGTTTTACGACACAGTCACCGCGCTGCCCAATCGCACCCTGCTCAACGACCGCCTGAGCATGGCGCTGGCCGATACCCGCCGGGCGGGCGAATACGGCGCCCTGGTGTTTATCGACCTCGACCATTTCAAACGCATCAACGATGTTTACGGTCACAGCCACGGTGATCAGGTGCTGCGTGCCTGCGCGGAAAAGCTCTCGGGGGCGCTGCGGGAAACAGACACCCTCTGTCGTCTCGGGGGTGACGAATTTATTGCGGTGCTGCGCTTTTCGGCCACCGACCCCGTCATCGCCAGCCGCCATGCCCTGAAAGTCGCCAAAAAAATGGAGGACGCTCTGACCCTGCCGTTGCAGGCTGAGGGCCACACTCATCGGCTCAGTGCCAGCATGGGCGTCAGTATATTTCCCAAAGTGCTGGAATCCGTCGATGACCTGTTGCGGGAAGCGGATACGGCCATGTATCGGGCCAAAGCCAGTGGGCGTCAAACCATCGTCCTGTTTGATCCCTCCATGCATGATGAGGTCAGCAACCATTACAACCTGGAACAGGATTTGCGCATTGCCCTGGAAATGAACCAGCTCAGACTCTACCTGCAGCCTCAGGTCAACCCGACCGGCCAGTGGATTGCTGCCGAAGCACTGTTGCGCTGGGAGCACCCCGTGCGCGGGCTGGTTCCGCCACTGCAGTTCATTCCCATCGCCGAGGAAAGCGGTTTGATCATCGCGGTCGGCGAATGGGTACTAACACAGGCTTGCCAACTGCTGGCACAGTGTGAACAGGCTGGCAAACCTCTGAAGATCGCCGTCAATGTCAGTGCCCGGCAAATCAATGACAGTCATTTTGTCGCCATGGTGGAGCGGATTTTACGCAACACCGGGGCCGACCCACTGCACCTGACCATGGAAGTCACTGAAAGCGTATTGCTGGGCAATGCCGACACCACCGCCGATAAAATGCATCAACTGGCGCGCCTGGGGGTTCATTTCTCCATTGATGATTTCGGCACCGGCTACTCCAATCTGGGTTATCTGCGCCATCTCCCCTTGCGCGAACTCAAGATTGATAAATCCTTTGTTCAGGATGTGTGCCAATCTCCCGACGACGCAGCCCTGGTGGAGGTCATGCTGACTATCGCCCGGCATCTCGGGCTGAGGGTTGTGGCGGAAGGGGTTGAATCCCTGCCGCAATCGGAGTTTTTGATAAAACACCAGTGTGACTATATGCAGGGTTACCTGTTTGGCAAACCTGAGCCTGCGCAGGAACTGGTTGCCGCCTGGCTTGGTCGGCAATAATTTTTGCTACTGTCGACAACCATAGGCGGCCCATTCTGGCCTGATCAGGCCAGCCCCAGTGCAGCCCTGAACAACTGAAAATGGATATTCACCAGTGCGGAAATATCGCGCTGGTAGCCGCCACCAATCACCGCCGCCACCGGTAGTCCTGCGCGATCGCAGTGGGCAAAGACCAGACAATCTCTGGCCAGTACCCCGGCTACGCTAATATCGAACCGTCCCAGATCATCGTCGCTATGAATATCAACCCCGGCATCGTATATCACGGCGTCAGGCTTGAAGCGGTCAATCGCTGAAGCAAGGGTACGATCAACGCAATCGAGATACTCAGCATCCTGCACGCCAGCTGGCAAGGCTAGGGGGTGTTAACAATCAGTCCAGCCAAATAATTGAACACACTAACTCCAACATGGCCTGATAGTTTCGCTTCAGTTTTTCATAGCGGGTCGCGATACGCCGAAACTGTTTGAGCTTCTGGAAAAAACGTTCTACCAGGTTTCTTTCCTTGTAAATCTCGCGATCATGCTCGCGCCCTATTTTCCGATGACATCGGGAGGGGATCACCGCAACAGCACCCGAATCGTTTACCGCTTTAACGAACTGATCGCTGTCATACCCCTTGTCCGCCAGCACGTGCTCAGCGGCCCACCCCTCAATGAGATGAAGGGCTTGACCAAATTCTGACGCCTGTCCACCGGTGACAATCAGTCTCAGTGGGTTGCCCAGCGCATCAACTGCCGCGTGGATTTTGGTGCTCAATCCACCCCGAGACCTGCCTACCGCTTCGCTGTCC
>LADM01000112.1 GCA_000961645.1 Gammaproteobacteria bacterium BRH_c0 | reverse complement strand
CGCTACACCTGGGATGACTACGCCACCTGCGCCGGCGCCGGTGAAGCCGCAGCGCCCTACCAAATCGGCCTGGGCACCTGCCCTGGCGACCCGCGTCTGGTGCCCAGCACCGTGGCTGACCTGGAAACCGATTCCGCCGCAGACACCTGGATTGTGGGCCTCGACTACCAGGTCAACGAGGATCTGTTCCTCTACGCATCGAGCCGCAAAGGCTACCGCGCTGGCGGTATCAATACCCCCGCTTTCGGCACAGGTCTGAAACCGGTGCAGTTCTTCGAGCCGGACGAAGTGATCGATTTTGAAGTGGGTATGCGCTCTGACTGGAACCTGGGCGACATGCCTGCGCGACTGAACCTGTCGTACTTCTACGCCATGTCGAAGGATGTGCAGTACACCCTCAACGGCGTCCAGACACTGCCCACCTGCAACCCGTCAAATCCCGTGCTCCCCGCGTCACCGGATGGCGACTGTGATCCGAGCAACGACCCCAACCTGACGGTTATCCTGATCAATGCCGGTGACACCATCACCAAGGGCGGCGAGCTGGAATTTACCCTGATGCCCACTGACAACCTCAGCCTCGGCATCAATGCGACCCTCGTTGACCAGAAAACCGATGATTTCTCCCCGGACCAGTCAGTCGCCTGGAAATTTACCGGCGATGACGAAATCCCGTTCTATTACCAGCCTGAGCTGAGCTATAACGCCAACCTGCGCTATGTTCTGCCGGTTGACGCGGCACTGGGTGAAATAGTCTTCAACGCCGATTACTTCTGGACTGACTCCCTGGAATTTACCGGTTACGAAACCGATGATTACAGTCTGGTCAACCTCCGTCTCGACTGGAACTCGATTGTCGGAAGCCCCTGGGATGTGGGTGCCTACGTGCGCAACCTGGGCGATGAAGATGCAGTGATCGGCAGCTCCCTGTCCACCGCTACCATGCCGGTGCGCTCTGTGACCTACAACGACCCCAGAGTCTACGGCCTCTCCATCCGCTATCGCTTCGGCGCCGACGCCCGCTGACGGTTTTACCCCACAGCCAGGACCACCTCCTGGCTGTGGGGTAATCTATGCTGGCTGTTGCTCCACATGCCACAGGGGAACCCGCAGCTCGTAGCTCACCGCCTTCAAATGCAGGGAAATAAGCACTTGAAGCAAATAAATCACTTTTCAATCTTGACGGATCAGGCTTCCCTCACTATAGTGCGACCCCTCTGAGGTGATCAGATAACGCACTCGTAGCTCAGCTGGATAGAGTACCCGGCTACGAACCGGGCGGTCGGAGGTTCGAATCCTCCCGAGTGCGCCATACAATAAACCTCGCCTGAAAAGGCGGGGTTTTTTTATGGCTCACGACGGAGACGAGAACCTCCCCAGGTTCGACAAACTCCGACAGGCGTTTGGACCAAGCCGCCAGGCGCAGCCCCGCATGGGTCGAAACGCCCACAAGGCGTTTCGAGTCAATCCTCCCGAGTGCGCCAAACACGAAAAACCCGCCATTTTGGCGGGTTTTTTTATGCCATTGGAAGAGGGTTAAAACCAGCCCGGCATCCACAATTTTCCGCTGTCGCCAGTCAAAGCAAGGGCCCGATTTTGCACTCAATCGGGCCCATTTTTATCGCCAGGATTTTATTGCTCTCCCGCAATTCTGCCAGACAAACATGTATAGCAGATTTCCTCCATCACCAATTGGAGTAGCTGAGAGTGACGCAGTCACTCTCGCGGGCAATCCTCTCCTCAAGCCAGTTTGCCTTGAATCAGTCCCATGTCTGGCTGCGGTCTGAAATCCCCTGTCATGGAAAAATAATTCTGCCGTCAGCATCCATGGTGCCCGGCAGATTGGCCGCTGCGGTGCGCTCTGCCACCACATCGAGAATATTCCTGTGCCATTCATCGCCAGGCTGGAGCAGCGTTGGCTTGCCGCCATTGAGGTGAACGGGTACCAGCTGCACGCCGGTAATTTTGCCCCCTGCGATAGTCACTGAGGCTGCGAGGCCGCGATTTGTTTCATCGAGCAGCGGCGCGGCAATCCCGGATGGGGTCTCGTCCCGCGACCAGGGCGATACCATCATGAATTTGCCCATGCAGTACAGCACCGCCTTGCCGCGATAGACCTCAAAGCCCTTGATGGCCAGCGGGCCCTGGCTGACGATTAGATCAACGCCTGCATCGATCAGCGCGCGCGAGGCTTCGCGCTGGTATTCACCGATTTTGAAGGGGTGTTCGAGGATGCCCCAGTGACAGCTGAGGACAACGATGTCGGTCTTCTCTTTCAGTGCCCGCACGCTCTCGCACATGGCGGCAAGATCGTCGCGGTTGATCAGAGTCCGCACATCGGGTTCGATACCCCACTGCTCCCATACCGGGTTTTCGGCATAGGTGTGTTGACGCAGCGGCACGATTCCCGGGGTGCGCCGACCAGCGTGAGCACCGGGTAAAAAACCTGATGTACAGGCCAGGAAACCCACCTTGCAACCATTGCGCTCGATGATCGCCGGCTCGCGCGCAGACGTAATATCAACGCCGCCACCGACACTGGCAATGCCGGATTCCTCAAGCAGGCTTATGGTGCGCAAAAAAGCCCGATAACCGCCGTGCATGGTGTGGTTGTTGGCCACAGACATGACGTCAAAACCGGCACGGCCCATCATCCGTATCGACTCGGGGCTGCCCGGCGCGAAAAGATCGCCCTTGTCGAAATCATCGTTAATATGCGCTTCCACCGGGTGAGTGTCACCGGCCTCCTCCGCATAGGGCCATTCACAGTTGCCAAAGGTGATATCCGCCGCTGACAGTGCCGGGGTGACATGTTCGAACAGATCGGCGGCGGGGTCGCGGGTCATCAGCTGTAAATCACCGACGGCAAGCAGTTGCAGTGTATCTGGAGTACTCATTCAATCTCTCCTGAAAGTGAGTTGTTATCAAATAATATGCAGATCGAATAACAATAATATTTGCTGTGATTTATTCTGTTTTTTCGTTGTTATAAGAAGCTGTTTGAAATTCGTCTGACAGTCAGTGATGTGCCAGTTTAGTCTGTCGATCCCGCCAGTCAACGTGAATTCATGCGGTTGTTTCAACCGCAGGCAAATAAATACAGCGATTTAAAATATGGGTGACAGTCAGTGCACTCAAACGGCTGACATTGGCGTAGAATCTGCCAACAGTTAGCGCTGCCAGCGCGGCAGCAACCCGCACATTACACAATAAAATCCGGAGATATTATGACTGGTCAGTTTGAAGGAAAGGTCGCCCTCGTCACCGCCGCAGCGGACGGTATCGGTGCCGCAACCGCACAGGCATTCGCACAAAATGGTGCCCGGGTGATCCTTGCCGATATCAATGTGGAACTGGGTGAACAACGCGCCGAGGCACTGCGCGCTGCCGGCCATGAAGCGCATTTTATTCGCACAGACGCCACCAGCGAGGACGATGTCGAAGCGCTGATTCGCCACACCGTTGAACGCTTCGGCGGCCTGCATCTTGCCGCCAATGTGGTGGGTGACGCACACCCCGGCTCGGCTGGCCCGGAGTTCCACCAGCAAAGCCTGGAAGCCTTCGAGCACACCATCAAGATGTGCCTGAGCACCACCTTCCTGTGTCTCAAGCACCAGATTGCCCACATGATTGACAACGGTGGCGGCGCGATTGCCAACGTCACCTCCCTGGCGGGCATGCTCTACAACGGCTGGGGTGGTTCCGCCTATGGCGCGGGCAAGGCCGGTGTGATCCGCATGACCAAATTTGCCGCTGTCAGTTATGCGGAACACGGCATACGGGTCAACTGCATCGCCCCCGGTGTAACCCCCACCCGCGCCTACTACAAATCCGGCCCGGAACACGCCAAAACGCTGATCGACCAGCAGGTCATCAACCAGCCCATTCGCCGCGCCATTGAAACTTCCGAACAGGCGGACGGCATTATCTGGCTGTGTTCCGACCACGCGGCGATGGTAACCGGCCATGTGCTGCCCATTGATGGCGGCTGGATGGCGCAATACTGATCGGGAGCTACTGTCAGATATCAGGAAATGCGTGCTGATCCAGCCCGCAGCACCATGATCAGTGGCCGACCAAACGCTCAGAAACCGTAGAGCGCACCCAGGTCGTGATCCCTGGCGGCCACACAAAAGCGTTCGAGGGAAATCAGGGTATTTTCGTTGGGATTGATATTGGTGTGCCAGGCGATAATGCCCCAGATCAGCCAGCGGCGATAATCGTTAAACGCCTTGTCGAAATCCAGCTTGACGCCATATTTTGCAATCTGCTCGCAATAGTGGCGAATCAGGTCGCGCTCCGCTTCCCGGCGCTGTTCAATGGTCAGTGAACCCACCAGAAAATAATGCACATCGCGCCAAGGGCGCCCCTTGCGGACGATCTGCCAGTCGAGCCAGATGCGGTGGCCATCCGGGCACAGATAGCTGTTGCCCAGATGGGCATCGCCGTGAACCAGGCACAGGGGCGACGTATCGGCCATTTCCTGCTCACGCAGCTGCAGGAATGCGGCATAGATGCGATTGGGATCTTCCACAGCCCAGGCCGGCAGCAACTTGAGATGTGACTCCCGCGCATTGTGAATCGGCACATAGTCCTTCATCAGATCCCAGTAATCGTCAGTGGGTGTTTCTGGCGACACCGCCGTTTGCAGCCAGGGCTGATCGAGCAGCTCGGGGCGATTCCAGGTAGAGCCGTGCAGATGGGCAAGCTGGCCCAGGGAGGCCGTCATATCTTCAATCGTCATCGGCTGGCCGGAGGTGCCGAACTTGCCGCCCAGATGCACCAGGTCTTCGAGCATGACAAGCCCCTGTAATCCCTCGGCATCATCGTCCCAGTCGGCGAAATAACATTTGGGCGCGGGCAGGTCGAGCTTGGCACGCAGCAGGCCGTAGAACCGCGCCTCGTTGACACAGACTGTGCTGCTCAGGGGGTCGCCAGTCCAGTTGGCCTTGAGGCAGACATTGGCCGGAATGCCCGCCGCGATTGCCGCCTCATTGAGATCCAGCGCATAGAGGGCCTTGGAGGTATGGCCGAAGACCTGGCCGGTCATTTCCATACCGCGCACCACGGCAGCCGGGTACTGCGTTTGCAGAACGCTGGTCAGCCATTCGGCCGTAACGCCCTCGTAGGTCAGTGGCAAGCGTTCAGTGCGCGCAATATGGCCACGTTTGATGGAAGATTGCATGGGGGACATCCTCTGCTTATGGATTTATTCAGGAGAGTGGCGCTGCCGACAGCCAAAGGGCCAGCAGCGCCTGCCAGTGATCAAGCGTTTTCCAGCAGGTCCAGGGTATCGAGATCCTCGATCGCCCGCGATACCCGGTCGAGGGCCGGAGAGCCGTCCTGCCCCCACCAATCCTCGATTTGCAGCCAGGCCTGAAGTCCGTAAATCGGCCAGCGGCGGTAATGTTCGAAAATGGTGTCAACATCGGGTACATCTTTGGCCCCGGTAGCGACCAACGCCTCGCGATAGTGCTTGAGCAGGTCGCGCTCGGAACTGCGCCGCTCATCCACGGTCAGCGCTGCAGTCATAAAGTAGGTCACATCGCGGTAACCGTGACCAATACGGCACAGCTGCCAGTCGAGCCAGATGCGGCGCCCATCAGGGTAAACATAGGTGTTGCCAATATGGGAGTCACCATGCACCAGGCAGAAGGGTCCGGGTTGCTGGGCCACCCACTTGTTGAGGCCGGCATAGGCGCGGTCAAGCAGGTCATGATCAGCGACGACGCGCTCCGGTATCAGCTGCAATATCTTGTCGCGCTTGAAATTGGCGTTGATATAGGGGCGCATGAAATTGATCTGGTCGCTGTCGATGGGGGTTGCCATCGAGCGCGGCAACCACGACTGTTGGGTCAGACGCTCGTCGTTCCAGAAGCTGCCATGCAGACCCGCCAAAGCTTCCAGCGCCTTGGCAACGCCATCGACACCGATCAGGTCTGTGCTATGACCAAAGGTGCCACCGGAATCCACCAGATCCTCCAGCACCGCCACGCCCTGTCCGCTGCCATCGCCATCCCAGTCGGCGTAGTAGCACCTGGCGGCGGGCAGTGATGGCGAATCACCCAGGGAGTGATAGAAGCGCGCTTCAAGCTCGCAGATATCACCGCTGTTGAAGCCATCAGACCAGTTCGATTTGAGGCACAGATGGCGCGGCAAGCCCGCTGCACGTCCGGCCTCGTTATAGTCCACCGCTATGCGCAACTTGGTGGTGTGGCTGTTGCGCAATTCAACCCGCTCCATCGCTTCGACGCGCACGCCGGGGTAGGCATTGGCGAGCAACGCATCGAACCATTCCGGCGTCACATCATTCAAGTCTCGGGGTATTGGCTGGGATCGGCCATACGGTCCGTAAGTCTTTTTCATATTCGCATTAGCCCTTGTCATTGATGTTTTTATGGTCACTGCATTTATTGCTGGCGTTTCGTATGCAAGTACGCGGCAGCGTGATTGCGTTACCGCGCCGCGTCGATGATCAGACCGCCATCGGCCATAAAGCTATAGCCGGTCATGTACTGGGAATCCTTGCTGGCCATAAACAACGCCACAGGTGCGACGTCCTCCTCCGGCGAACCTATGCGCCCCACTGCGTTGGGCGGCACGAACACACCGTCGCCAGTGGTTTCCCTGAAGGCATCGGTGAGCGCGAACGGGCACAGCGCATTGACCGTGATGCGCTTGTCGCCCCATTCGCGGGCGGCCACACGGGTCAGCGCCCGGGTTGCCTCCCTCGACATCCCGTAGGGCGTGAATCCGGCCACCGACAGCACCCCGGTGGCGGAGGTGACATTGATAATCCGGCCATCGCGGTTTTCCAGATAGGGGTAGCAAGCCTGCATCATATGCAGCGCCGCAATAGGCCCGGTCTGAAATGAGCGGTTCAATTTATCAACGCCCAGCTCGAGCACCGTACTGCGCACATCGGCTGGCACCACGGCGTTGTTGACCACGATATCGATGGTCCCGAAGCGCTCCACGGTCTGGGCCACCGCAGACTTGATCTGCGCCTCATCAAAAACGTCACAAACAATACCCAAGGCCTCACCGCCCGCCTCGGTTATCTCGGCCACCACCTGTTCGACATTGGCTGGCGTCAGCGAAGTCACGGCAACCCTGGCGCCCTCTGCCGCATACAGCCGCGCAATAGCCCGGCCAATCCCGCGCCCGGCGCCAGTAATGATCGCCACTTTGCCCTCTAATCTGCCCATGTGTTGCTCCTTTTATGCTTTTATGAGTGAGTAACGCGCAACAGGACCGGAATTAAGACACCTGTATCAACGCTGACACAGCATATCCCTACCACCCAACACCAGCAACCGGATAAACCACAATCTGTGTCGGCCTGTGCCAGTGTCGTCTCAGCACCTGACTCAGGTGCACTTCAATCAAATGACCTGAACCCGCTGTATTTCCGGCACAGATAGGGTTGAACTGCCAGACTCATCAGCGCATAGGGCAATCGATTGACGGCCCTATGTGGTCTGCCGCACAGAGGCCTGCGCGCAACAGTGCGAGACTCCGTTACAATTTTAATTCGCTGATTTTCACTGCCTGTCAGCCAATATCTCCTGTACGCCTATTTTCCTCGTCGCTTATATCCATCCATGGAGATCGCCATCATTTCTAAAAAACGCAGTTCCGTCCCCACAAAACATAGTACCCATCCGGATGGACAGACTAAAAAACTGCACCGCGAAGCTCTGCTCAAAACAGGCGCATTGCAGACCGCTATTCTCACCAGCAGCAATTTTTCCATTATCGCCACGGACGAAAAAGGCATTATCCAATTGTTCAATGTCGGCGCCGAGCGCATGTTCGGCTATCGGGCCGACGAGGTCGTCAACAAAATCACTCCCAGCGATATCCATGATCCGCAAGAAGTGATTATGCGCGCCCAGGCCCTGAGCCTTGAGCTTGACACTCATATAGAACCGGGCTTTCAAGCGCTGGCATTCAAGGCTTCCCGCGAGATTGAGGATATCTACGAACTGACCCATATCCGCAAGGATGGCAGTCGTTTTCCGGCTATCGTATCAGTCACCGGGTTGCGCACCGATGATGGCGAAATTATCGGTTATCTGCTGATCAGCTCCGACAATTCCGTGCGCAAAAAGGTGGAAGTGGAATTGCAAAGGGCCATGACCGAAGCGGAGCGGGCCAATCACGCCAAATCCGATTTCCTGTCGAGCATGAGCCACGAGTTGCGCACGCCGCTCAGCGCTATCCTCGGCTTTGCCCAGCTGATGGAATCCGGTTCTCCACCACCCACATTCTCGCAAAAACGCAGCATTGACCAGATTCTCAAGGCCGGATGGTACCTGCTCGATCTGATCAACGAGATCCTCGATCTCGCCCTGATTGAATCCGGCAAGCTTGCCCTGTCGATGGAAACCATGTCCCTCAACGACGTCATGCGTGAATGCCAGACGATGATAGAGACACAGGCGCACACCCGCGGCATACGCATGACATTCCCCAGCCTGCAAACCCAGTATTTTGTCAAAGCGGACCGGACGAGGGTGAAGCAGGTTCTTATCAACCTGCTATCAAATGCCATCAAATACAACAAAGTCGCTGGCAGTGTCGATATTTACTATGAAGTGGACAACAGCACCAACCCCGCGAACATACGCGTCTGCATCAGGGATACCGGCGAAGGCTTGACGACGGAAAAAATGTCACAGCTGTTCCAGCCGTTCAATCGCCTCGGCAAAGAGGCGAGCGATGAACAGGGTACCGGCATCGGCCTGGTGGTCAGCAAACAGCTGGTTGAATTGATGAAGGGCAAAATCGGCATGGAAAGCAGCGCCGGAGTGGGCAGTGTCTTCTGGGTTGAATTGGATCTGACGGCGGAGCCACACCACAGCCTCAGCGCTTCAGATCTGGAAACCCTGACTGATACGCAGATATCCGCCGCTGGTCCGTCGCGCACTGTACTGTATGTCGAAGACAACCCGGCCAATCTGATGCTGGTGGAGGATCTTATTGCCCGCCGCTCCGATATCCAGCTCTTGAGTGCCAGGGATGGTATCTGTGGTGTCGCCATGGCGCGGGCGACCCTGCCTGATGCGATTCTGATGGATATCAACCTGCCTGGTATCAGCGGCATCGAAGCGCTCAAAATTCTTCAAAGTGATCCAACAACTTCACATATCCCGGTTGTTGCACTGAGTGCCAACGCCATCCCGCGCGATATTGAGAAAGGCCTGGCAGCGGGCTTCTTCCTCTATCTCACCAAACCGATCAACGTCAAGGAATTCATGGATTCCCTTGACCTGGTGCTGAAATTCGCAGAAACCCAAGCTTCACATAACCAGGCTGCACAAACCCTGTCAAGCGCGCCAATGGACAAGCTGTTATGAATTACCTCCCCGCTATTCTTCAATCGAAAATTCTCATCGTCGATGATCAGGAGGCCAATATCAGCCTCCTCAACCAGCTGCTGGCCGAGGCCGGTTACAGCAACGTGACGTCGACCATGAACCCCCAGGAGGTATGCGCGCTGCATCGCAAGCACGCCTACGATCTGATTCTGCTCGACCTGCAAATGCCTGGCATGGATGGTTTTCAGGTGATGGAAGGACTCAAGACCAATCTGACTGATCCCTACCTGCCAGTGATCGTGCTCACTGCACAACCCGGCCACAAACTGCGCGCACTGCAAGCCGGCGCCAAGGATTTTATCAGCAAGCCTTTTGATCTGATTGAGGTCAAAACGCGCATTCACAATATGCTGGAAGTACGTCTCTTATACAAAATGCTCAGCGAATACAACAACACCCTTGAGCGAACCGTACAGGAGCGGACAGCCGAGCTGAGGGAAAGCGAAGCGCGCTTCCGCAGCCTCACCGAACTGGCTTCCGACTGGTACTGGGAGCAGGATGAGCACGGCAGTTTCACCAAGGTCTCCGGCCCTGTTCTGGAAATGCTCGGCATCCGCGTCGACTCCTTTGCTGGTACAGGCGAGCTGCCAAAGGATGACGGGATGACAGGCTGGAGCGAGACCGAGCGGGAATTGCTGCGGGCAACGATTGAAGCCCGGCAGCCCTTTCTGGACTTCATATTCACGCGCACAAAAGCCGATGGTTCCCGGCAACAGTTTCGGGTCAGTGGCGAGCCGATGTTCAACCAGTCCTGCGGCTACATTGGCTATCGCGGCATTGGCGTTGAAATCACCACGCACAAGTAAAACCTTATCGGGACGATCAACAATAATGTCGCCAAGCCATAACCCGAAACAGAATCATCTGCTTGCCGCACTCCCGGCGGATGAATTCGAACGCCTGAGCCCCCACCTGGAGCTGGTGACGATGCGCCTCGGCGACGTTATCTACAGGCCTGGCGAACGCTTGCAGTACTGTTATTTTCCCACTACTGCCATCGTCTCGCTGCACTACGTCACCGAATCCGGCTCATCGACCGAAATCTCGGCGGTGGGCAACGATGGCGTGGTCGGTATTTCGCTATTCATGGGCGGAGATACCACACCCAGTTCGGCCACCGTGCCGATTGCAGGCCATGGCTACCGGCTGGAGAGCCGCGTCTTGAAGCAGGAATTCAATCGTGCCGGCTCCATGCGCCATTTATTGCTGCGCTATACCCAGGCACTGATGACACAGGTGAGCCAGACCGGGGCTTGCAACCGGCACCACTCGATTGAGCAACAACTGTGCACCTGGCTATTGGTCACCCTCGACCGGATCGGCTCCCAGGAGTTGACCATTGCCCCGGAACTGGTCATTACCCAGGAATTGATCGCCAGTATTCTCGGCGTGCGCCGTGAAGGCATTACCGAAGCAGCGGGAAATTTGCAGCGCGCAGGCCTCATCAGCTACCGGCGCGGCCATATTTCTGTATTGGACCGGTGCGGACTGGAGACCGAAGCTTGCGAGTGCTACGCGGTGGTCAGGAAGGAAGTGGGACGACTGCGATCAGGTACTTACGGCAGATCGCTGAGTCACAGCTGAAGGGTTTAGCAGCAGAAAAGATTAGAAACTGGAGAGCTGCCATCTTGAAGGCTTTCAAACTGAATGATACTCAGGTTTGCGGCACTGCAACACTGAGCATCATTGAAGAAAAGTCTGGGGCTAATCAGGGCCTGATTTCAATGGGGGTGCCGTCGGCCACCAGGGTCCAGATCTCATCCATGATGTCATTGGTAACCGCGATACAACCCTCGGTCCAGTCTTCCTTGTTCAGCCACTGCTTGGCCCACTCGGCCGATGGCACCCAGGCCGGGCTGCCGTGGATCATAATAAATTCCCCCGGATCGCTATTGGTGGCCTTGGCCTGCTCCAGATCGCGGTCATTGGGGTAGGAGATATGGATCGAACGGTAAAACCGGCTATCGGGATTGCGCCAATCGAGAATGTAGCGCCCTTCCGGGGTGCGCCCATCGCCAGCCTTTTCCTTGTGACCAACGGGATTTTTGCCCAGGGCGATGGGGTAGCTCCTGAGCACCCGCCCGTCATCAAGCAGGTAGAGGGTCTTGGCGGATTTTTCCACCAGCACCAGATCGACGGAACCTGTAACAGGGGCCGGGCTGAAGGCGGAAAGGCGGTTGGCCTGACTGGTCAGTGGTGTTAGCAGCAGGAATAGGCAACAGGCAATTTTGAGGTAACCAATCAAAGACTGGCTGTACATGTCAGGCATCCCCCGTTTGATCATTTTTTTACTTCGTCGTTTGCTGGATTCAAGGGAACTGGCAATTCAATGCCGCTGTCAGGGAAATGTAACCTGTTGTGTGGATTCAGGCAAGATCCCGCAATGTGGCTTTCCCTGCAAGCATTGTTGACTATACTCGGAACTGAGAGGCCAATCGTAGCGTTGGCCTCCACACCAATCATCAAAGGGAGTCGTTCTATGTCAGACCACGTCTATAAAAGCATTGAATTAACCGGGTCATCCAAGGTGAGCATTGAGGACGCAGTGCAGACTGCGGTGGCAAAGGCCGCGAAGACTGTGCACAACATGCGCTGGCTTGAGGTAGAAAATGTGCGGGGCCACCTCGTTGACGGCAAGGTGGATCATTGGCAGGTCACCGTCAAACTGGGCTTTACCCTGGATTAAGGGGGAGCAGAAGCAGCGGCCAAACAAGCCTTTACCTGCTGCGCGCTTTTTTGCCTGCTGACCTGCTCCATCACCGGACCGGCCTGTCTGATAGCAACAGGCTGTCTGGTGATACGACTGAATTAAATCTCGCTCCAGCTACCCTCCTCGACCTGCTTTTCTTGCCACTGCTTCCAGCCAAGGAAAGCATTTTCACAGTTTATATTCCCAAAAAATCTCAATTCGCCGCCACTAAGCCGGGACACCCTGAGCAGGATTTTGTAAGATGCCTGTATTAAATAAAACCTGTCGTCCCGAGCCGGAGTGAATATCCATGGTCGAAACCCACATCAGCATGTGCAAAGTCTGCCCAGCCTATTGTCCCATTGAAGTAACAGTGGAAAATGGCCGCGCCATCAAGGTGATTGGCGACCGGAATTCGCCCCTCTACAAGGGCTACACCTGCCCCAAGGGCCGCGCCCTGCCAGAGGCCCACAACCACCCGGACCGGCTGCTGCAAAGTCACAAGCGCCAGCCCGACGGCAGCTTTGCCCCCCTTGCAACCGCCACGGCCATCGACGAAATCAGCGCCAAGCTCAAGGCCATCATTGAGCAATACGGCCCGGAATCCGTAGCGGTCTACCCCGGCAACGGCACGGTCAACAATCCGGTCAATATCAGCATTGCGGTAGCATTCCTCAACGCCCTGGGTACCGGACTGGAGCGCTTTTTCTCGGTGCAGACCATCGACCAGCCCGGCAAGGTCATTGCCCAGGCGCTGCACGGCAAATGGATTGCCGGACCTCATCCCTTCCACCTGTCGGACACCTGGGTGCTGGTTGGCGCCAATCCGGTGATTTCAAAAATGGGCCTGGGGCAAAACCCGGCACAAATCATCAAGGAAGCCGTCGCCAACGGTATGAAGCTGATAGTTATTGATCCACGGGAAACCGAGTCGGCCAAAAAAGCCTGCCTGCATTTGCAGCCGCAACCCGGCCAGGACCCCACACTGCTGGCCGGGTTCCTCCATATCATTCTCAATGAAGAGCTGTACGACAAGGAGTTTGTCGCCCGGCACGCCCGCGGTATCGACGAACTCAGGGCTGCGGTACAGCCCTTTACCCCGGAATATGTGTCAGCCGTTGCCGGTGTTCCCGTTGACCAGATTCGCGAGGCGGTTTCTATCTTTACCTCCGCCAAACGCGGATCACTGGTGACCGGCACCGGTCCCCACTTCGCCCTCCATGGCACCCTGCTGGAATACCTCGCCCTCTGCATCAACACCCTCTGTGGACGCTGGGTGCGCGAGGGTGAGCGCAATGGTCACCCCCATGTGATGCTGCCCGACTACCAGCCCCGGGCTCAGCCCATGGCACCCTACAAGCCCTGGGATGAAACCAAGCCCGGGCGCCTGTACGGCTTGCCGAAGACCATTATGGGCGCTGCCACCGGCACCCTGGCGGATGAGATCCTCACTCCTGGCAAAGGCCAGATTCGCGCGCTGATCTGCGCGGGCAGCAATCCCATGGTCTCGCTGCCCGATCAAAATCGCACCCTGAAAGCCTTTCAATCGCTGGATTTGCTGGTCTCCCTGGATGTGGAAATGTCCAACACCGCGCGGGTTGCGCACTATGTGATCCCCGATTACCTGGGCCTTGAGACGCCCGCTGTCAGCCAGTTCCTTGAAGCGTCCAAATACTACGGCCTGTGGACCCAGGGACTCGAGTGGCCCTACGCCATGTATGCACCACCGGTGCTGGCGCCGCCTGAAGGTTCCGACCTGATCGAGATCTGGCAATTCTTCTACGAGGTTTGTAAAAAACTTGGCATACCCCTGTCCATGTATGGCAATGCCGCAGGCGCTGGCGAGCACTGGGACAAGTATCCCCAGCAAGTGGCGCTCGACATGAACGAGCGCCCCAGCACTGAAACCATGTACGAGCACATGTGTATTGGCTCGCGGGTTCCTCTCGATGAAGTCAAACAGCACATCCACGGCAAGATCTACGACGATCTGGACCACCAGGTGCTGCCCAGGGATGCTGACTGTGATGCCTACTTTGCGCTGGGCGACAGCCACATGATGGC
This sequence comes from Gammaproteobacteria bacterium BRH_c0, assembly GCA_000961645.1. Classification (GTDB taxonomy): domain Bacteria; phylum Pseudomonadota; class Gammaproteobacteria; order Pseudomonadales; family Porticoccaceae; genus NAT127. Next base: position 24,301 of record LADM01000112.1, on the reverse strand, counting down.
GGAATTGCAGGTGATCCATGCCAACCGTGGCGACCTGCCGCAACCGGATGCCGACTACCCGCTACTGATGACCCCCAGGCGCACCAATGAAGTTCTCAACTCCATCGGCAGGACCAACCCCAAGCTGGGCGGCAGGCACCCCTATAATCCGGCCTTCCTCAACCCGCTGGACCTGGAAAAATACGGCATCAAAAGTGGCGATCATATCCAGATTCGCTCGCCCTACGGCGAAGTCAGCGGTATTGCCGAGGCTGAAGACAAACTCCGACCAGGCACGCTGTCCATGTCCCACTGCTTTGGCGCCAACCCCAATGAGCAGAATGACACGGAGAACCAGGGCACCTGTACCTCCCGCCTCCTGAGTGCAGACCAAAGCCAGATCGACCCCATTTTTGGCCAGCCGCGCATGGGCGCCATTCCCGTTGCCATCAGCCTGATAACCTGACGAGGACAGAACAATCTCAACAGCAACATCCATGGATCTAAAAACAACAGAGGACGACAATGACAACTCAGCACACGATCAAGTTACTGGACCAGTCAGAGCAGGACAGCAAGGAAAAACAGGGCATCAGCCGCTGGATTGAGGACCATATCGGCGCCACGGTCAGCCATATCGAACGCCAGCGCCGCTGGCGGCCAGTGTGGCGTGTGCAGTCCAGCAAGGAGGGCGCACCCCTGCCCCTGCTGGTCAAGGGCATCCGCGCCTGGGATTGCATCCCCTATCCGCTGATGCACGAAATGAAAATGATGCAGGTGCTGGAAGCCAACGGCATTCCCGTGCCCCATGTCCACGGCATGTGCGATTTTCCCGAAGCCTTTGTGATGGACTGGATTGAAGGTGGCCGCGATCCGGGCCTGGTGATGGAAGCCGTGGAACAGGCCTCTACCATGAGCCCCGAACGCTGGGCTGCCAGCCTCAAGTACATGGAAATTCTCGCCCGGATGCACCAGATTCCGGCTGAACAGTTTGAAGCGGTGGGCGTACAACGCCCGGATACAGCGCAGGCTGTGGCGCTCAACCATGTCGAGCGCTTCAACGAAATGTGCTACGCGGCCAATATCGTCGATCCGTTTATGGAATTTTGCATGACCTGGTTGCGTCGCAATGTTCCCAGCCACCGCACCCGCAGCACCTTTGTGACCGGCGACAGCGGCCAGTTTCTCAACCAGGGCGAGAACGTCACCGCCGTGCTCGATGTGGAGATCGGACACCTGGGTGACAACCTCCACGATCTCGCCTGCTTCCGCGGCCGCCACCCGGTGGAAAACATGGGCGACCTGCCCGCCCTGTTCCGCCATTACGCCGAGGCCATGGGTGAGGAGCTGGATCTGCCGGTACTGGCATACCACACCGTGGTTTTCCTGGCCGTCGGTTATTACGGCCCGCTCTTTGCCCTCGCTGACCTGCAGCCCGGTGGCGACTGGGTGGAAAGTGCGGTACAGGTGGCCTTTATTGGCCGCCGCTGCGCCGAAGCCCTGGCGGAACTCGTCGGTGTCGAGCCGGACGAGATCGAATTACCCATGGCCCGCGACACCCCCTGGGAGGATATGGCCCTCAACAAGCTGCTGCTTGAAATCAGCCGCCTGCCCACCTCTGAAACCTTTGCCGACTGGCAGCGCAACACCATTGCCAGCATTCCCCAGTTCCTGCTCAACCAGGTTCATTACGGCCACTGGGCGGAACAGGAAGACATGAAGGAAATCACTGAAGTGCTGGGCTATCGCCCCCTGTCAATCACCGAGGCGGATTTTGCCCTGCGGGATTTTGTCAGCACAGCGCCACCCGAGCTGGATGGCACGCTGGTCAAACTGTTTCACCGCCGCCTGCTGCGCCAGTGCCTGGTGTTTGCCGGTCCCGACGCACCTGCCGACCACCTGTTCTTGCGCAAAGTGGAGCCGATTCTGGGAATGGAGAAGTAGTCAGGACGATGGGGGGAGAGGGCTGGATGTGGGATGTGGGATCTGGGATGTGAGATGGGAGATGTAGGCGGAACCACGTCGTCTCTCATCTCACATCCAGCCATCTCCCTTTTCCTATACCCTTCCAAAAATCACCAGCATGCTTCGCGTCAGCGATCATTCATCACCGCGCCAAAGGCCGCGTAATCCTCGCCAGCTTCACCACCTTCAATACCCAGGCGCATCGCCAGCAGCTGGGCTGCAGGATTGTAGAGTGCCGTCTTGTTGCTGGCAGGCAGTTTGCCCGCCTTGATCAGCACATTGGCGGTGCGGGCGATAACCAGGGCAATGCGCACCGCTGCCAGCAATTCGAAATATTCCAAGTCGGCAACCGGCCTGCCGATAATTGCTTCAAACAGGGCAATTTGTTCGCGTTTTTCCGGCAATCCACTCTGGCGCTGCTGTCCAAAGCTGAGCATTTCGTCCATAAAAAACCACCAGGCCAGATCGATCTCGGCGGGGCCGAGGGCCGCCGCCTCGAAATCCAGCACCGCCACCACACTGCCACTGCTGCTAAACAGGTAATTACCCGGGTTTGAGTCTCCCCACAGCACATTGACGTGGCGATTGTGCGGCTGCCTCTCCAGCAACCGGGCAATGGCTTTGTCGATAATGGGATTGGGCTGGTTTTCCATCGCCTCGTCGCGCCAGGCCACAATCCAGCCCAGATACTGGTCAAGGCCGGGCTCACCGTATTGCGGCCTGTTGAGAAATTCAAATCCGTCGCGCCAGTTGAGCATATTGATACGGGCAATGGTGGAGACGGCGTCTATCCACAGCCGACTTCGCCCCCCGGCATCCAGCTCGGTCAGGAGTCCGGCCTGATGATAATTGGGGCTTTGCGGCAAAGAGACGCCCTCGACCCTGTCCATCAGCAGGAACTTGCCGCCCAGTATGGAGGTATCACTTTCCACCGCCAGCACCTGCGGCACCGGTATGCCAAAGCGCGACAGCGCTGACATCATCTGGCCCTGGCGGGCGATATCGGTATCGAGAAAAACGTGTTTGCCGGGTATTTCCAGGCGCAATACCAGTTCCCCCCGGGTGGTGGAACCGCCCTGTTCAATCTCCACATCGAGCAACACGGTAAGGGCGGAATAACCGGTGGCGGGGACTTTGCTGGACAGAATCCTGACCTCGCCATCGGGGGCCAGGTTACGGTTAAGCCACTGGCTTAATGCCTGCTGATCAAGGGTATTTTTCGGGGAAGTGCTCTCTGCTGCTGGCTGTTTCATCAATGGCTACCTGTCAGTCTTTATGGTTATGGCGCAGCTGCCAATGGTAGTCGCTAACGCCAAACCAGACCAGCCGAGCTGACACAATTGATAACAGTAAATTCTCCGGGAACGCCTGGCGCTCCCGGAGAAAATCACGGCTAGTGCGTTAGCTGTTGAACACCACCTTGTCCCCATCCATCCGTGCCTGGATAATGGCGCCCGGCATAAACTTGCCAGCCAGCATATCCTGGGCCAGCGGGTTCTCGATCAGCTGTTGGATGGTGCGCTTCAGGGGCCGCGCGCCATACACCGGGTCGTATCCCGCCTCGCAGAGTTTGTCCATCACGGCATCGTCCAGCTCCATACCCAGGTCGCGCTCGGCGAGACGTTTTTTGAGTATTTGCAGCTGAAAGTGGGCAATACCGCGAATCTGCTCGCGACCAAGGGGATGGAACACCACCACCTCGTCGATGCGGTTGATGAATTCGGGGCGGAAGTGATTGCCCACCACACCCATCACCGCCGACTTCATGGCCTCGTAATTTTCCTCGCCCGACAGGGTCTGGATAATGTCGGACCCCAGGTTGGAGGTCATCACGATCACGGTATTGCGGAAATCCACCGTGCGGCCCTGGCCATCCGTGAGGCGGCCATCGTCCAGCACCTGCAACAATATATTGAAGACATCGGGGTGAGCCTTCTCAACCTCATCCAGCAGCAGCACGGAATAGGGGCGGCGCCGCACCGCCTCGGTGAGATAACCGCCCTCCTCGTAACCCACATAGCCGGGGGGGGCGCCGATCAGGCGCGCTACGGAGTGTTTCTCCATAAATTCCGACATATCGATACGCACCATGGCCTCTTCGCTATCGAACAGGAACTCCGCCAGGGCCTTGCACAATTCGGTTTTACCCACACCGGTGGGCCCAAGGAACAGGAACGAACCGTTGGGGCGATTGGGGTCAGACAGCCCGGCACGGGAACGCCGCACCGCATTGGCCACCGACACCACGGCCTCGTGCTGCCCAACCACGCGATTGTGCAGTGAGTCCTCCATGCGCAGCAGTTTGTCGCGCTCGCCCTCCAGCATTTTGTTGACGGGGATACCGGTCCACTTGGAAACCACTTCGGCAATTTCTTCCTCAGTGACTTTGTTGCGCACCAAACGGGTTTCGACCGTTTCCATCTCTGCCGCGGCGGCCATCTGTTTTTCCAGGCCGGGGATCACCCCGTACTGAATCTCGGACATACGCGCCAGGTCGCCGGCGCGACGCGCGGCGTCCATATCGAGGCGCGCCTGTTCCAGCTCGCTCTTGATATGGGTAGTGCCCTGCATGGCGGCTTTTTCCGCTTTCCAGATTTCATCGAGGTCGGAATATTCGCGCTCGATATTGGCAATGTCCGCCTCGAGTTTTTCGAGACGCTTTTTCGATGCTTCGTCCTCTTCCTTCTTGACCGCCTCGCGCTCCATCTTGAGCTGGATAAGGCGCCGTTCGAGACGGTCCATTTCCTCCGGCTTGGAATCGATTTCCATGCGGATACGGCTGGCGGATTCGTCGATCAGGTCGATGGCTTTGTCGGGCAGCTGGCGATCAGTGATATAGCGCTGTGAGAGCTTGGTCGCCGCAACAATGGCAGAGTCGGTGATTTCCACGCCGTGGTGTACTTCGTAGCGCTCCTTGAGGCCGCGCAGGATGGCAATGGTATCTTCCTCGCTGGGCTCGTCCACCAGCACCTTTTGGAAGCGCCTCTCCAGCGCTGCATCCTTCTCGATATATTTGCGGTATTCATCAAGGGTGGTAGCGCCCACGCAGTGCAGTTCACCCCGCGCCAGAGCGGGCTTGAGCATATTGCCCGCATCCATCGCGCCCTCGGCCTTGCCCGCACCGACCATGGTGTGCAGTTCGTCAATAAAAAGAATAATGCGTCCTTCCTGCTTGGCCAGCTCGTTGAGCACGGCCTTGAGGCGTTCCTCAAACTCGCCGCGGAATTTGGCCCCGGCCAGCAGCGAACCCATATCGAGGGACAACACACGCTTGTCCTTCAAGCCTTCCGGCACTTCGCCGTTGATAATGCGCTGCGCCAAACCTTCGACAATGGCAGTCTTGCCCACGCCCGGTTCGCCGATCAGCACCGGGTTATTCTTGGTGCGCCGTTGCAACACCTGGATGGTGCGGCGGATCTCGTCATCGCGGCCAATCACCGGATCGAGTTTGCCCATTTCGGCGTGCTCGGTCAGGTCAATGGTGTATTTGTCCAGCGCCTGGCGGTTGCCCTCGGCCTCGGGATTGTCCACTGACTCACCGCCGCGCAGCTGCTTGATCACCTGTTCAAGTTTCTTAACGTCGCCAAAGGGCTTGAGCAATTTGCCGGTTTCGCTGTCGTCGAACGCAGCGAGCAGCAGGGTTTCACTGGAGAGGAACTGATCGCCCTGCTGCTGGGCGCGCTTGTCCGCCAGGTTCAGCAGGCGCGCCAGGTGCTGCGACACATTCACATCGCCGGTGGGGCTCTGGATGCGGGGCAATGACTCCAGCTTGTCAGCAATGGCCTTTTGCACGGCGGCGATATTGAATCCGGCCTGACTGAGCATGGGCCGCACTGAACTGCCCTGTTGGCTTAACAGGGCCGACAACAGGTGCGCAGGTTCAATGGCCGTGTGATCCTGCCCCACCGCCAGTGACTGGGCATCGGCCAGGGCGCTTTGCAACTGGTTGGTAAAACGCTCGATTCGCATGGGTATCCCTCGGGATGAATTCATTGCTTACTATCTGGGGCTAAGTCGCCGACTTTTCAATGCCGTCGACCACAGCTGCGGGCAATAAGGCTCAACCAGTTGAGCCAGATCAATTGGCCCGCTGATTAACGACAGTGTTATTTCCCTGCCTGCAAGGTCTATAGTTATGGCTAAGGGAAAAGCGATTTCACTGACAAGTCGTTACAACAATAACAACAGTCACAGGGCAGATGCTGATTTGCTACTCCCTGCCCTTTTTAGCCAATTGACAGGAGCCACACCATGACAAGCCGTTACCAGATTGCCAAAACATTCCGTATCGACAATCAGGATTACACCTATTTCCCCTTTGACCAACTGGCAGAACGCTACAACATCGGCAAATTGCCCTTTTCCATCAAAATACTGCTGGAAAACCTCCTGCGCCATGCTGGCGAGCCCTTTGTCAGTGATGCCGACATCCAGGCTGTGGCGGGTTGGGACCCGCAGCGCGAGCCAGACACTGAAATCGCCTTTGTGCCCTCAAGGGTAATTCTCCAGGACTTTACCGGCGTACCTGCCATTGTCGATCTGGCCACCATGCGCGACGCCATGAAAGCCCTGGGAGGTGATCCAGACCGCATCAACCCCCTGTCACCCGCCGAGCTGGTGATCGACCACTCGGTGATGGTGGATTTTTTTGGCAGCGAGTCCTCCCTCAAGCGCAATACGGAGCTGGAAGTCAGCCGCAACCGCGAGCGCTACCAGTTCCTCAAATGGGGCCAGCAGTCCTTTGACAATCTCAAGGTGGTGCCACCCGGCACCGGCATTGTTCACCAGGTCAATCTGGAATTTCTCGCCCGCGGGGTGTTTTGCGCCGAACGCAATGGCCAGATGCTGGCCTACCCCGACACCCTGGTGGGCACCGACTCGCACACCACCATGATCAACGGCCTGGGTGTGCTGGGCTGGGGAGTGGGCGGTATCGAGGCCGAGGCGGCCATGCTGGGCCAGCCGATTTCCATGCTGTTGCCCCAGGTAGTGGGTTTTCGCATCAGTGGCGCCATGAAGGAAGGCGTCACTGCGACCGACCTGGTGCTTACTGTTACCCAGATGCTGCGCAAGCACGGGGTGGTGGGAAAATTTGTCGAGTTCTTCGGCCCCGGTCTCAAGCACCTGACGCTCGCCGACCGCGCCACCATCGCCAATATGGCACCGGAATATGGCGCCACCTGCGGCCTTTTTCATATCGACCGGCAAACCCTCAGCTATATGCGCCTGACTGGCCGCAGCGAATCGCAAATCAGCCTGGTGGAAACCTATCTCAAGGCCATGGATCTGTGGCACGACGATGATGCCAAGTCCAAGGTCGAAGCCGACTACAGTTCAGTGCTGGAACTGGATCTGGCAACAGTGGTGCCCTCCATCGCCGGACCCAAGCGACCCCAGGACAGGATCGCCCTCAACAATGCTCGCCAGGCCTTTGAACAATCCCTGGGCGAGACCATTAGGGTGCGCAGCCCTGCCCCCGACACCGATGAAGCGGGCTTCGAGGACGAGGGCGGCGATACGGCAGTGGGCAATGTCGGCGGCCAGGGTGCCGTGCGGGTCAGTGACAGTGACCGGAATTTCCTGCTGGAGGACGGCGCCGTGGTGATTGCCGCCATCACCAGCTGTACCAACACCTCCAATCCCGAAGTGCTGGTCACCGCCGGACTGCTGGCGCGCAATGCCGTGGACCGCGGACTTGTCACCCAACCCTGGGTAAAGACCAGTCTGGCGCCCGGTTCCAAGGTGGTGACGGATTACCTCGAGCGCTCGGGACTGATGGAGCCGCTGGAACAGCTGGGCTTTTACCTGGTGGGTTACGGTTGCACCACCTGCATTGGCAATTCAGGACCACTGTCCGAGCCCATTGAGCAGGCTATCCACGCGGGCAGCTTGGTGGTTACCTCTGTGCTGTCCGGCAACCGTAACTTTGAGGGCCGCATTCACCCCAGTGTGCGCAACAACTACCTGGCATCACCGCCACTGGTGGTGGCCTACGCCCTGGCGGGCAATATGGCCATCGACCTGACACGCGAGCCATTGGGACAGGGCCATGACGGCGCGCCTGTCTACCTGCGGGATATCTGGCCAACCTCCACCCAGGTGCAAAAAACCATAGCTGAGCATATTGATGCACAGATGTTTATCAGCAAGTACAGCGATGTCTACAGCGGTCCGGAGAGCTGGAAAACCCTTGAAGTGCCGAGCAGCAAACTCTATTCCTGGCCCGACTCGACCTATATCAAGAGAGCGCCATTTTTCGACGGGATTACGGCCAGGATACCGGAGGTCAAGGCCATTGCGCATGCGCCCTGCCTGGTGAAAGTGGGCGACAGCATCACCACTGATCATATCTCCCCGGCGGGCGCCATCGACATTCACAGCCCCGCCGGGGAATACCTGCTGGACTGCGGAGTGGCGCCGGAAGATTTCAACTCCTACGGTTCGCGGCGTGGCAACCATGAAGTGATGGTGCGCGGCACCTTTGCCAATGGCCGCCTGAAAAACCAGCTGGCCCCCGGTACCGAAGGTTCATGGACCACCCACTTCCCCAGTGGCAAAGTCATGAGTATTTTTGCCGCTGCGGAACAATATCGAAAGGATAAAACCCCGCTGGTGGTTTTGGCCGGCAAGGAATACGGCACAGGCTCATCCCGCGACTGGGCCGCCAAGGGCCCGGCGCTGCTCGGGGTGCGCGCAGTCATCGCTGAAAGCTACGAGCGCATCCACCGCTCCAACCTGGTGGGCATGGGCATACTGCCGTTGCAATTTATGGAGGGGGAATCAGCGGAAACGCTGAAGCTCAAGGGCGACGAGCTGTTCAGCCTGGCTGCCGCGCAACCGGAACAGACCAAAACGGAAGTAGTCGTGGAAAGACCGGACGGCAGCCACCAGATATTCGAAGTGAAAATTCGCATCGATACACCGAACGAATACGCCTACTACCAGAACGGCGGGATTCTGCATTACGTGCTGCGTCGCTTGGCTGCAAACAAATAATTTTGCTCTTGCCAGGACGCCAGGCACGCCAAGAAAAGACAGTGAATTGCTTTCTTGGTGCGTTTGGCATCCTGGCGAGTGAAATGCTGTTAAGGGTCAAACAATAAACAGATCAAGCCGCATACCAGATCACGGCAAAGTAGTGACAAACCGTGCCGGTAATGACAAACAGGTGCCAGATAAAATGGCCGAAACGCAGGCGTGAATCGGTGGCAAAAAAGGCCACGCCTGCGGTGTAGGCCAGCCCGCCCCCCAGCAGCCATAACAACCCGGCTGTGGGCAAGCGTTCGTAAAGCGGGTTGATGGCAATCACCACCAACCATCCCATCAGCACATACAACCCGGTGGAAATCACCGGGTGGGACATGCGATTGGCGATTTTCAGCAGCACGCCAGCAAGGGCAATCCCCCACACCAACCCCAGCAGGCTCCAGCCCCAGGGACCACTCAGCACTCCCAGGGTAAAGGGTGTGTAGGTTCCGGCAATCAGCAAAAAAATCGCTGAGTGTTCAACAACCCGGAAAATGCGCTTGAGCCTGCCCTGCGGCAGGCCGTGGTAGATGCTTGATGACAGGTAGAGAAATATCATGGTGGCGGCAAACACGCTGACACCCACCATAAACCCGCGATCGTCCCGCTCCGCCGCAGCGTGAATCAGGAATGGCGTAGCCACCAGCGCCGCCACCAGACCGAGGCCGTGACTGATACTGTTGGCCAGTTCCTCGGCGAAAGACTGCTGCCGGGGCAGATTTACCCCGCTTGTCGTCATATTCGTTTAACCTCACAACGGCTTATGTCCGCTATCCCATCGGGTAGAGAATGTCGGCACTGACCGCATCTATTTTTTGCAGGGTGTCAGCGCTGAGAACCAAATCGGCAGCGGCCAGAATCTCGTCCATCTGGTCGATGTGGGTGGCACCGACAATGGTCGAGGCCACGTAGTCGTGCTGCTTGCTCCAGGCGGTGGCGAGGGTTACCGAGGTGATGCCCAGCTCCGCCGCGATGGCCTGGAATTTGCGCGTCGAGGCAATGGTTCTGTCATTGACAAAACGCTGGATCATGGCCTTTTGACGTGTACCCTCCTTGTAGTATTCGCTAAACCGCGCACCGTCGGGGAACCCGTCATTGTATTTGCCGCTCAGCACACCGCCCGCCAGCGGCGAATAGGGAATCAGGCTGACCTGTTCCTTGCGGCACACCTGGGCCAGGGCATCCTCGAAGCGGCGGTTATTAAGGCTGAAATTGTTCTGGATGGTCTCATAGCGCGCCAGGCCGTGCAGCTCCGACTGCCACAGGCTTTTGGTCAGGCCCCAGGCCGTTTCATTGCTGCAGCCGAGAATGCGCACCTTGCCAGCGGTAACCAGGTCATCCAGCGCCCGCAATGTCTCTTCATAGGGGAAGTCGTGATCGGGCCAGTGGGTCTGGTACAGGTCGACATAGTCTGTTTGCAGCTTCCTGAGACTGCCTTCAAGGGCGGCGACAATGTGGTGGCGGTCAAGGGTGGTCTTGGAGCCGCGCAGCGGGGCTGCAAACCAGCCGTGGCTGGGACCGGCTACCTTGGTGGCGAGGATCACCGAGTCGCGGTTTTTGGTTTTCAGCCAGCGCCCGACGATTTCTTCCGTGACGCCAACGTACTTGATATCCGGCGGCACCGGGTACATTTCCGCCGTATCGAAAAAATCCACTCCGGCATCGTAGGCCCTGTCCATAATCCGCAGTGCCATGGCTTCGTCGCAGTGGTTGCCAAAAGTCATGGTGCCCATGCAAATATCAGAAACAATAATGCCGCTTTTGCCCAATCGCTTGTACTTCATGTTCAATTCCCGATAGTTATCGATTTGTTTGCAGCGCCCCTGGCGCTCACTGATAGCGTACAGAGACCGGACAGCACCAGTTTTGCTGGCGCCGCCACAGACGTTCGGCCACTGGCTGCTCACTGAAATCCATGGCCACCGTTTCGGCAAAGCCGAATTTGTTTTCCATGCAGCGGGCGTTGAGCGCGCCGTAGGTGATGCCGTCGATTTCACAGGTGACCAGGACCAGTGTGCCGCAATAACCGCACTCATGAAACTGCGCTGTGCCGGTGCCCTGGGTTACGATGCGGTGCAGGTTCTGATTGTGGATTACCACCTCCACCGCCGAGCCGGATTTACTCACATAAGCGGCAGATTTTGCCCGGCAGTAATCGCACTGGCAGGCGCGGGGCACTGTGGAGTAATCAACCGTTTGCCAGTGGATTTCGATATTCTTGCAGTCACAGCATCCGTACATGCGCTTTGTCCTCCGTTCAGTTGTTAGCGTTTGGGGGATTGATAACAGGATTCAGGGTGCGAATTAGGCGGATTTCATAGAGCCAGGGCCAGTTTTTGCCGGTCACAAAAAGCCGGTCAGCGGCTTCGTCATAGGCAATCCCGTTGAGATCCTTTGCCTTGCTCCATGGGCCGTAACGTTGGCGCAGAGTGCTGAGGTCTATCCAGCCGGTGACTTCACCGCTGTCGATGTCGATACGCGCAATGCGGTCGCTGCCGAGGATGTTTGCCAGCAATTCGCCGCGCATCATTTCCAGTTCGTTGAGACGGGTGACCGGCTTGCCCTGCTCATGGACATCAAGGGATTTGACCTCGGCGAAGGTTCCTGGATGGTGAAAATACAGGGTCGACGAACCGTCACTGCGAACAAGGTAGTCACCATAGCTGACCAGGCCCCAGCCCTCGCCGCGATAATCCAGCTGTTTAACGGGCTTCAGTGACTGAATGTCATACACATGGGCCACCCTCTCTCGCCAGGTAAGCTGAATCAGCTGGCCGTTCGCCAGCGCCAGTCCCTCACCAAAAAAACGTCGCTCCAGCGTATGGGTAGCAACCACCATGCCTGTTTCAGGTTCAACTTTACGAAGCGTGGAACGGCCGTGCAGCCCTGTGCTTTCGTACAAAAATCCGTCGTGAAACAGTAAGCCCTGGGTAAAGGCACGGTTGTCATGGCTGAAACGATTGAGCACTTCAAAATCCTGCGAGGCCGTACCTGCTTCAACCTGTGCCTGGCAAACACAAGTAAGCAGAAGCAAAAGCCAGACTGAAATTTTTTGCAGAAAGAGCATCAGGCCTGCAATCCGATTGTGAAAGAGCCAAGCATACTATCGCTTCTCAAACAGGCAATAACGGATTGAAGATTCAGCGCAAATGAGTTCAACTGCATTTCCTGTCCGGCGATCTGCCAGGACTTTTTCGGCCCAATTCAGGAGTTTTGCGTGTCCAGCACTATCAGCGAGTTACTGATCCTGGAACGGATCGAGGACAACATTTTCCGCGGTCAGAGCATTGATCTGGGGACGCCCCAGGTATTTGGCGGACAGGTGCTGGGGCAGGCGATTCAGGCCGCCCAGGCCACTGTGTCGGGCCGTGCAATCCATTCCGCCCACGCCTACTTCCTGCGCCGCGGCGATTTCAATTCCCCTATTCTTTACGATGTGGACAACAACCGCGATGGCCGCGGCTTCTCGTCCCGCCGGGTGGTCGCCATTCAGCACGGCAAACCCATTTTTACCCTGGCGGCCTCATTCCATGAAAGTGAAGATGGCATGGAATTCCAGCCCGCCTACAGGCTGCCGCCACCAGCCAGCGAGCTGCCACCCCTTGAACTGGATGTGACGCCCCAGCCCGCAGCACGCAACCCCACCGAGGATTTTGAGCTGTGCCTGGTACCAAAGGCTTTGCGCACTGAAGAAAATTCCGTGCAGTGGTGGCTGAAGGCGCGCCACCCGCTGCCGGATGACATGCCACTGCACCGCGCGGTACTGGCCTTTATCAGTGATTTTGGTTTGATTTCTGCGGCCCTCGAACCCCATGGCTATGAGCCTGGTAACAAGGGGTTTTTGCGCCAGCTGGTGGCGGCTTCACTCGACCATGCCCTGTGGTTTCACCGACCCTTCCGCGCCGATGAATGGCTGCTCTACAGCACGGTGCCGCGCTCTACCTCAGGCGCAAGAGGCCTGGCCTCCGGATCCATTTACGACGCCAGGGGTACTCTGGTGGCGACCAGCATGCAGGAGTTACTGATCCGGCCGATCGTAGCGTCGCTGGCCAGCACTTCTTAAGTGCTGGCCAGCCGCTTTTCACTGCGCTGATTCTGCACTGCCGCCGGGCCAGCGGTAGTCGGTCACGCCCTGGAATATGCCCTGTTCACGGGTAATCGACTGGGTGCGGCCAATGGCCCAGGGGGATGGCACGACGTTGTGGCCCATCTCCCTGAGCAGTTTGAGGGTATCCGGGCTGATGCCCTTTTCTACATCCACGCTGTCCGGGTACCACTGGTGATGAATGCGCGGCGCTGCCGTGGCCTCGGCGATATTCATGCCAAACTCGATATTGTTGAGAATGACTTGCAGCACGGAGGTGATGATACGGCTGCCACCGGGACCACCCGTCACCAACACAGGCTGGCCATCCTTGAATACCATGGTCGGCGTCATGGAGGACAGAGGCCGCTTGCGCGGTTCGATGGCATTGGCTTCATCGCCCAGCAAGCCAAAGGCATTGGGCACACCGGGCTTGGCAGAGAAATCGTCCATTTCGTTGTTGAGCAAGAATCCCGCTCCGCTCACGGACATGCCGTTGCCGTAGGAAAAATTGAGGGTATAGGTGTTGCTCACTACGTTGCCCTCCTTGTCCCACACCGAGTAATGGGTGGTCTGGGGGCTTTCGGGGGCAAGCTTGGCCGCAGGCAATACCTCTGCGGAGGCTGTGGCCCTGTCGAGATTGATTTCCTCTCGCAGCCGTGAGGCATAGGCTTTGTCGGTCAGGGCGGTGACTGGCACCTCGGTAAAATCCGGGTCGCCCAGGTATTTGCTGCGATCGGCATAGGCGCGGCGCATGGATTCCACCAGGCGATGCAGGTAACCGGCGCTGTTGTGGCCATGGGCCTGGAGATCCCAGCCCTCGAGGATGTTGAGCATCTGTACCAGGTGGATACCCCCGGAGGATGGCGGCGGCATGGAGACAATCTCGTAACCCCGGTAGGTGCCGGTCACTGGCTCCCTTTCCACCACCTGGTATCCGGCCAGATCCTCATGGCTGATCAGGCCGCCATTTCTTTGCATTTCAGCCACAATCAGGTTGGCCGTTTTACCCTTGTAAAAACCATCAGCACCCTTGCTGGCAATGCGCCTGAGGGTAGCGGCCAGATCCTTTTGCCGCCATCGCTCACCCGCCTGCCAGGGTTTGCCCCCGGGCTTGAAAAAATACCGCTTCGACGCCGGATGGGCGCTGAGTCTCTTCTGGGCCTGCATCAGTGACCAGGACAGGGGATGGCTGACAATCAGGCCCTTGTCGGCCAGCTCAATGGCTGGCGCCATCACCGTCTTGAGTGGCAATGTGCCGTATTTTTGCTGGGTATGTACCAATCCGGCCACGGTTCCTGGCACGCCTGAAGAGAGGGCGCTGTAGCGGGATTTCTCCGGATCGGCCTCGCCCTGGGCATTGAGAAACAGATCGCGATGGGCCTTCTGCGGCGCCATCTCACGATAATCGATGGCGATGGTTTTCTTCTGCTCCGCCAGATACACCAGCATAAAACCGCCACCGCCGATATTGCCCGCCTGCGGCAACGTTACCGCCAGGGCAAAACCGGTGGCCACGGCTGCATCCACCGCATTGCCACCCTGGGCGAGGATATCGGCACCGACACGGCTGGCAATGACCTCCTGGGAAACCACCATGCCACCCTGCCCCAGGCTGGGGTGAAAGCGGTCCTGGTACTGCAAAAACGGGACTTCATCCGCGCTGGCGGAAAAAACCTGCAGCCACACCAGGGCTACAAATACCGCTTTTGTTGCGAAAGATAATGCTGTGCCGGTTGGGTTAATCAACGTCGATCCTCTTGTGCCAATCTGTTTCAGTGTCAGGCTTCATGGTATAACGGCTGCATGATAATTCCGAGTCCATCCTGATCCCATTCTGAAACCAGGCATTGAGACATGACCGACACCATCGACTTCTTCTCCATCAACGTTGAGCAAACCGACTGGCTCAGCAATCGCCAGGTGCTGATGGATATTCGCCACACTGTCTTTGTGGAAGAGCAACAGGTGCCTGAAAGCGAAGAGCTCGACGAACACGACCCCGAGGCGATGCACTGGGTTGCCTGGGGCGAAGGCAACCAGGCCATGGCCACCGCCAGACTGGTGGGCAACAAGATCGGGCGCATGGCCGTGCTGCAGGAGTACCGCGACAAGGGCGTTGGCTCCAGCCTGATGAGGGCAATCATCACCTACGCCATCAACAGTGGCATTGATACCCTGGTGCTGGATGCCCAGAAGCACGCCCTGCCCTTTTACGAAGGCCTGGGTTTTAGCGTGACCGGCCCCGAGTTTATGGATGCCGGCATACCCCACCTGCCCATGGCCTGTGATGTTGGGCGCTATGCCAAACGGACTATGGAGCCTGCAATGCCCGATATCAGTGAAGAGCTGCGCAAACGTATAAAAGTCGACTCGGCAGACGATTTTGCCCGCTATGCCCTCGAAATTGCCCACTCAGCAAAGCGCGATATTCGCATTTTTAGTGAACGCCTCGACCCGCTGCTGTACGACAGCGAGGCCTTCTGCGACGGGATCATGAAGCTCGCCACCCGCCACCCCTATGCCGATGTGCAGCTGTTGGTGCGCGATACCGGCAAACTGGTCAACCAGTTCCATCATCTGGTGGAATTGTTTATGCGCCTCACCAGCCGCATCCAGCTGCGCAAACTCAACCCGGAGCGGGAAACCCTGCACACCGAGTTTATGGTGGGGGATGAAGACATGGTGCTCTACAACCAGGAACAGGACGGCTACAAGGGCTATTTTTACCGCTACGCCCCCATGGAGGCGCGCAGGCTGAACCTGGATTTTGACTCCCTGTGGAACAGCAGTGAGCCGGACCCCGCCATTCGACGCTTGCATATCTAAGCTGCACCCGTGCCGAAACAGAGCGAAGATTCCCGCACAGCCTGTTTTATCAATCTGCACAAAGGATGCAGTTACAGGACGATACCGACTCTATCTCCCTCAACTGCCACCCTGTAGAACACCAGAGGAGCCACATCGGCCACCACCTCTCCGCCCTGGGCTACACCGTTCACCAGGCTGAATTCAATGCCATGCTTTGGGCACCGTATGCAACCGCCGCTGATTTTTCCCTTGATCAATGAGGCGCCAGCGTGGGGGCATATACTGTCAATGGCATAGCTCTGATCATTGCTGTGGATCAGCAATAGCTGCCGACCGGCGACAGGAAACACCCGGCAATAGCCGTTGTGTAATTCGTGAACCTTTTCCAGCGCAATGAAAGGCATAATAGAAGTATCCGCGTGACTGAACCCGACCCCTATCATGGGGCAGGAAGTTGGCAGGATTATAGACCCTAAACTGACGAGCCCGACCCATGCAAGCCGGCCCCGAGATTATCGATTTTCCCTACAGCGCCGAGGTGGAAACCCTGTTCGCCCCGCTGCGGCACCTTGAAGGCGCCATCTGGCTGGATAGTGGCAAGCCGCGCTCGCTGCAGGGTCGCTTTGATATTCTCTCGGCATTGCCAGAATGGTGGATCGAATCCACTGCTGGTCAGACTACCCTCCGCTCTCCAGATGGCGACAAACGCTCCTGCCATCCTGACCCGATCACTGCTGGCGATGAATTACTGGTGGAAATGGGGCTGATCGATAGCCGTTTTGCTCACCTGCCCTTTGTTGGCGGATTAATAGGCTACTGGAATTATGACTTCGGATTGCCTCTCAATGGCCTGTCCCAAGCCACGACCGGGGCTGCTCCTGCCATGAAAGTGGGCTGGTACGGCTGGGGCCTGATCATCAATCATCAGGCCCGCAAAGGCTGGCTGGTGTTTCACCCCGGATGCAGCGCCGAAAAAAGAAATGGCATTAAATCAATTCTGCAACAGACTGATAATAATGAAACATTATTCAAAATAACGACTGCGTTTTCGCCCATCACCAGCCGTGAGCGCTACCTGCAGTCAGTAGCGGAAATACACAACTATATCGCCGCCGGGGATTGCTACCAGGTCAATTATGCCCAGCCATTCAGCGCCCGCTACCAGGGCGACCCCTGGGCAGCCTATCGCGCCCTGCGTCGCGCCATGCCCTCCCCCTACAGCGCCTACTTCAACTGGGACGGACGAGCCATTTTGAGTTGTTCACCCGAGCGCTTTTTGAAAGTGTCCCTGGGCCAGGTGGAAAGCAAACCCATCAAGGGCACTATCGGCCGCGGCAAGACCATACTCGAGGATGAGGAAAATGCTATCAGCCTTATGAACAGCAGCAAGGATCGCGCAGAAAACCTGATGATCGTGGACTTGCTGCGCAACGACCTTGGCAAAAACTGCCAACCAGGCTCCATCAAGGTGCCCAAACTGTTCGCCCTGGAAAGTTTCGCCAACGTTCACCATCTGGTCAGCACGGTGACCGGCACCCTGGCGACAGATACCACCCCGTTGCAACTGTTGCGGGATGCCTTTCCGGGCGGCTCCATCACCGGCGCTCCCAAAAAACGTGCCATGGAAATCATCGCCGCGCTGGAGACAGCGCCAAGGGGCATCTACTGCGGCAGCATTGGCTACATCAGCGCCACAGGCCGCCTGGACAGCAACATCGCCATTCGCACCCTGACAGCCGAAAATGGCGATATCAGCTGCTGGGGCGGCGGTGGCATCGTGGCGGATTCAGTGCCAGAGCAGGAGTATGAGGAATCGCTGCAGAAGGTGGGCGTTTTGATGAGGACACTGGAGGGCATGAAGGGAGATGACTGAATGGGAGGCGGGAGATGAAGCGCTATCTCGTTTCCCATCTCTCGCTTCACATCTCTCTTTCAGATACTCAATTCCCTGTTACTCGCCTTGATAAACGCCAGCTTGAGTTCGTCAAAGGTATGCACGGCGGGAAACTGGGGGAATTCGCGGATCACGTTGTCCGGCGCATGGAACAGGATTCCGGCATCGGCTTCGGCCAGCATGGTGGTGTCATTGTAGGAATCACCGCAGGCAATCACCCGGTAATACAGGCTTTTCAGAGCGACAACCGCCTGACGCTTGGGGTTGGCCTGGCGCAGGCGATAGTCCACCACACGGCCATTGCCATCCACTTCCAGTTTGTGACACAGCAAGGTGGGAAAACCCAGCTGGCGCATCAACGGCTGGGAGAATTCATAAAAGGTGTCGGAGAGAATCACCAGCTGAAAACGCTCCCGCAACCAGTTGGCAAACTCAATGGCGCCGGGTAGCGGCTCCAGGGTGGCGATCACTTCCTGAATCTCGTTGAGACCAAGGCCATGCTCATCGAGAATCCGCAGCCGCTGCTTCATCAATACATCGTAATCAGGAATATCCCGGGTGGTTGCCCGCAACGATTCAATGCCGGTTTTTTCGGCAAAGGCGATCCATATTTCAGGGATCAGTACACCTTCAAGATCAAGACAGGCAATTTCCACGGTTACTCCCGCTGCAGGCTGTGTGAGGTGGATGACATTTGGGCCGCAACTCTAACCTGTAACCGCCTGTCAGGTAAACCGCCAGGCAAGGCAGCCCCAGGCGAGGTTATAAGGCTGGATGTTATAAGTGTATGCCTTGTTTTTATTTTTCAGCCCGGATGGCCTCTGGTATAGTGCGCGGCCTGTACTTTCTGGATTCAAGAGAAGCACCAATGACAGCGAGAGAAGCTCCCATGACCGCGCAACTGCTCGACGTAATCGATCTGGAAACCCGACTTCAGAGCCAGTCGCCCCAGGAAATACTCGGCTTTGCCCTTGAGCAGTTCGACAATATCGGCATTTCCTTCAGCGGTGCCGAAGATGTCGTGCTGGTGGACATGGCCTGGAAAATCAACAAGGACATCAAGGTCTTCTCTCTCGACACCGGGCGCCTGCACGCCGAGACCTACCAGTATATCGACCGGGTTCGCGATCACTACGGCATCCAGATTGATGTCCTCTTTCCCGATACCGAACAGGTGCAAACACTGGTGCGCGAAAAAGGCCTGTTCAGCTTCTACAAGGACGATCACAAGGAATGCTGCGGTATCCGCAAGATCGGCCCCCTGCGCAAAAAACTGCTCACCCTGGACGCCTGGATCACCGGCCAGCGCCGCGACCAGAGTCCTGGCACCCGCGCCGCCATCCCGGTTATCCAGGATGACCGTGCCTTTGCCCGCAGCGGCGACAAGCTGACCAAGTTCAACCCCCTGGCAAACTGGACTTCTGCCCAGGTATGGCACTACATCCGCTCCAACAATGTGCCCTATAACCCCCTGCACGACCGCGGCTTTATCAGCATTGGTTGCGAACCCTGCACCCGCCCCGTTGGCCCTGGCCAGCACGAGCGCGAAGGCCGCTGGTGGTGGGAAGAAGCGACCATGAAAGAATGCGGCCTCCATGCCGTAAATCTCAATGACAAGCCATAAGCGCTGGCACGCGAGATAGAGACGATGAAAATCACCATGGTCAAGAAAATTCTGGCGGATGGCTCGCCCTGCAAAAAATGCGGGGAGGTAGAGCAAAAAATGCTGGAAGCCGGGCATTTTGACCGGATTGATGAAGTGCTGATCGCCGATGAGCGCGATCTCGCCTCCCCCGGCATGCTGCTGGCTGGCGAACTGGCGGTAGATCGTGCCCCTTTTTTCCTGGTGGAAGAAGCGGGCAAACCGCCGCTTGTTTACACGGTCTACCTGAAGTTCGTGAAGGAGATTCTCAACCAGGCAACGGAAGAGAAAGACGAGCTTAAGGAAATTCTCGACAACAATCCGGATCTGGATTTTCTCTAACAGACTTCTAACAGACTTTGCGTTTTACCTGAAAATCACCGCCGTCAGCAAAACTCAGACAGCCCTGATTTCCCGCTCCTTCAACTGATGAATCCTGTCCCGTAACGCCGCCGCTTCTTCAAATTCAAGATTGCGCGCGTGCTTGTACATCTGCTCTTCCAGCGCCGTAATCTGTGCGGCAAGACTTTTCAGTGAATCCACGCCACTGGCGGCGCTGGCATCATAACGCCCCCCGGCAGCAGCAATCTTGCTCTTCTTGGCACGCCCCGGCCCGTAGACCGAAGCGCCTTCGAGAATGTCAGCAACCGACTTGTATATGCCGGTGGGCACCATGCCGTGCTCCGCATTAAAGGCAAGCTGCAGGGCGCGACGCCGTTCAGTTTCGTCTATCGCCCGCTGCATAGAGCCGGTGATTCTGTCGGCGTACAGAATCGCCTTGCCCCGCAGGTTGCGCGCCGCCCGGCCAATGGTCTGAATCAGCGATTGCTCGGAGCGCAGGAAGCCTTCCTTGTCGGCATCGAGCACCGCCACCAGGGCCACTTCCGGCATATCCAGCCCCTCTCGCAACAGATTGATACCCACCAGCACATCGAATTCACCCAGCCGCAGGTCACGGATAATTTCCACCCTTTCCACCGTATCGATGTCCGAGTGCAAATAGCGCACCCGCACCCCGTGGTCGGCGAGATAGTCGGTCAGGTCCTCCGCCATGCGCTTGGTGAGGGTGGTGATCAGCACCCTGTCCCCCGCTGCCGCATAGTGGCGGATCTCTCCCAGCACGTTGTCCACCTGGGTGGTGGCTGGCCGCACCTCGATCTCCGGGTCAATCAGCCCGGTGGGGCGCGCCACCTGCTCCACGACCTGCCCGGCATGGGCCGCCTCGTATTTGCTGGGTGTAGCGGAAACATAAATGGCCTGAGGCGAGATACGCTCCCATTCATCAAAGCGCATGGGGCGGTTATCCAGCGCTGATGGCAGGCGAAATCCGTACTCCACCAGGGTTTCCTTGCGCGAGCGGTCGCCCTTGTACATCGCCCCCAGCTGGGGAATGGTGACGTGGGATTCATCGATTACCATCAGCGCGTCCCTGGCGAGGTAATCAAACAGGGTAGGCGGCGGCTCGCCTGGCTTGCGACCAGACAGATAGCGGGAATAGTTTTCAATCCCCGTGCAGTAACCCAGCTCGCGCATCATCTCCACATCGTAGCGGGTACGCTCCCGCAGGCGCTGTGCCTCCACCAGTTTATCCAGGGAATGCAACTGCTCTACCCGCTCAACCATTTCCGCCTGAATGCGCTCGGCGGCATCAAGAATGGTCTGGCGCGGGGTCACATAGTGGGTTTTGGGGTAGATAGTAAAACGCGGCACCTTGCCAAACACTTCGCCGGTAAGTGGATCAAACAGCGCTATGGATTCGATTTCCTCATCAAACAGCTCAATGCGGACCGCCTGGTCCTCGGAATCCGCCGGAAACACATCAATCACATCGCCGCGCACCCTATAGGTAGCGCGGCGGAAATCCACATCGTTGCGAGCGTACTGCAATTCCGCCAGGCGCCGCACAATCGCGCGCTGATCCACCTTGTCACCCCTGACCAGGTGCAACACCATCTTGAAGTAGGATTCGGGATCACCGAGGCCATAAATGGACGATACCGTGGCCACCACAATCACATCCCGGCGCTCCATCAAGGCCTTGGTGGCCGACAGGCGCATCTGCTCGATATGCTGGTTAATGGCCGAGTCCTTCTCGATAAAGGTATCGGAAGAAGGCACATAGGCCTCGGGCTGGTAGTAGTCGTAGTAGGAAACGAAGTACTCCACGGCATTGTCCGGGAAGAAATCCTTGAACTCGCCATACAGCTGGGCTGCCAGGGTTTTATTGTGAGCCAGCACAATCGTCGGGCGCTGGATGCGCTCAATCACATTGGCAATGGTGAAGGTCTTACCCGAGCCTGTCACACCCAGCAGGGTCTGCGACGCAAGACCTGCTTCAATCCCCTCCACCAGGGCTTCGATCGCCTGGGGCTGATCCCCGGCGGGCTTGTAAGGGCTGACAATACGGAATGGCTTCATGGCGCGCTACCTGAAAATACCTGCAGGATTATAGGGAAAACAGCCTGTTAAATCAGCGCCACGGATAATTGCCAATGTTTCTGCAATTACAGTGAATCAAGGGTTGACGACCCGGGGTGCCGTCATTAATATACGCGGCCTCAACAGAGACGATTCCGCCTTAGCTCAGTTGGTAGAGCAAATGACTGTTAATCATTGGGTCGCTGGTTCGAGTCCAGCAGGCGGAGCCAAATTAGATACGCATCAAAGGGTTACCGAGAGGTAGCCCTTTTTTGTTGCCCGGAAATCTTTGGGTCTCTATGCAAAGTCTTTGGGTCTATGTGGGGGACCCAGTGATTTTTGTCTTTGGGTCGGGCGGCATGGATGCGGCGTCTTGGCGGGCTCCGGGGATGCTCCCGCGTAGGAGTCGCCCTGCCCTCGCTGCTGCCCCAGACTGCGCGTCTGGGAGCACTTTGCCCGGCGGGCATGGCTACCCCCAAGGGCTGTCTGGCGGGAAGTGAAGTAGCCCGACCAATCTGCGAAAATCCGCAATATTTTCTAAGCTGCCTGTGCGGCAGTGAACGGATCAACCATCAGCTCCAGCTTTTCTTCATATTTCTAAGCTGCCTGTGCGGCAGTGAACGCAGGATGTTGCCGATTCGATTGGCGGTTATTTTTCTAAGCTGCCTGTGCGGCAGTGAACGAGCCATCAGGGCCGGTGAGGGTGTAGGTTACTTTCTAAGCTGCCTGTGCGGCAGTGAACGATAACCCGGTGACCGGCAGGCTCCCGAAGAATTTCTAAGCTGCCTGTGCGGCAGTGAACGAGGTTGTGCTGCATGGCCTGGTTGGTTTGCATTTCTAAGCTGCCTGTGCGGCAGTGAACATGGAAAGCAAAGTGACACACCTCACCGCCAATTTCTAAGCTGCCTGTGCGGCAGTGAACCGGGTTATGTGCGCTCTTGAATCTGAACAGCATTTCTAAGCTGCCTGTGCGGCAGTGAACTAACCTACACCGTGACCGGGCCGGATGGCACGTTTCTAAGCTGCCTGTGCGGCAGTGAACTCACCGTCGATATCAAACCGCCAGCTATCGCTTTTCTAAGCTGCCTGTGCGGCAGTGAACGATTTTTCCAGGTTGCACCCGCTGTACCTATATTTCTAAGCTGCCTGTGCGGCAGTGAACGTCGTTCTGTATGTGCATTTCAAGACCTTTTCTTTCTAAGCTGCCTGTGCGGCAGTGAACAAGCCCGCGAAAAACGCTACGCCAAAAGCAAATTTCTAAGCTGCCTGTGCGGCAGTGAACGGGATATCCCACTCCCGCTCAAACAGCCAGCTTTTCTAAGCTGCCTGTGCGGCAGTGAACTCCTGCTGTGACAGTCTACAACACGTCAGACTTTTCTAAGCTGCCTGTGCGGCAGTGAACCTTTCGAGTACCCGAAGAAAGGGTTTAAGGGTTTTCTAAGCTGCCTGTGCGGCAGTGAACATTTTTTGCGCCGACTCAGCCGCAGCCCATGCTTTCTAAGCTGCCTGTGCGGCAGTGAACAGACAGCCAGCCATCATCCTCGTTAAGCATACTTTCTAAGCTGCCTGTGCGGCAGTGAACCACAATCGGCAGCTATCTAATGCGCAATGCCGTTTCTAAGCTGCCTGTGCGGCAGTGAACTTTCGAGCCTTGCCAGCCTCAGTTCCAGTGTTTTTCTAAGCTGCCTGTGCGGCAGTGAACGTGGGGTTATCGTTGCACCACGGTAAAATGCATTTCTAAGCTGCCTGTGCGGCAGTGAACTGCTGGTGCTTAACCACCATCGCCGCCTTGCTTTTCTAAGCTGCCTGTGCGGCAGTGAACCAGTGATCTGGTAGTACAGGGTATCGTCGGCATTTCTAAGCTGCCTGTGCGGCAGTGAACGAATTGAACACTGCGCTCGTCAAGCTGCGCAATTTCTAAGCTGCCTGTGCGGCAGTGAACATGCCGGAGTGCTGCCATCTGCCGGGGCGTCATTTCTAAGCTGCCTGTGCGGCAGTGAACTGGAGGCGCAAAAAGAATTCCGCGACTTAAAATTTCTAAGCTGCCTGTGCGGCAGTGAACAAAATCGTCGGTCTCTGAGGCGTAACCCAGCATTTCTAAGCTGCCTGTGCGGCAGTGAACGCATCCCCCACAAAAAACGCCAGGAAGTGTTTTTTCTAAGCTGCCTGTGCGGCAGTGAACACCGACTCGTCAATCGAGTTCTGGAACTCCCTTTTCTAAGCTGCCTGTGCGGCAGTGAACATCGAATTCCAACGGATTGATCAATCACAACATTTCTAAGCTGCCTGTGCGGCAGTGAACCACTATTCCTACTGAGGCGGCATTACCGTGACTTTCTAAGCTGCCTGTGCGGCAGTGAACCCACCATCGACAAGCTGATGGCCGCGCTGCAATTTCTAAGCTGCCTGTGCGGCAGTGAACGACCTGCTGGGCCATGTGTCCATCACCACCAATTTCTAAGCTGCCTGTGCGGCAGTGAAC